>DASXYH010000001.1:0-15839 GCA_036502545.1 Spongiibacteraceae bacterium
TTTTCCCTCATCATCAACTATGCGCATTTCCAGAATATGCACAAGACTGATGAATTTACCGTTATCGGTATCGACATAAATTTTTTCGGTGCCCCACGATTGATACGGAGCGTTCGGTTTTTGTTGCGGATCGAAGCGCACGATTTCGAGAAAATCGAAAGTTACGCGATAAGTGCCGGCCATTGCCAGAATTGCGCGGCGATCGCGTTCGACATCGCTGCTATTTTTTTCCTGCAGCGCCTTCCATGCCGGCAATTCGTCGCTATCGAGCGCAACGGCCGGGCCGTGGGTGGTACCGCCGCGCGGCTGTAACGAATCGCGATACAGCGGCCACGAAAATGTATAGCGTGCCTCGCGAATTTCGGAAGATGTCTCTACGGCATGCGAGCAATTCGCAAAAAAAATAGCGGCGGTAAACACTATCAGGCGAATCATCGAATTTTCCATCAATTTTCACCATGATAGTTGATCGGAAGCGTTTTATGAAAAAATTCCTAACGGTCTATATCGCTTATCGAGTTGCGCATACAGGTGCACCATTTGCTGCTTTACGCGCACAGTTCGCGTTTGTCATGTTTGTGGCGAAACATTAGGGCCTCAATATTTTGGAAGAATTGACGAAAACCGTGAATTTCCCAACGTTTTCCGCCTCCATATCGCGCTTTAGAGCGCTGGCACATTAAGTGCTCGTCTCACGCCCGATATATGTTTTCAACCACCAGTGGTTAGGAGTGATTATGAAAAGCAACAAGATCGTTGGCAGCGTCGTATTCGCATTGGCAACGACATTGGTATCGTCCGCGCTATTGGCGCAAACCGCGGGCGCGCCCGCACAGCCTGCTGCGCAAAGTACATATACGCAAAGTACATATAAATGGAAAACACCCAAGCTCAATCGCGCGCAGATCGATGCCCTGCTCGCGAAACCGGAAAAGCTGCTGATCATCGACGTACGCCGGCCCGACGAGCTGATTAAAATTGGCGGCTTCCCGGTTTATTTGAACATTCAAGCGGCCGATCTCGAAAAAAATCTCGCTTACATTCCGAAAGAACGAGCGATTGTGACGGTCTCGAATCACGCGGGGCGTGCTGGTGCCGCCGCCGATTTGCTCAGTAGTAAAGGTTTTAAAGTCGCGGGTGCAATTGGTGTGCAGAATTATGAAGAAGAGGGCGGTCAGTTGACGAAAATCGAGCCGCCGGCACCGAAGCCCACTGCGTCGAATTGATTTTTGATGACTGTTTCCAATCCTCTCGACTAAATCGGGTAATACCATTCGCAGAATCGAAAGCGATTGTCTTTGTACACGCAAGAAGTGACCGTACATCAACAATAAGATTTTAAAAATTGTTTTTATGACAGCATTAAAATGCAACGTTTTTTTTCCAAAAAAACAAAAAACCTTATGAATTAGTTATTTGAAATTCTTGGTACGCCATCTGCTCTAACGACTCCCATGATGATCGTCAATGATCACAATTAAGCGGGAGGAATGCGATGAGTTTGCAATATTCTTGGCAGGATGCGCTGGGGCACGATACGCGCCGGCAACGTCGCATCGTGCGCGGAAGCAAATTGCAAAGCGCCGCAAAAATCGAGCGCAAGACAAAACTTGCACTGGTCCGGCCATCGAAAGTTGAAGTTCGCCCTGTGGTTCCGGGCGATTATTTATCGGCTCATAGCGTCACCATTCCTACCGCAAAACGTTGGGAGTTGCCGCTCGCGATTGCTGCGGCGATCGGCGTGCATGTTTTCGCCGCCTGGACGCTTACGCATTTGCCGGCCGGTGAATTGATTGCATCGCCTCAGCCTGCACCGATTGAAGTGGCCTTCGTAACGCCGCCACCACCACCACCGCCGCCGCAAGTCGAGCCTCCCAAAGTGGTACAGAAAGTGGTGAAAGCGCCGCAAGTGCCGGTCGTGCAGAAAGTCATCGCACAAGATATCGCGCCCATCGATAACGTTGTTGCTGTGCAGGAGGGTCCGCCACCTGCGCCGGCACCCGCAGTTGAAGAGAAGGTGACGGCAGCACGCGCCGATGCGAATTATCTCAACAATCCCGCGCCGGAATATCCGCCGGTCGCATTGCGGCAGGGTTGGCAG
This sequence comes from Spongiibacteraceae bacterium, assembly GCA_036502545.1. Taxonomy (GTDB): domain Bacteria; phylum Pseudomonadota; class Gammaproteobacteria; order Pseudomonadales; family CAMLJR01; genus CAMLJR01. Next base: position 2,102 of record DASXYH010000001.1, read on the forward strand.
GGAACAGTGCAATTGCGTGTACTCGTGCAGCCCGATGGGCGGCCGGGCACGATCACGCTTGAGAAAAGCAGCGGTAAAAAAGTGCTCGACGACGCGGCATTGGTGGCTGTGCAGAAATGGAAATTCGTTCCGGCCAAACGCGGCGATCAACCGATTGAAGGTTGGGTCAGCTTTCCGATCGAATTCAGTCTCGAAAGTTAACGAACGAAATTAACAGAAATACTTGAGGTAGAAATTATGTTCAGCAATTCAACCGCGCTCATTCACAACGGCACGCTGTGGCTGCTCGGGCTCTTTTCGATTGCGACGTGGCTGCTCCTTATTATCAAAGGCGTGCAACAAGCTCGTGTTAAAGCGGCAAATCGTCGCTATCAAAAAGCATTTTGGGGCGCCACGGATTTAAACGCCGCCGTCGCCGTGAAGGAAGGCGAAGGTCCCGCGAGCCGTCTTGCACAAGTTGGCTTTGGCGCGTTGCGCGAAGCGGAAGTCGCGACCGATCTCGAACACAGCGGCGAGCGGCAGGATGTGCTCGAGCGTTACTTGCGTCAGCAATTGCAACGCGAACGGCATAAGCTCGATAGCGGTCTTGCGATACTCGCGAGTATCGGCAGCACCGCACCGTTCGTGGGTTTGTTCGGCACCGTGTGGGGCATCATGCACGCGCTGCACGACATCGGCCAGCGCGGTTCGGCGAGTCTTGATGTTGTCGCAGGCCCCATTGGCGACGCGCTCGTGGCAACCGGCATCGGTATCGCCGTCGCCGTGCCGGCTGTACTCGCGTACAACTATTTTATTCGTGGCCTCAAATTAATCGGCGCCGATCTCGAAGATTTTGCGACCGAGCTCGTCAATCTCGCACAGCGCAGTCAATTCCGTTTGCAGCCGTTGAATACCAATAAGCTACAAGCGATTAAAGAAGTGAGTGCGAAATCCGCGTTCACCGGTGCGGAGGTGCCCGCGTAATGGCTTTCAATAATTTCAGCGAGAGTGATGGCGTACTGAGCGAAATCAACATCACGCCGCTGGTCGATGTGATGCTCGTATTACTCGTCGCCTTTATCGTCACCGCACCTGCGCTCAGCAATGCCGTACACGTGAATTTACCGAAAACAGCGGCGACGGCTCCGCCCAGCGATATCAAGGCCGTGACCATCAGCCTCGATGGCCAGGGCCTGGTCTATTTGAATCGCGAGCTGATTGCGCAGGACGCCGTTGAGCCGCAATTGCGCGCGCTCAAATCCGAAAACGCCGAACTGACATTGAATCTGCAAGCGGATGACACTGTGCCGTATGGCGCGGTGGCAAAAGTAATGGCGTCGATCGAGCGCGCGGGTATCAATCGATTGTCGGTGCTCACTAATCCGAATCCATAAGTCAATTGATTTTTGGAATTGTCCCGATTCTTGCCGAAGAAGCCGCAGAATCTTGCATTCGCCGGCAGCGAAAAAAAACGTTGTATATGGTCGGTCGAGGCTCCGCCTACAAAATTGCTACACAGGCAGTGGGATTTAAAGGCCGGGCAAAATAGATTAGCGAGGATATCATGACCAAAAAAAATGCTAAGGATTTCGATCCGCAAATATTGCGGCTATTCGATCAGTACGTGCACGGGCAATTGAATCGGCGCGGCTTTCTCGATCGTGCTGCGCAATTCGCCGTAGGCGGTATGACCGCGGCAGGTTTGCTGAGCGCGCTGAGTCCGCGCTTTGCCGAGGCCGAGCAAGTCGCACCGAGCGATCCGCGCATCGACGCCAAAACTATCGAGATTCCATCGCCACAGGGTTACGGCACCATGCGCGGTTATCTTGTTAAGCCGGCTAAAGCCAAGGGCAAGTTGCCCACAGTGCTTGTGGTTCACGAAAATCGCGGGCTCAATCCACATATCGCCGATATCGCGCGGCGGCTGGCGCTCGATAATTTTATTGCGTTCGCGCCCGATGCATTGTTTCCGCTTGGCGGCTATCCCGGCGACGAGGATAAAGCGCGCGAATTATTTCCAAAACTCGATCAGGAAAAAACGCGCGAAGACTTTTTGGCGGCTGCGGCTTATTTGAAAACATTGCCCGAGGGCAACGGCAAAGTCGGCGTGACCGGATTTTGCTACGGTGGCGGCGTCACCAATTTTCTGGCGACGCGAATTCCGGATCTCGCTGCGGCGGTGCCGTTTTATGGCCAGCAGCCGAGCGCGGACGATGTGCCGAAGATAAAAGCGCCGCTGTTGATTCACTATGCGGGAGAGGATGAACGCATCAACGCCGGCTGGCCTGCGTATGAAGCTGCATTGAAAGCTGCAAATGTGAAATATCAAGCTTATGTTTATCCGGGCGTGCAGCACGGCTTCAACAACGACACCACACCGCGCTATGACGAAGCCGCGGCAAAATTGGCGTGGCGGAGAACGGTCGATTTCTTTAATAAATATCTACGTGCGTAATTTTTATCTTGCTCGATCTATTTCCTCTCCCTGCGAGAGAGGGAATAGATACGCAGAGCAATTTATTTCGCCGTCGAATCGTTGCGGAAATTATCGTGGCAGGATTTGCACGTGCCGCGTAGTTTGCCGAATTGCGCCTGCACGGCGGCTTTATCGCCGATGTTGGCAATCACCGCGAGCTGATTGGCCTGGTCGGCAAAATTATTAACCGCATCCTCGAATTTTTTCGCATTGTCCGGATTGAATGCATCGGTTTTCAGCTGGGTTTCGTGATAGCCCGTGCCCTTATCGGTGCCTTCGACGAATAACGAATCAATCCCGAAATTCGCAATCGCCTGAATCACTGCCGTCGATTTCAACACCTGATCGCGATTGTATTCGCCGTCCAGAGAGGCTTTGATTTTTCCGACATGGCTGGCGATTACATTGAATGTGGCCTGCCGATTTTTAATCGCATCCTCGGGTTTTTGTTGAGCCAATACTCCGCTCGCCGAAATAACCATACCCGCGGCGATTAGAATTGATTTTAATTGCATAGTGCGATTTCCTTCGATGAATTAATCCGAGATGAAATGCACGGCCTATGCCAGCCTGAAAACCAGGCATTATCGTCTTATTGGTGAATGCGTTGCTGCTTAACCAGCAGTGAATGCTATTGCGCTGCTTTTTTTGCAGCAGTCGATACGCAATCCGCCGCTGCGATTGCCGCGCACAGCAGGTAAATCGCTTGGAACGGCGATGGCGCGCTAGTTGCAAATTCTATTAACCCAACAATGAACATTGCCGGGTTAATAATTATCTTGAAAACTACATTTTGAGTTTATGGCCAAAGGAAATTGTTCCATGCAATCTAAAACAATAAGGGCAGCAAGTGCCGCGTTTCTGCTCGGTTCAACGTTTAGTTTTTTTACGCATGCGCAACCGGCTGCCGTGCCGGGTCCGAATCCCGTGCGTCAGGCTATCGAAGTGCGCAAGGCGGTGTTTACGTTGATTGGCAATAACTTCAAGCCTATCGGCGAAACGCTGCAGGGGAAGGCGCAGTACGATGCGGCCGAAATACAGAAACGCGCCGCACGCGTAGCATTTCTCGCCGATTTTATCGGCGATTCATTCCCTGAGATTTCGAACGCAGGGCTGCCCGATAGCAAAGCCAAGCCCGAAATTTGGGGCGACAGCGCCGGCTTCGATAAAAAGGTTGCCGATTTCCGAGAGCACGCAGCAGCGCTGGTCAAGGTGAGTGCGAGTGAAAAAACCGCGAGCGACGCGTTTAAAACAGCAGCGGCAGCGGTGGGTCAGGATTGCAAAGGCTGCCACGAAGCTTACAAAGTGAAGTGAAATCCAGTTAATGTGAAGTCGTTTTTTTAAAGAGGTGTCGCCATGGTCGATGGTGATTCGCGTCAATACGAAGTCGAGTCCGCGCTCGTGTGGGATTTGCCGGTACGCATTTTTCATTGGAGCCTGGTCATCGCATTTATCGCAGCGTTTGTGACCGACAAGCTCGGCGTCGCCTATTTTAAATATCACGTCTGGTGCGGCTATACCGTGCTGGTGCTGGTGGCGTTTCGTTGTGTGTGGGGGCTGGTCGGTACACGTCATGCGCGCTTTTGGAATTTCGTGCGCGGCCCCGCAGTCATCTGGCGTTATCTGCGTGGTACCGAGCGGCATTTTGCCGGACATAATCCGCTCGGCGCGCTGATGGTCCTGGTTTTATTGAGCGGATTGTTGGTACAGGCTGTTACCGGATTGTTCGGCAATGATGAGATTTTTAATGTCGGTCCGTTGTATGGCTATATCAGCAATGAATTAAGCCTGCGCCTGACCTCGTTGCACCGACAATTGTTTTATTGGATTGCAGGCGCAATCGGAATTCACATTGTTGCGGTCCTCGCTTATCGCTTGGCTAAAAAAGACAAACTGATCGAAGCGATGTTTACCGGGCGCAAGGTGGCTGTCCCGCGCGATGAGGTCATCGAGACATCACGAACGCTGCTCGCCGCTTCGATCGTTATTACGGTATCCGCTTTTCTCACGTGGTTGCTGATGAGCGCGCCAGTCGCTGTCAACGATATTTCATACTAAGGAAATTCTGATTAAGTGTTTTCTGCGCGCTAACTATTGTACCGTTCTCGCAGCCGGTTGGCGCCGGAGGGGTTCTCTTTTTCAGAACCCCCTCCGGCGCCTCATGCTCTGCTACAGCGTGCTTTCCAATAAAGGCACTTAATCAGAATTTCCCTAAGATATTTTTTATCCCACGCCGCGGCTGCATGCACATTTTATCTGCGCGGCCGCTGCTGTCTTATCAACAATAGCCTTGCTCAACTGCTGCGATGGCAGCATCCCTCTCTTTAAAATTTCGCGATTATATTGGTGAGTTTGCGCAATCGGCATCTGCATTCCGCTATTTTTCGTCGATGAAAAATATAAATATTCAATACCAATAACAGTTTGCGCACGCATCGTCCTCGCCCACAATTTTTGCAAATTTAACTTTCCGTGATTGGCGTGCTAGTTGCTCTTAGCTTAACGAAGCAGATATGACCGGCTCGCCAGCGGGGTCGAGTCGATTGCATTGGGATCGAAAACACGAAGCCGAGAGCGACAATGGTCAAACAAAATTTTAAGGCGTTTAAACGAACTTCATTGACGGCCGCGCGCGCTCCATTGGCCATCGCATTAAGTTTTTTCGCGCTGTTATCTTTCGCGGCGGATGAGCAGCCCGCAGCGGATGCAAAAAACAACGCCGCGCCTGCGACCGTCGCAGCGGGGGCGAGCAATGCCAAAGCAGCGCCGACAAAATTGCCGACGAAGCCTTGGTGGTCCTATCAACCCGTGCAGCCGCAAGAAGTGCCCGCCGTTAAAAACAAACAGTGGGTGCGTGAACCTATCGATGCTTTCGTGCTGGCGAAGCTCGAAGAAAAAGGTTTGAAGCCTTCGCCCGATGCCGATCGCGCTGCATTTATCCGCCGTGCCACGCTCGATGCCTGGGGCATGATTCCAACGCCCGATGAAGTGAAAACTTTCGCTGCCGATAAAGCGCCGAATGCGTACGAAAAACTCGTCGATCGTTTGCTCGATTCGCCGCATTACGGCGAGCGTCAAGCGCGGCGTTGGCTCGATCTCGCGCGCTATGCCGACAGCACGGGTTTTCAAAATGATCCCACACGGCCGAACATGTGGCGCTATCGCGATTACGTGATCACCGCATTCAACAGCGACAAACCGTTCGATCAATTTATCAAAGAGCAATTGGCCGGCGATGAAATCGCGCCGAGCAATCCCGATGTAATTGTCGCCACAGGCTTCTTGGCGGGTTATCCCGATAACTATAACTCGCGCGATCTGGTGCAGCGCAAATACCAGATCACGACAGATAATGTCGATACCATCGGCGAAGCGTTGCTTGCGCAATCGGTCGGTTGCGCGCGCTGCCACGATCACAAATTCGATAAAATTTCTGCCAAGGAATATTTCCAGCTGCAGGCGTTTTTCGCTAATACATCCGAGGTGATGAATATTCCTGCACCTATTGGTCCACAGGAAGTCGAATACCGCAAACAGCTCACGAAATGGGAAGACGCTACCAAAGATATTCGCGCCGAGCGCGCCGCGATTCTGGCGGCGGTGAATACGGACGGTTTGAAATATCACAAAGAGCGTTATCTGACCGATAGTCGCGCCTCAATTTTCAAGGAAGAAAAAGACTGGACGCCGCATGATCGCTGGATCAATCACCGTCTCGACAATGTCACCGCAGAAGAAGATATCGCCGCCTATCTCGATGTCGCCGGCACGCAAACTGAATCGTTGTATTACAACCCGGCGCTGACGCAAAAATACGAGCGCTACCAGAAGCTCACCGAGAATCTGAAAAAGTTCGATAAATTAAAACCGGAAAAAGGCTCGGACGCGATCACGGCAATGACCGAACTCGGCCATCCGGAAGCGCCGGCCACTTTTAAATTCTTCGCCGGCGATCACGAACGTCCGCTCGAAGAAGTGCAGCCCGATTTTCCGGCGGCGATTGCGAATGGCGAAAAACCCGTGATCGTGCCGACCGCATTTTCGTCGGGACGCCGCACCGCGCTCGCGAACTGGATTGCGAGCCCGAAAAATCCGCTCACGGCGCGCGTATTCGTCAATCGCGTGTGGGATGAATATTTCGGCAAAGGTATTGTCTCCACGGTGAGTGATTTCGGCAAAGCGGGGGAGAAACCCACGCACCCTGAATTGCTCGATTACCTCGCTGATAATTTCGTGAAAGACGGCTGGAGCGTGAAAAAACTCCATCGCGAAATTCTGCTCTCCAGTGTCTATCGCCAGGCGTCGAATTCGCGCCCCGAAGTAGCGAAGGCCGATCCGGAAAATCGTCTACTTGCAGTATTTCCACGCAAACGTTTGGATGCCGAGCAGATTCGCGATTCGTTACTCGTCGCCGCCGGAATTCTCAACGATAAGGTGGGCGGCCCGAGCGTATTCCCGCCGGTGCCGAAAAATCTGAATGCGGGTCCGCTGTGGCAGGTCTCAAGTAATCCCGAAGATTTCAACCGTCGCAGTCTCTATGTATTCACTCGTCGCAGTGTTGCGTACCCGCTGCTCGAAACCTTCGATATGGCATCGCCGCAGCAAGTACATAGCAAGCGCGCAGTGACGACGACACCGCTGCAGGCACTCGCACTCGCCAATAGCGATGTGGTTTACGAGTGGTCGCAACAGCTGGCGGGACGTGTCATCAATGAGGCGGGGCGCAATGAAAATGCCGAGCTCGATCGCCTTTATGAAATTTTGTTTGCGCGCAAACCGGATCAGAACGAACGCGTAGCGCTGGAGAAATTCCTCGCCGGGCATACCGAAACCATCAGAGAGAAAGCGGCGGAATCCGGCAAATTTGCGATCGCGGTTCCGGAGGGCGTGAAAGATAAGAAGGCAGTTTCGGATCCGATCCGCGCCTCCGCCTTTGTCGATCTCGTACACACGGTCGCGAACTCGAATGAATTCGCGTATCGCAACTAATAATGGGTTGCTGCTACTGCGGTTTCAATTCCCTCTCCCGCAGGGAGAGGGGAGATAAAAGATGAAAAGAATTTTTGAATTTAATTTGATGAGGAAACCAAATCATGACAAATAAATCGCGCCGCGATTTTTTAACCACCGCCGCTTATGGCACCGGCGGTCTGGCATTGAGTGGACTGCTCTCCGGTCGCGGTGGATTTGGCGCCGCATATGCCTCCGAATTGCTCGATCCGCTCGCGCCGAAATCGCCACACTTTCCCGCGAAAGCGAAATCGGTGATTTGGCTGCATATGAGCGGCGCACCGAGCACCATCGATTTGTACGATTACAAACCCGATCTGATCAAGCTCGCTGGACAGGAAGTGCCGTCTTCGTTTTTGAAAGGCATCAAAACCAGCACGCAGGGCGGTGTCGGCAAAATCTTCGCGTCGAATCGCACGTGGAAACAATACGGCGACAGCGGTGCGTGGTTTTCCGATTTGCTGCCGAATATTGCACAGCACGCCGATAAATTCGCATTTATCAAATCGAGCACGACGATCGGCGCGACGCACGATATTTCGATTATGAAATTGAACACCGGCGATTTGAACCCGGGCCGTCCGACGCTGGGCGCGTGGGTTTCGTACGCACTCGGCTCGGCAAATCCCGATCTGCCGGCGTATGTGGTTTTGTACGCGGGCAAGCGCGAACCGCGCGGTGGCGGTGTCAATTGGTCATCGGGATTTTTACCGGCGGTGCATCAGGGTGTCGCGTTCCGCCCCGGCGCATCGCCAATTCTGCATTTGGAGCGGCCCGAGCTTGTCGATGCGCAACAACAGCGCGACAGTTTCGATCTGCTCAAAAAACTCAACGAGCAACGCGGTGCGCGTTATCCCGACGATACCGAGTTGCAGGCGCGCGTGCGCTCGTATGAGCTTGCGTATCGGATGGAAAGCACGGCGCCCGAAGCGGTCGATTTCAGCAAGGAAACTGCGGCGACAAAAGAACTGTACGGCATTAACGATGAAGTCACGAAAGATTACGGCACGCAAATGTTGCGCGCGCGGCGTCTGGTCGAGCGCGGTGTGCGTTTTATTCAAGTGGTATCGGGCACGCTCGATATCAACGGCGACAGCCGCGATTGGGATGCGCACCAGGATCTCGAAAAAAATCACGGCGCGCATGCGCGTGCGATCGATAAGCCGATCGCGGGTTTGCTCGCCGATTTGAAATCGCGCGGCTTGCTCGATTCAACGCTCGTGGTATGGACCTCCGAATTTGCGCGTACGTCGTACGGCCAATCCGGCTCGGGCCGCGATCACAATCCGTGGGGCTACACGCAATGGATGGCGGGCGCTGGCGTCAATGCCGGTTACACCTTTGGTCAGACCGATGAAATCGGCCTGCAATCGCAGGGCAAAAAAGTCGATACCTACGATCTGCACGCCACCGTGCTGCAATTGATGGGGCTCGATCACCTCAAAGTGACGTATCTCAACCACGGCCGTTCGGAGCGCCCAACCGTTGTCTACGGTGAAGTGGTCCACGAACTGCTCAGCTAAAAAAGCGTTGATACGATTGCACGCATTCCCTGGATATTTTCTCCGGGGATTTTTTGTCTGAATATTTTCATGAAAGTTGACGCGATAAATCTGAAGAGTCGGAAGCGGTAAAGAATGCGTAAGCTGTTCATTCTTGTGATTGTCCTATTTGCCGGTAGCGTATTTGCCGAACTCGATCTGTCCGATTTCGACGACGATTTGATGCGCACCATGGACGACACCAATAAATATCTCGAACCCGATATCAACGCCAAGAACGCAACGAGCGCGAAGGAGGGCGTCGAAACGATCAAACAGGGTCTTAAATGGACCGAGGATTATTTTTCGCACAAAGGTGGAGTTGATGATGGTGTCGAGCTGGCGCAGAAGGGGCAGACATTGTCCCAAGATATTCTGCAGGCGCTCGATCAGAATGATTTCGATAAAGCGGCTTCGAGCGCGCGCGCACTAACAAAGAATTGCCGCAGCTGCCATGATCTCTATAAACCGCTGACAAAATAAGCGTTTCGGGTATGAAGTATAAATTTAGGAAGCTCTGATTAAGTGTTTTTTTAAAAGGCACGCTATAGCAGAGCATGAGGCGCCGGAAGGGGTTCTTTTTTTCAGGACTTCCGTGGCGAGCATTCAAGTCGCTTTGGTGTGGTCGGCCTAGCAGTGCTTGACGACTTCTCCGATGACGAATGGCACCACAGCTCCGATAAGATCACCTTCTTGTCCTGAAAAAGAGAACCCCTTCCGGCGCCAACCCGCTGCGAGAACGGTGCAGTAATTAGAGTGGTAAAACACTTAATCAGAGCTTCCCTTATTAAATTCCAAGGAGAAAACGATGAAATTTTCGCATTTAAATTTACCTGTAACCGGTATGGTGTTGGCACTCGCTTTTGCAGGAACTGTGGGCGCCGCTTCGAGCGAAGACGTGAAAGTAAAATTGAATGGCGCCGAAGAAACTCCACCCGTCGAAACCAGCGCGAGCGGCAGTGGAAAAATATCCATTGCGGCCGACCACAGCGTGAGCGGTAGTGTTAAGACGAAAAAAATCGATGGCACTGTCGCGCATATACACGTTGGCGCACCGGGTGAGAGCGGCCCGCCTATTGTTACGCTGGTGAAAGGCGAGGATGGCGAATGGAATGTGCCAGCGGGTGCGAAATTCAATGCCGAGCAATACACGGCGTTCAAGGAAGGAAAGCTCTACGTCAACGTGCACAGTGCCGACCACAAGCCCGGTGAAATTCGCGGCCAGTTGAAGCCCTAGCAATACGAATTAATTTACACGCCTAAAAAGCCCGAGGGCAGGAAGCCCCGGGCGCCGCCGTGACATGCGAGTGTTATAACTGACCGGAAAATTTTATACCGACCCATCGCTCATAGGCTGGAACATAGTTAAGTCCACCTGCGGTAGTTGCGGAACTGGTCCACGCTCGCAATTGCGGAGTGGTGTTGTTGAATACATTTTTTGCTACTAGCGTGACATCAAAACTTTTGTCGATGCGGCCTAGCCCAACTGTTAGATCGGTGATGCTATTGCCGTTGATCCAGCCGTAATCCGACAGCGCGACATCGGAGTTGTAGCGACTGGTGAAGGCAGTATTAAACCCGGTATGGAACTCCTTGTTGTTGAATACGGGCAGTCGATAGTCGACGCCGATATTGCCCGTATACTTTGCGGCGCCGGCCACAGTCCGACCGGTGACATCCTGAAAAGGTTGAGTGCTTGCTATGTTGTTATTTTCCTGCGGCTGCGCCGAGTTGGGGAAATCTTTGTAAATGGCATTGTTGTAAGCCGCCGCCAAGCGCACCGTCAGATTGGTGAAACCGGTATACACGCCATCCAATTCCAAACCGCGCGCTTGGACCTTGGGCACATTGCCGGTTGCGTTAGCGAAATAGGTGGTACCGTCGGCTTTGGCGGCGGTTTTAACCGCATCGACCACCTGCACCGTTTGTTGATAATCCCGAATATCGGTTTGATAAATATCGGCGTTGAGAAATAATGTTTTATTCAGCAGCGACGATTTAATTCCCCATTCGTAGGAATCGGTTTTTTCAGGTTTCGTCAGAAAAGATTCACCGGTGCTAACGATGACTTGAGAGATGCCCGCTTTTTCGCCGTGCTGCCATGATATATAGGTATTCAAATTGTCATTAATTCTGTAGCTAGGACTAATGACAAACGACGGTTGGATTTTTTTGAACGATTCGGCATCGGTAGCTTGATACAAGGTGCCCAGCTGAGCGAGACGAATGCCTTTCGCAGCGGCGACTTGGGCTTTTTGGTTCGCGCTGAGGCTGTTGTAATCTGCCACGCCAAAATATTGCAAAGCCACTGCGTTTGCCACCGCCAATTGCGCAGGCGTGTTGGCATTGAGCGCCCCTGTCGTTGCGTTGGAATCGAAGCCACCCAACTGCACGCCATTAATCGATACCGGATTTAGATTAGCGCCAAAGCCGTTATCAACGACGAGACTTTCCGCGCTGTTCTTGCGATTTTCCTGAGTTAAACGCAACCCTGTTGTCAATGTTAGCGGGTCTGATAAATGCCAATTGGCTTGTACGAAGATGGCTTCGCTATCATTGCGCACACTTTGCGTTTGCGATTTATCCAACCCTTTTAACGAATTGACTAACAAATCGCGACCGCCATTGGCGTTGTCGAGCAGATTGTATTGCGCCGGCGTCGCGTACCACGCACCGGCATCGGCGCCCCAGCCGCTAAACCAGCCTGGGCCGTGCCCATAATCCACGCTGTTGGTAAACAAATATACGCCGGCCTGATAATCGACAAAGCCGCCGACTTCCGAACTTATGCGAAATTCCTGACTGGCCTGTTTGTATAAATCCACTTTGCCGCCGCTGTTGATATTGACTTGAAACGGTGTGCCCTCGTCGTTGCGCGCGTGGAAATGATAATCCTTATAAGCGGTGATCGAAGTCAGCGTGTAGCCGCCGACCGTCCAATTTAATTCTGCCGACGTGCCGCGTGTATAGGTGATCAGCGGCTGCTGACTATCGAGATTCACATCATGCGTTCGATTAATAAAATCTTTATCGTAACTGTAACCATTTTGAGTGAACCAGCGTCTTGCCAATATCGTGGCGGGATCGTTCGTTCGCGGATTGGGAGCGCCATTACCGAATTTTATCGGCGTCGGCTCGTACACCAGCATGCCGTTATAGAATTCGCTGCCTTTGGGCTGAATATCGGCGCTGAACCGCGCATTGAAATTCTCGCTGGGTGTTAGCAAAAATTGAACACGTCCGGCTACGCGATCTCGATTAAAAAAAGTTTGATCGGGGTTGTAGCGATTTTTATAGGTGCCTTCGCCTTTGTCGACACTGAGTGCACCGCGCCAAGCCAACAAATCATCGATGACAGGACCGCCGCCGGCGAATTGGCTGATAACCGTATTGTTCTGGCCGAGTGTTACCGAATAATTTGCGTCCGGTTTAAATGATGGGCGTCGAGAGGTGACATTGATTACTCCCATAGTAGTATTTTTCCCGAGCAATGTACCTTGGGGTCCGCGTGCAACTTCAACCGAATCGACATCGTAGAAATCAAAGCTGGCGAGCGGGTTGTATGCGTAATTCACCCCGTCGACAATCACGCCGACGCTGGGATCCTGCGCTTCCGTTTGTCCTACTTTACCGATGCCGCGCACGGAAACACTGAACGTGCGCGAGTTGCCCGGCTGCCGCTCGATGCCGCCGGTGCGTCTAGTTAAATCGCCCACGTCGGCGCTTGGCAGTTCGCGCAATTCCTGACCGGAGAGAACGGAAACGGAAATCGGCACATCTTGCACGCGCTCGATGCGATTGCGCGAGCGAACAACGACTTTGCTCAATTGCGTGGTTCGATCGGCGTCGGTTTTTTCGCTCGCTTTCGCGCTCGCGGCCGCCTGCGGTTGTGCGCTCGATTTAGTGGCGAGCGCCTGTTCGTCTTTTTCCAACTGCTGCTTTAAGCGCATCACTTCTTCTTGAATTTCGGCGGCGCTACGGTTGTCCTGCGCATAACTGGCCATCGGAATGAATAAGCTTGCGCTGGCCACGAATACGGTGAGAGGTGCGATATGAAAGCGCGTGGGTGAAGATTTTATATTTTTGTAACTGCTATTTTTTCTCGCTTTATTTTTCATTACCAAGGCTCCAGAAATAAATCAACAAAGCCCACTATTGCAACCGGGAGACCAATTTCTCTATCGCATTAAATGATTTTAATCTTTGCTTATGTCGCGCTGTAAATTTTCCGTAAAGCGCATAAAAATAAGGAACTTTTTAATAAGCCTGGCAACGGCGTATTTGTTGCTTTATTTTTGCGGGCGCCATACGTGGCAAAGAAATTGACTATGATTGCTCATGCGCGTGCAGTGGTTGTAGGTTAATTGTTGCTGAGCGAGCACATGGCGGGCGCTACGCAAAATGTCTGAGCGGTCGCTCATCCAAATTTGTCGCAACGGTTAACGGTATTTCGCATTGCGGCGCGGCGCGGCCGTAAAAATGGCCCTGTAAGTGAGTGATACCGATAGCTTGCACCCATGATTGTTGCGCCGATATCTCGATGCCCGTCGCAATAACGGTGATATCGCGCTGCAATGATCGTTCGACCAGGCTGGCGATTTTGTCTTTGTCGCGCTGCGGCATGCAATCGACCGCGTGCTCCGCTAGCGCGGGCGCGAGCTTGATGACATTCGGCTCCAGTTCCAATACGCGCTCCAAGGTGAAATGTTTTTCGCCGAACTGATCGATGGCA
>DASXYH010000002.1:0-1589 GCA_036502545.1 Spongiibacteraceae bacterium
CAGCGCGATCACCAGCGGCACGATGCCGCTCTCGCCGGGACCGATTCCAAATGCGATGCGCAATAAAATCATAAACAGTAAAAACGGCAACGCCACGACAAAATCGGCGACGCGCATCATCCAATGATCGATGCGCCCGCCACTAAAACCGGCAATGGCGCCGTAGATCAAACCGAAGGCGACATATAAAAATGCCGCGCTCACGGCGATAAATAATGACACCCGCGCGCCTTGCAGTAGACGCGCAAGCAAATCGCGGCCGAGATGATCGGTGCCGAGCGGATGCGCCGGCAACAAAACCGTTTGCGGCGCATGTTCCGCGTCGGCATCGATCGCAATCAAGCCTTGCAGCTGCGCTTCGAGCCAGCTGATGGCCGGTTTTGGTGTGATTGCAATCGTGGCGAAAGCGCCGGATTCATCGGTGCCATCGCTTGCGACCACGCTGTAAAAATATTCGCGCTGACGCAGCAGCAAGCCATCAGTGAAACTGATTTGTCCTTTCGTGATGGTCGAACCCAGCGGCAAACCAAGATCGGTACGATCGCGCGGCGCATGCGTGCCGCGATAAATGCGATAAGCGTAAGCGCCATCGAGTGCAATCCAGCGCAATTTCACCATTTCTGTATTGGCTTCGATAATTTTCAAATCGCGCACGGCCGATAATTGCCGCGCCGGCAATAATTTTTCGGAACTCGCGCCGACAATCGGTTGATCGAACGCAACGCGCACCAGTTGCGCTCGCTGCGCGCGCATCGGTCCTTGCGCAGCGGCGCCGAGAATTTGTTGCGCGGGATCGACCGGCCACAACAGCGGACCGAACAGCGCGGCAAATACCAATGCAATAATGATTAACAGTGCAATCATTGCGCGCTTATCGCGACTCAAACGCGATAGCAGCGTGCGCCAAAAAGAACGCGTTGGTTGCGCCGCGAATTCAAGCTGTGGGCGCGGCGGCGCCGGTTCGATCAATTCGGGATTGATTAACGGCAGTTCATTCATTGCTTTGCTTTCTTAATTTGGTAAAGCGTGCCACCGATCCGCCGCTCAGCTCGATCGTTTGCGACGACACGCCGCAAGTACATCCCTGCACCCAAAACATTCGCTGCGCTCATGGGGCGGGCTCTAGGCTCGGCCGCGGCATCCATGCCGCTTACGGTCGCTGCAAACGATCGAGCTGAGCGGCTCGCTACTGTGGTTATCAATCGACTGAGCAATTATTTGCCCACCCGAATTCGCGGATCGGCAAATCCGTACACAATATCGACCAGCAAAACCATCAACACCAGAAATGCGCCGTAGAAAACCGTGGTACCCATGATCACGGTGTAATCGAGTTGCTGCACCGCTTCGACAAAATAGCGGCCGAGACCTGGAATGGCAAAAATCAATTCGATGACAAAACCGCCGGTCGTTATCGCGGCAATCGCCGGCCCTAATACGGTGATCACCGGCAACAACGCATTGCGCAATTGATGGCGGAAAAAAATTCGCGTCGACGATAAACCCTTCGCGCGCGCGGTGCGCAGATAATCCGTTTGCGAAACTTCGAGCAAACTCGCGCGCAGCAAGCGCGTCATATAAGCCATCGT
>DASXYH010000003.1:0-6147 GCA_036502545.1 Spongiibacteraceae bacterium
CGGTAAAGGCGCTCGATATCTTCCGGGTACAAGCGCATGCAACCGTGCGTTACTTGCATGCCGATACCAAACTCCTTATTGGTACCATGAATCAAATAGCTCGGTAACGTCATCCGCAACGCATATTTGCCGAGTGGATTATCGGGCCCAGGACGAATCACTTCGGGCAGCGGATCGCCGTCCGCGGCATGTTCGGCGCGAATCGATTTCGGCGGCGTCCAGGTCGGGTCGACTACTTTGCCCGAAACGCGCGTGGTCACGATCGGGGTATTCCAATCGCCACGGCCGATACTGACCGGAAAAGTTTCCACCGTCGGCGCTGCACCATTGGCTGGTTTGGGATAGTAATAAATGCGCATTTCCGCCACGTTGATCACGATGCCTTCGCGCGGCGCCATCGGCAACAAATAGAACTTCGGCAATACCACCGTGGTTCCATCGCGCGGCATCCAGGAATCCACCGCCGGATTCGCGGCGCGAATTTCGTCGTAACCCAAATCGTGTGCGCGCGCGATATCGATCAATGTTTCTTCAGCGCCAGCCGGAACGGTGGTGATGGTGCCGATAATATCTTCGCCTAGCGGCGGCAACGGAAATACTTCGGCATTTGCAACCGGAATGGCACAGGCAATCAGCGCACATCCGCACAGCGAACGAAAATAATGGTAACTCGGAAAAAGCATATCGATCTCAAACAGGATCCACAACATCACAGTCGCTATGATAGACGATATCGCCGAATATCATTGTCGGCGGCCCAGAATTATATGCGTGCCGCGACGTCGGCGCTCGCTGCAATGTGTAAGCAAAATTAATAAAGCTACTCGCGACGATAATTTGTTAGCCGGCTTTAACTTTTAATTCGAGGTAGCGCTCTTCGAGATCGACATGTTGCTGCTGCAATGCGAGCAGTTCCTGCTGCGCTGCGGCAAGTTGCAGGCGCACTGCCTCGAGCTGAGCATCGCTACTATGATCAACTACAGCGGCGCCCTGCGGACCCGTCGCCAACAGCGTTCGCAGATCGCGGCACTCGCTTTCCAGGATTTCGATCGCTGTCAGCATTTCACTGCTTTGCACAGTGAAATCTTCGATGATTTTCGTCATTTGCTCGATTTCTTCATCTGCATCCGGTGACGATGCCGACTGCAGCTTGGCGTCCTGAATTTTCTTTTTTAACGCGTGATTTTCGCTGTGTACGCGATCCAGCTCGTTTTCGAGTTGCTTGGTGCAAAGGTCGGACTCTTTGAGGAAGCGCTCGTGACGTTCAAGTTGCTTGTGCAGCTCCGCTATCACGCGATCCTTCTCCTCTTCCGATTGCGCGGCAGTGAGTTCGTCGCGCAAGCGCAAAATCATTTTATGTTGATCGACCGCCATATTGCGCAGACGCTGTATCTCTTCCTGGTTCGCAATGACCATGCGACCGACGCTGGGCTTATCCGCATCGATTTCAATCACGGGCGCAGGCCGTGCGGGCGAATGCCCGTGGTCGGCCGCTAAGCTCGCACCAAACTCGTCGTAGACTCGGCCGTATTTTTCGAGCAATGCCTGGTAATCATCGTCGACACCGAGATCTCGGCTTCTTTGTAATAATAATTGATGATATTGCTCGGCCTGCTGGTTAGCGGTTCGCCATTTCTCATCGGTGGCAAAAAATAATTTTTTAAAGCGCTCCAGATTTTCAATATGGCGTTTTTGATTTTCCGCCGTTTCGCGCAGCAATTTTAATTCTTCGTTTTCCGGATCCGGAGCCTCGATCTCAGATTCGGATTCGAGCTCCAGCGCTTCCATATCCATATCGACTGTCGTGGTTGGCTGCTCGTAGAACTCGATAATTTGGCCGAGCTTGCCACGCAGCACGTCCCAATCGATCCCCTTGCCTTCTGCGGCCAACCAAGCCTCTTTTTCGGCGATCAAAAAAGCATGGCGCAGCGATACCGCGCGGCGTTCCAGCGGTGTATCGACGGCAATATCGAGCACGATATCGCGATCGGGGCTTAACGACAGGTGATGATTGCGCGTGATGCTGATCTGCTCTTCGATCAATTCGCCAAAATCGCCGGACGACGATCCGGTTTGCGGCGCAAGCTGTTCGCGCGCGGTTTTCGCTTGTACCCGTACCGCCTTTAACGAATTGCGCAGTTTCAGTACTTTCGCTTCTAAATTGGCGACGGTGTGGCGCTGGCCGCGAATGAAAAACAATAGACAGCCGATCAGAAACAGCAGTGTCACCGCCATTTCCACACCGACAATAAAAACAATGGGATTATTTAACATAGGTGCGGCTCGCCCCGCCCAAAGCTATCAAGCATCTTCCGCAATAGTAGCTAAGCAACTGAAAGCTCACCACTTTGGCGTACGGTTTTAAGCGCTCGCACCTATTGCCGAAAACAGTGCGTGGGTTGCGGCATTTCTTGCCCGGTGCTGCGATACGGATTGATATCGAGCCCGCCGCGCCGCAAATAACGTGCGTAAACCGCGAGCTGCTGCGGTGCGCAATACCGTTGCAGATCGACAAATATGCGTTCGACACAATGCTCGTGAAAATCCTGGTGCAACCGAAACGATACGATATAAGCCAACAGCCCGGCGCGATCGATGGCGGGACCGGTGTATTCGATCTGCACCGTCGCCCAATCCGGCTGACCGGTCACGGGACAGCGCGAGCGCAGCAAATGACTGAATAATCTTTCCGTAACGATGCCGGATTGCGTACGCAACAACGAGGGTGTGGGCTGGTAATGTTCGATGGCGACATCAATGGCGTCGATACATTCGCCTGCAGGCTCGGCGAAAGCCACTAGCTGCCAGTTTGCCGGCAAGCGCAGATGAACCTCAGGCGCCGCATTGAGACATTGCGCCAAATCGTGCGCAATCGTCGCGCGCACTGTTTCGCTATCGATGAAGCGATGCTGATTCAACGAATTCAAATAAAGCTTCAACGATTTGGATTCGACAATGTTTGGCGAATTAACGGGAACCCAGATTTCAGCGCAGGCCACTTCGGGCTTGCCGTGAACGTTCAGCCACGATAATTCGTACGCATTCCAGATATCCCAGCCGCGAAACGGCAGCGGACTGCTTAAACCCAACGCAGCGCGACCTGGGGCCCGCGCAATAGGAAACAGCAGACCGGGATTGTAAACGGCGTTGTAATCGACCGATTTGCCCAGCGTCAATTCGCTCATCGTCGCTCACATGCGCAGGCGCTTGCTGGTTTTCAGCAAATACATTGCATAAACGTATGCAATGGCAATGAACAATAAAACAATGCCGAACGACAACGTCAAATCGACATCCGATACGCCGAGAAAACCATAACGAAAGGCGTTGACGATATAGAGAATCGGATTCAGGCGCGATGCACCAGCCCAAAAACCCGGCAGCAGGTCGATCGAATAAAATACGCCGCCGAGATACGTCAGTGGTGTCAGCACAAAGGTCGGCACAATGGAAATGTCATCGAAGTTATTCGCATACGCCGCGTTGATAAAACCTGCGAGCGAAAACAATAACGATGTCAGCAGCAAAATCGCGAGCGTAATGCCGATGTGCTGAATATGCAGCCGGCTGAAAAACAGCGATAACACGGTAACGATCGCGCCGACGCAAACGCCACGCAGAATGCCGCCGACCACAAAACCCAATAAGATTGTATGGTTCGAAGTCGGAGAAATTAACAGCTCTTCGATGTGACGCTGAAATTTCGCGCCAAAAAACGACGACACAACATTTGCATACGCATTCGTCAACACCGCCATCATGATCAAACCGGGCACCATGAATTGCATGTAGGTGAAGCCAGCCATAGTGCCGATACGGCGGCCGATCAATTGACCGAAGATGACGAAATACAGCGTCATCGAAATCGCCGGCGGTAATAACGTCTGCGACCAGATACGAAAGAAGCGGCGCGCCTCTTTGCGTACGATAGTGGAAAACGCAACAAATTCCGTTTGTAAACTCATTGCGGCATGCCTCCACCATTGCGCGCCAGCAACGCGACGAATAGCTCTTCGAGTCGATTAGTTTTATTGCGCATGCTGGTCACGGTGACGCCGCGCGCAGATAAATCGGCGAGCAGATCGTTTAAGCTTTCGCCTTTTTCGATTTCCACCTCGATACTGTGCACATCGAGCACCTTACCGTCAAAGCGCGATAAATCCAGCGTCGCCGCAACCTCTTCGCGCGTATCGAGAATGAAATGCTCTTTGTGTAATCGCTTCAGCAGCGCCTTGATGCTGGTATTTTCGATCACGCGACCGCGATCGATGATCGCGATATTGCGGCACAGGCTTTCGGCCTCTTCAAGATAATGCGTGGTGAGAATGATCGTTGTGCCCTGCTCATTAATTTCGCGCAGGAATTCCCACATCGAGCGACGCAGTTCGATATCGACGCCCGCAGTCGGCTCATCGAGGATCAATAATCTCGGTTCATGCACCAATGCACGTGCAATCATCAGGCGTCGTTTCATACCGCCCGATAACATTCGCGCGGGATCATCGCGCTTTTCCCACAATCCCAACTTGCGCAAATATTTTTCCGCTCGCTGCATCGACAGCTCGCGCGGCAAACCGTAATAACCGCCCTGGTCGGCAACGATGTTGAAAACTTTTTCGAAGTTGTGAAAATTAAATTCCTGCGGCACCAACCCCAGTTGGCGTTTTGCGGCGGCGAAATCGATATCGATATCGTAATCGAACACCACTACGCTGCCGCTGGTTTTGCGTACCAACGAAGTGATAATGCCGATCGCTGTGGATTTACCGGCGCCGTTCGGGCCGAGCAGCGCAAAAAAATCGCCCTGCTTCACCTCGAGATCGATGCCCTGCAGCGCGGTCAGGCCGCTGTCGTAGACCTTAGTAAGGCCGCGAATCGATAAAGCGATGGTCATGCATCTCCCGATGCGGTTCGATATCGCTACAGAAAACCGCTAACCGCACGCCAACTGCTATTGCGGGCGGAAGCGGTCGGTCGCAGCAGCGATCGAAGCCGGCAATTAACCGAATGGAGTCGATGAAGAAAAATATTGGAGCGGGAAACGAGGTTCGAACTCGCGACCTCAACCTTGGCAAGGTTGCGCTCTACCAGCTGAGCTATTCCCGCGCTGCTTATCCAGCACTAAGTCTATCTGGAACCAAGCCGGATTCTAATCAAATCTATCCGCTTGGCAAGAGAAAATTGGCGTCCCCTAGGGGACTCGAACCCCTGTTACCGCCGTGAAAGGGCGGTGTCCTAGGCCACTAGACGAAGGGGACGCCGAACACTTTCAAGCGCATTTAACCGTGTGGTTGGCGTTGAAAGTGGCGCGCATTCTAAGTACGCAACTCACAAAGGTCAAGCGTGATTTTTGCAAATTGCACGCCAGCCTACTACTGTTGTAGGGCTGCTTCGCGTCGAATTAGAAAATATTCCAACGGCACCCAAATGCGAGCAACTTTCCGCCAATTTGCCTGCGCTCTGGTAACCGAACATGAGTACGACCGCTATCATCATCGCCGTGCTGGCCTGCGTCTTCGTGCTGGTCGCGGTGACTTTTACACTGCAGCAAATCGAAAAAAACAACCGCGAAAAAAGCGCATTGATCGCTACGCTGAAAGCGCAAACGCGCAATTTTCAATATCTGCTCGAAGGTTTTCCCGAAGGCTTGCTGGGCCGTGATTTAAAGCTGCTGGTATGCCAATGCATCGATGAGAGTCTCGAGCAACTTTTGCGGCTGGATCGAAAAAATCCACAGCACATGCAATTGCATCGACAGTTGCAGGAAAAAATTAATCAATTGCAAACGCAAGATGCCGAGCAGACACCGTATCAGCCTTTGAATAATCCCGCGCAAATTCAGGAAGTGCAAAAATTACTCACCAGTCTTTTCAACGTCGTGCAGCGCCTGTATCAAAATAAGCGCTTGACGGCGGAGCAGGCGAGCAGCTACAGCAGACAGGTGCAGCGGTTGACGACGCGTATCGCGCTCGATTCCAATCTGGCCGCTGCGCAGCAAGCACTGCAAGGCGGTAAACCGAAGCTAGCGGTACATCACTATGGCGTCGCCATCAATAAGATGGGCAAAGACAATGCTGATGGCCAATTCACGGCGCAGATCGACGCGTGCCAGCAACGAATTGTCGACTTGGAGAAAGTTGCGGCCAC
>DASXYH010000004.1:0-11145 GCA_036502545.1 Spongiibacteraceae bacterium
AACTATCTTTATGTGCGAACTATCACGTGCAATTCCAATCGCCGCATTTCGCGGCCGATTTGTCTCAGCACCACGAAGGTTAATTCGCGTTCCTTGTGCGAGCCGATAAGTTCGTGCAGCAAGGCATTGACGCTATGCGTCGACGTTTCATTAACAGTAATTAATAAATCTCCCTGCCGCAGTCCCGCGCGTGCGGCGATTGAATCCATCAACACCGAATCGATATGCACCGCAGTTTTTTGTTGTAAATCGAAAAAACGAATGATCCGCGTCGGAATATCGATGGTTTGACTGCCGATGCCAATCACGATACGCGGCACTTCGCCGTGTCGAATCAGCCAGCCTGCAACTAAATTTGCAGTGTCCGACGCCACTGCGAAACACAGGCCTTGCGCGGCCGCGATAACCGCGGTGTTGACGCCGATAACTTCCGCGCGCGCGTTGATCAGCGGTCCGCCGGAATTACCGGGATTCAATGCGGCATCGGTTTGAATGACATCGTCGATCGAACCGCCGCGATAGGTGGTCATCGAGCGCCCCACTGCGCTGACGATGCCGCTGGTCACGGTTTGTTGAAAGCCGAGTGGCGAACCGATGGCGATGGCGATTTCACCGACGCGCGTACGCTCTGACGAGCCGAGTCGAACATACGGAAAGTCTTCACCGTGTACCTGAATGACGGCGAGATCCGTGGCGGCATCGTCGCCGACCAAGGTTGCGTTGTAGCGGCGCCCGTCCGCCAGGCTGACGGCTATTTCCCTGGCACCGCCGGCGACGTGACTATTGGTCAGCGCGTAGCCATCGCGTGCGATGAAAAAGGCGGAGCCGCTGCCGGTTATCGATTTATTGCGGCGATTGCCGACAGTGACTTCAATATGCGCGACTGCAGGCCGTACGCGTGCGACAGCGCGCGTCACCGCGCTCGAATACGCGTCCAGCAACGTATCATCATTATCGGCGTCAATCGTATTATCGTGTTCGATAACCGCATCGCGCTCGTCGATCGTGGGCCGCGTGTCGTCGAGCACGAACGAAAAATCATGGGTGAAAGTATCTTCATTGGTGAAAGTATCCATGGCAACTCCCGTATTTAGTGAACATCTGTGGGGGTGCTCTAGCGCTTTTCAAGCGTCGATAGCGATCGTCATTGGCGCGCAGTAATATGGCCGCCCTGAAAATTTAATCTGCATAAGTTAGGGAGTGGACACCATGAAATCGCGTGCTGCCATTGCATTTGCCGCTGGGCAACCGCTGGTGATCGAAGAGATCGATGTACACGAGCCGAAAGCGGGCGAGGTGATGGTGAAGCTTGTCGCCAGCGGCGTTTGCCATACCGACGCGTTCACGCTGAGCGGTGATGATCCCGAGGGCATTTTTCCCTGCATTCTCGGCCATGAAGGCGCCGGCGTCGTGATCGATGTCGGTCGCGGCGTTACTTCGGTTGCTGTCGGCGATCACGTCATTCCGCTGTACACGCCCGAATGCGGGCACTGTAAATTCTGTCGCTCCGGCAAAACCAATTTATGTCAGGCGATTCGCGCGACGCAGGGGCGCGGTTTGATGCCCGATGAAACATCGCGCTTCGCATTCAATGGCAAACCGCTGTATCACTTCATGGGCACATCGACATTCAGCGAATACACCGTGCTGCCGGAAATAGCGGTTGCGAAAATAAATAAAGCGGCGCCGCTCGAAAAAGTATGTCTGCTTGGTTGCGGTATCACGACCGGCATCGGCGCTGTATTGAATACGGCGAAAGTGCAGCCTGGCTCGACAGTGGCAATTTTCGGCTTGGGCGGCGTCGGTCTCAGCGTCATTCAGGGCGCGGTATTGGCGCGTGCATCGCGCATTATCGTTATCGATATCAACACCGACAAATTTGCCATGGCAAAATGGTTGGGCGCGACCGATTGCATCAATCCAAAAAATTACGATCGCCCGATTCAGCAAGTGATAGTCGATTTAACCGATGGCGGCGTCGACTACAGTTTCGAAGCGATCGGCAATACGCAAACGATGCGCGCTGCGCTTGAGTGCTGCCACAAAGGCTGGGGCGAATCGACGATCATCGGCGTCGCCGGTGCCGGACAGGAAATTGCGACGCGTCCGTTTCAACTCGTTACCGGTCGCGTCTGGCGCGGCAGCGCATTCGGCGGCGTCAAAGGGCGCACGCAATTACCCGGTTATGTGCAGCAATATCTCGATGGCACTATAAAGATCGATGAATTCATTACGCATACGATGCCGCTCGATGAAATCAATCGCGCATTCGATTTGATGCGGCGCGGTGCAAGCATTCGTTCGGTCGTGACATTTTGATTGAAGATGAAATGGAAATTATCGCTTCCAATAAATCGTTTGGCGGTTGGCAGCAACGCTTGCGGCATAGGTCGAGCGTACTGCAATGCGAAATGACGGTCTCGTTGTATTTACCGCCCGCGGCAGAAAATACCATGGTGCCGGTGTTGTATTGGTTATCGGGTCTGACCTGCAACGATCAGAATTTCCCGACGAAAGCCGGCGCGCAACGTTATGCCGCACAACATGGTGTTGCTATTGTGGCGGCGGATACAAGTCCGCGCGGCGACGTTGTGCCCGATGTGCCCGAGTGGGATTTAGGACAGGGCGCCGGTTTTTATCTCAATGCAACGCGGGCGCCATGGTCTGCGCATTTTCGTATGTACGATTATATCGTCGACGAATTGCCGACATTATTGGAATCGCAATTCAAACTCGATGGCACACGCCGCGCTATATTCGGTCACTCGATGGGCGGTCACGGCGCGTTGACCATTGCGTTGAAAAATCCGCAGCGTTTTCGTTCGGTGTCGGCATTCGCACCAATTTGCGCGCCATCGCAATGCGCGTGGGGACAAAAAGCGTTTACTGCCTACTTAGGCGACGATCGCGATGCGTGGGCGCAGCACGATAGCAGTCTGTTGTTGGCAAAAGAAGCGTTGCCCTATCCGATGTTGATCGACCAAGGCGAGGCCGATGAGTTTCTCGCTACTCAATTAATGCCGGAGCGTCTGCAGCGTGCAGCGCAGCAATCCGGTCAAGCACTGACGTTGCGTCGTCATGCCGGTTATGACCACAGCTATTTTTTTATGGCGAGTTTTATCGAGGATCACATACGCTTTCACACCGCTGCTTTCATATAATTATTATGTTGTGAACAGCACAGTCTTCGTGAGTTTTCATTTTAATTTATTGAATAATAAATTTTATTCGATTGCTCTCGACATCGATGCAATTTTTTGCGAACTAATACCGATTTTGTACGTCATTGCTTATTGAGCTCATGTAAAAATTTGTTTTTACTAATTTTACAGAATCAATAAAGCGGGACGAGATAATGACGGAACTGATATGGCTGTCGCTTGCGTTGCTTGCGCTGGCTGCGGTTATTTTTCAAATGCGAAAAAGAAAACGCGGCAACCAGCAGGTCAATGCGCAGAATTCGCAAATAAAAACATATCCGGCAGTCGGCATTCGTTATCACCTGTTGGCGTGCAATGCAGTACAACCGTTGTATGGAAAGCGCTTTTTGGCGACCGAAGCGCCGGCGTTGCCGGTGGCAGGTTGCAATGTGCGCCCCTGCCCCTGTCGCTACATTCATTTTGTCGATCGGCGTACCGAGGATCGGCGTGCGCAATACGGTATCCATAAAAATTTAATAGCAGGCGTCGGCGCCGAGCGGCGCCGCAGCGATCGGCGGCGAACGCCCGCTATGGCTTAATAGTTATCGCCGCTGCCTCATCGGGTGTTCATCCCGCCAACCACATCTATCAATCGATCGAATTGCCGACTCGTTAGCGGTGAAGTTGCCGATTACCGATTCTTATACCGTAAAAACGTTTTTAGTCGACTAACCGCTGCTAAATTTTTATAGGCGAAAGGGCGACAGCAGCTAAACTGAGAAGCAGTTCGCAAATAATAGATTGCGAGCTTAGTCCTGCACGCCGCTCAAGGATGGGTACCGCTCCGGTCCAGATCTTTACCGGCTCCAATCTTGATTTTTAACCGATGGTAAGAGCGACGCAGCAATGTTCCTGGGATCAAAAAGTCACCAATCCGTTCCGTTTGGTCTATGCCTGCGTCTGTGTCTGTCAGTGTTCATCAGTGTAGCGTGCAGATTGATCGCATGACGCAAAAATGGATCGACATCAACGATCTGACGCTGGGCATGTTTGTCGTCAAACTCGGCGGTGCCTGGGTCGATCATCCCTTTTGGAAAACTCGGTTTCTACTGGCTAATGAGGAGGATCTCCGGCTGCTGCAAAATGCCGGGCTGAGTCGCGTCTGCATCGATATTACGAAGGGCGGCGATGCGTCCGGCCACGGTTTGGCGCCGCCGGCAAGCGCAGAGGTCAATGCGAAGGGCAGCGACATCGAGCCCAGCCTATCCGTAGCGCCGGCAATTGTGACGACACAAATCGACGAGCAAAATCAAAATGTTCCTATGCAGGAAGAGCTGCACCGCGCCGCACGGATCTGCGCGAAATCCAAACAAGCCGTTGCCGCGATGTTTCAGGAGGCGCGCATGGGCAAGGCAGTCGACGCCGAAAGCATGCAGCCGCTGGTCGAAGAAATTTCCGAATCGGTGAATCGCAATCCGGGTGCGCTGATCAGTCTTGCCCGCCTTAAAAGCAAGGATGATTACACTTACCTGCATTCGGTTGCGGTATGTGCGTTGATGATTGCGTTGGCGCGGCAACTGAATTTAAGCGAAGCAGAGACGCGCCAGGCCGGCATGGCCGGGCTTGTGCACGATGTCGGTAAGGCGATGGTCCCACTGGATATTTTAAATAAGCCCAGTAAATTGACCGCCGTCGAATTTGGCGCGATCAAAGAGCATTCGTTGCACGGTTATCGGTTGCTGCGCGAAGGGCAGGGCGCCAGCTCGGAAATGCTCGACGTGTGCTTGCACCACCACGAAAAAATCGACGGCACGGGCTATCCCGAAGGTTTGTCCGATGCCGGCATCAGTCAGCTCGCCAAGATGGGAGCGGTGTGCGATGTGTACGATGCCATCACCTCGAACCGGTCTTATAAAAGCGGTTGGGATCCGTCGGAATCGCTGCGCCGCATGGCGGAGTGGAAAGGGCACTTCGATCCTCTTATTTTCCAGACTTTCGTCAAAAGCCTCGGTATTTATCCGATCGGTTCGCTGGTGCGATTGGAATCCGGGCGGCTGGCGATCGTTATCGAGCAGCACGGTAAATCGCTGTTGGTGCCGATCGTTAAAGTATTTTTTTCGACAAAATTGCGCTGTCATATCACGCATGAAATTCTCGATCTATCGCGCCCCCAATGCGCGGACAAAATTGTCGGCCGCGAATCCGCCGAAAAATGGGGATTGATCAATCTGGAATCGCTGTGGGTTGGCGATCAACGGGTCGGTACATAGGCCGGACAATCGTTCGATTTAAGCTATGCCGCTTCCAGCGTCGATGGCAGAATGCCCGATCAAAATCAGGAGCGCGCCGGCGCAACTCGTATGTTCAATTTAATCATGATCGATAGTATCGGCTACGCCGCGGCGCTGTGTACCACTGTCGCCTTTTTGCCGCAGGCATACGTCGCCATCAAACATCGCGATACGCGCTCGCTGTCGCTGGCGATGTACATTATTTTTACGCTGGGCGTATCGCTGTGGCTGATTTATGGGCTCATCAAAAACGATTGGGCGCTGATCGCTGCGAATAGTATTACCGTGCTGCTGGCGATGCTCATTCTGATCAGCAAACTGCGCAACGATATCTTCATTGACCGCGGTTGACTTCATCGCCGCGAAACATTTTAGCAATGGGAAATTCGGTGGCAACCACTAAACGTACGCAACACGATCGCCGCATCGAAACTCAGCGCCTACTGCTGCAAAGCGCCACTCGCTTATTCGGTGAACGCGGTTACGACGAGACTTCGCTAGAAGATATCGCCCGTGCCTGCGGTCTGACGACGGGCCCGGTCTACCACTATTTCGGCAGCAAGAAAGAATTGTTTCGGCATGTGCACGAAGCGGTGTTGGAGCAAACGTTCGCCCGGCTGCGCAAAATCCAGGGTGAGGATTTGAAAGCGCATATGCTGTTACAGTTAAAGGAGACGTTGGATACTTACAAGCAGCCGCAGTTATTCCGTATTTTATTGATCGACAGCCCCGTCGTATTGGGCGAAGAGCGTTGGTCTGACCAGCAATTCATTATGCAGCTGAGCGTCAGCTTACTCGGCACGCAACTTATCGATACGCATAGTTTAAAAGGTTTGCGACTGCTCTACGCCGCCGCGCGCGAAGCGATCATAGTGCTGGTCGAAGCGGAAAATCAGAGCAAAACCCGGCAGTATTTGATCGACACATTGACGCCACTCGTTATCGCCATCGTCGAGCAGCTGGAGCAATTTGCGGCAATCAAAGCGAGCACACGTAAAAAAATTGCAAAAAAATCGTAAACGAAGTAAACAGCTGAATAAAATAAATCCATTCGATGTGAGAAAAATACATGACGCGATTGCAGGGTAAAAGCGCAGTAATCACCGGCGCGGGCTCCGGTATCGGCCGCGCCAGTGCGATACGTTTTGCGCAGGAAGGTGCTGTCGTGCTGGCGGTGGATATTGTCCAGTCCGGCATCGATGAAACCGTAACACTAATTCGGGCGGCGGGCGGGCGCGCCATTGCGATGACCGCCGATGTCGGTGTCGAGGCCGAGGTAAAACAATTCGTCGATCGTGCGATCGCCGAATTCGGCGGTCTCGATATTGTCTTCGCGAATGCCGGTATCAGCGGTGATTTGCGGCAATCGCTGTTCGATCAAAGCGGCGAAGACTGGCAAAAGATTTTGCAGATCAATTTAATCGGCCCCTTTCTCGCGGTTAAACATGCCGCGAAATTTATGACCGAACATGGCGGCGGTTCGATTATTTGCACGGCGTCGATCGCGGGCATTCGCGCGGGCGCGGGGCCGCATCCGTACAGCGCGAGTAAAGCCGGCGTTATCAATTTGGTGCAAACCGCGGCGAATTCGTTGAGCGGCACCGGCGTGCGTGTCAATGCGATTTGCCCGGGTCTGATCGAAACCGGAATGACCAAGCCGATTTTCGACGGTGCACGCGCACGCCACTCGGAAGATAAGCTCGGACAATTAAATCCGCTGCGCCGCTATGGCCTGCCCGAAGAAATTGCCAACATGGCGTTATTTCTCGCCAGCGACGAAGCGTCTTACGTTAACGGCCAAGCGATCGCGGTCGACGGCGGTTTATCGAGTTCGCATCCGATATCGGCGATGAATGCGCCGGTTGGCGTTGCGCGCAGCTGAAATAATTAGCCAATAAATTATGCAATAATTCACCGACAATTAATTTACACCCACAACATGCAACCCAATTCGAATGGATGCACCTGCAATGGATGATGCGGATAAATGCGCAATTTGTAATGCAGTAGTCCCGCGCTTTCCGGCGCCAGCTCCAAGCCGAATTCGACGTGATCGTCGGTATTTTTCAGCGGCTTGAATGCACGTCGGTCCAACGCTTGGAATTTCCCGTCGGTCTGGATTTTCCCGTACAAACATTCGACCACAACATCCTCGGGTTTCAAGCCGTTTAATTGCGCGTGCAAACGCAGCGAAATCGATTCGCGGTGATACGTTTGCTGCGCGGGCGTATCGACGAGTCCGATGCGCACGCCGGGCCAGCGCTGTTTGATTTGCTGTTTCCACGCTGCCAGCGTACGCGCATTCGCTGCGCCATTGGCAGCGAGCTTCGCCATTTGTCGCGTCGCCGGGCCGTAAAATTTGCGCACGTAATCCATCACCATGCGCTGCGCATTGAAGTGAGGAATAATCGATTTCATCGATGCTTTCGATACTTCCACCCATTCGGCCGAATAGCCCTTGCCCTCGTGTCGGTAGTAAAGCGGCATTAATTCGAATTCGATGATATCGAGTAGATCGTCGGCCTCTTCGCGATTGCGTTCATCGGCATCTGCGACCGGATAACGCGGCCGGATAGCCCAGCCGTTGTGATGATTGAAACCTTCTCCCCACCAGCCGTCGAGCACGCTCAAATTAATAGCGCCGTTGATCGCGGCTTTTTCGCCGGAAGTACCGCTCGCTTCGAGCGGATATTCCGGCGTGTTCAGCCATACGTCGACGCCGGCGACGAGGCTGCGCGCGAGCGCGAGATCGTAGCCTTCGAGCAAAATAATCTTGCCGATAAATTCAGGCCGCAACGAAAGCTCGTGAATGACCTTGATCAGCTGCTGCCCCGGCTGATCGTTAGGATGCGCTTTGCCCGCGAAAATCATCACGCCGGGACGCTCGGAATGATTCAAGATGTTCGCAAGACGATCGAGATCCGAAAATAATAATGTCGCGCGCTTGTACGTGGCAAAGCGGCGCGCGAAACCGAAGACGACAATATCGCGATCGGGATCGCTAATTTCCTGCGTGATGCGTTTGATCAGCGAATGACTGCTGCCGTTGCGCTCGTATTGACGCACAACGCGCGCGCACACCTCTTCGAGCAATTGATGTTTCAGCGCCTTATGAATACTCCAATAGTGATGATCCGGAATTTCATCGATGCGTTTCCAGAATTCGGGATCGAGCAATTCGTTTTGCCATTGGTTGAAGCGCATGTCGAACAGGCTCACCCATTCGCGCGCGAGAAATGTCGGCACGTGGATGCCGTTGGTGATGTAATCGATCGGATTTTCCTCGGCGGGAATTTGCGGCCACAAACCGCCTTCCATTTTCGATGCGATGCCGCCGTGAATCCGGCTGACGCCGTTGTGAAAGCGCGAGCCGTGCAATGCCAGCGTGGTCATGTTGAAATCGTTTTCACTGCCGAGTGTTTGCCCGAGCGCGAACAACCGATTGAAATCGATACCGAGCTCGGCGGTGTAGTGCGCGAAATATGTGCTCATCAAATCGCGATTGAAAAAATCGTGTCCGGCAGGCACGGGCGTGTGTGTCGTAAATAATGTGCCCGACGCTATCAATTCCAGCGCCGTATCGAAATCGAGACCGGCGGCGATAGCGTTGCGACAGCGCTCCAGAATTTGAAATGCCGCATGGCCTTCGTTGATATGCCAGACACTCGGTTGTAAACCGAGTAATTGCAGCGTGCGCACGCCGCCGACGCCCAGCACAATTTCCTGTTGCAGGCGGGTCTCCTTATCGCCGCCGTACAGGCGATGGGTGATGCCGCGATCGCGCTCCTGATTTTCGATCAAATCGGTATCGAGCAAGTACAAGCGAATATGCCCGGCCTTTGCTTCCCACACCCGTACCTGTACCGTGCGTCCCGGAAACGCGAGACTTAAATGCAACTGCTCGCCGTTGACCGTGGCCGCTTTGATTGGCAGATCTTCGCAATGATTGTCGGTGTATTGCGCAACTTGATGGCCGTGCAGATCGATCGTCTGGGTGAAATAGCCTTGCTTGTACAACAGACCGACGCCGATAAAAGGAATACCGAGATCGCTCGCGGCTTTGCAGTGATCGCCGGCGAGAATGCCGAGACCGCCCGAATAAATCGGAAAACTTTCATGGAAACCGAATTCAGCGCAGAAATACGCCACCAAATCATGCTTGGGGTCGAGCAGTTCCGCACATTCGGGTTTGATGCGTGTTTCGCAATAAGTATCGTAACCCGAGATAACGCGGCGATAGTCTTCCATAAAGGCGCGATCATGCAGCGCCTCATCGAGTGCGCGCTGGCGAATGCGGCGTAAAAATACTTTGGGATTGTGGCCGCAATTTTCCCATAACTGTTGATCGAGGCGCGCGAAAATACGGCGCACGTTGCGATCCCAGCTGTACAGCAAATCGTTGGCGAGATCGTTGAGTCGGAGCAGCGGTTCTGGCAGCCGCGGTTGTACTTCGAGCTTGAAAAAGGTGCCTGACATAACGCTTGTCCTGTTACGGAAGAGTGTGAGCAAAGGTGTTAGGCCAACATATTGGCTAATGTGGGGTAGGCAATGAATAGCTGCGCCAGAGTAATACGCCAGCGGATGACGCTCAAGTAGTGCTTTAGTGCGGCAGCTCCGCGGTGGTCGCACCCAAACGGCGATACTGTGCTGATCGTCGTCCTGCCGCAAACTTGGTTAGCTATTTAATTTCGCGCTCACGTAACGATTCAAACTCACACCTGCTTCGGCGGCTTTAATCGCCAGCAAGCGATGCTGTTGCGGTGGAATGCGCACCTGAAACTTCCCGCTAAAACTTTTTTCCGCAATCGGCTCGGGGATCGGCTCGTTATTCGCAACCATATCGGCGACAACCATCGCGCACCAGTTCGACAATGCCGTCTAGCGTCGCAGCGCGCGACTCTGCCAAATGCGACAGGCTGGGAAATTCCGCGCATAGCCCAACAAACTCGCTGTCCTCTTCGGACCACGTTACGCGGTAGGTGTAGTGTTCGTGATTAACCATTGCTAAGGCTCTCCAGTTTCTCGATTGCCGCCAATACTGCCGCACTTGGTAGGACTTCGCTTTGCCGTCTTTGCCACGCTGAATATTGACGCGCGGATCGCCCGGCCAAGGGGTGCGGTAGACGTGGTGGCTGCTGCCGGACTGACGCGACTCGCCAAAGTAGTGATCGCAGACCTTCTTCAGATCGGCGAACAGCACGTTTTGCGGGTTTTGCCGCAATGAGGCCAGCAGTTTTGCTAATTGAGTCATGGCTATTATGGTCACTATTAGTATCAATCAAGAGTCGCGACGCGAATCGCTACTACCATTCGCAAATGAGTTCATGAATTTGCATGATATGAGTTAATTTAACATCGCTGACAAGTAGCGTGCCGACTATCGGGCGTAAGTTTCGAGTGTATTGCGCCACTGCTCGCCATGCATAGCGTGAGACGATTAGTTGGCGGATACCGCTTCCGCTACTTTCTGCAATTAAATAAAAAAGCCCGGTTTAACCGGGCTTTTTTATTGCGCGAGATTTTTATTCGGCGTGTGCCGAATTCGAATCGTTTGAACGCTGTAAACGCGGATCATTGCTGGCGCGCGATGGGCGTGCGCGATTCGGATCCGGTTGCGCGGCGGCACCGGTGCCAAAATCAATCTGCAATAATTGAGTTTGCACATCGACTGCGCCGGCCTCGCGCCGTTGCACGCGCGGATCGTTGCCGGCGCG
>DASXYH010000005.1:0-3539 GCA_036502545.1 Spongiibacteraceae bacterium
GGTTCTCGGTGTTATCGCATTTACCACTGCGGCGATATCGTTGATCGCCACTTTTACAAAACCCGGCAATTTCGGTTCGAATAACGTTTGCCATTGCGGCTTGCCCGATGCCGACATTGTCGCCAATGTGCGGCCGTGAAAGCTGTTTTTCAATGTGATGATTTCGTACGCGCCATGGCGAAATTTTTCGCCGTATTTACGCGCTAATTTGATGGCGCCTTCGTTGGCCTCGGCACCGCAATTGGCGAAAAAAACTTTGTCGAGACCACTGTGTTCGACCAGCATGTTCGCCAAGCGCAGCATCGGTTCGTTGTAATACGCCGGACTGCAACTGATTAATTTGCCCGCCTGCTCCGCAGCCGCAGCCGCAATAATTGCCGGCGCGTGGCCCAGACAATTAACCGCCCAGCCCTGCACAAAATCGAGATAGCGTTTGCCGTTATGATCGACCAGCCAGCTGCCACCGCCTGCCACCATCGTCACGGGCGGACGCTCGGTGACATCCATCAGCGCATCGCAATAAGAATTCATCATGCCTCCTCGTTTTTTTTCGGAATAAAAAAAGGCCGCAGGTTTTGCCTGCGGCCTTTTGGGATTTTACGGTTAGCGAATTATTGCTATTCCCTCCGGCTCGCAGACGTGCGCGCGTGCGCACGGGCGGTTGCTCGTGCGGCGTAGGCGGCTGCGATGGGGAATGATTTAATCATTAGGCGATAATGCTGAATGCATTATAGGACTGTCAAGCCCAAATATTTCTTTGCCAAAATTCGTTAAGCGTTGGCGGCGCGCCAGAATAGCCCCAGCGTCAGCGCAACACCCAGCAGCGTGATGCAAACGCGCAGGATTTTTTCGTTGACGCGATGCAGCGCATACGCGCCGAGCTGACCGCCCGCAATCGCGGCGATCGCGATGATCAATGTCTGTTTCCACGCGACGTCGTTTGAAAATAAAAAAATCAATACAGCCGATGCATTCATGACACCGGCCAATACATTTTTCGTCGCGCCGGCGTTGCGTACTGCCTGGCCTGCGATCGTCAACATTGCCAGCATCAAAATGCCAATGCCGCCGCCGAAATAGCCGCCGTAAATCGCGATCGCGAACTGTAGGCATCCAGTGGTGATTGGCGAGAAGTTACGCTGCGTCTTGACGGGTTTACGAAAAAAACTGCCCCACGCGAATACGAGAGTTGCGAATAACACGAGCCACGGCACTAAAAAACTGAACACCGAAACCGGTGTCGCGAGCAATAAAATTGCGCCGACCTCGCCACCGCACAGACTGATAATAAACAGCGCGCGAAAGCTCAGCGTCGGCAAGCCAGCCACAGCGCTTCTGCCGGCATAACCAGTCGCGATCTGGCCGGGAAATAATGCGATGGTGGAAGTAATATTCGCTGCGCGCGGATCGAGGCCGGCAAACAGCAGCACGGGAAACGTCAAAAACGAACCGCCACCGGCAAGCGCGTTTTGAATGCCGGCAATAAACGCGGCAATAAAAAGTACAACGGTTGCGATCATGTCATCGCGCCACCAACGCATCATATGCTGAATATAAATTGATATTCATACGCTCTTGTTACGCGAAACGCTGCGAAATAAAAAGCAATGCTTATTCACCGCGATGAAACACAAATTGCGGCCACGGCTTGTCGTCGCCGCGCTGATACAGGCGCACACGCGATAATCCCGCATACGGCACGGCGATTTTTGAGAACGCAGTGAGCGGCATTTGCAGCCATTCGCACAGCAGCGTGCGAATGACGGCGCCGTGGCTGATCAGCAAAATATGTTTGCCGCCATGCCCGTGCAAAATCGATTGCGCGGCGAGCAGCACGCGCTCGCGAAAATCCTGCATCGCTTCGCCATTCGGCGGTGAAAAGCAAGCGGGATCGTTCCAGAATTTCCATAGCGAAGCGCCGTGGTCGCGTTCGATATCGGCAATTTTTCGGCATTCCCAATCGCCGAAATGGATTTCCCGAAAATGCTCGTTGAGATACAGCGGTATATTTTTCTGCGCGGCGAACTGTACGGCGAATTTACTGCAGCGCTGCAATGGCGAGCTGATTACGCAATCCCAGCCGTTGTGCGCATCGAGTGCCGTATGCATTTGTTGCCAGCCCGTTTCGACAAGCGCGACATCGGTGCTGCCGCGAAAAATTTCGCCACCCTCGCAGGCGCCGTGGCGCAGCAAATCGATCGTGGTCAATTGAATTTCTTTCACTGTACTATTTCCCGATAACTATTTGGTTCCCCGATAACTATTTGGGCTCGACAACTATGTGGGCTCGACAGTTATTCGCGCCCGACTATTATTCGCGGCTGACGCCGGCGCTGGCGAAGCTCGCCATTTGATTATGCAGCGCGCACGCGGCCTGCAGCAGCGGTACCGCTACCGCCGCGCCGGAGCCTTCGCCTAGACGCATATCGAGATTGAGCAGCGGGCGCACGTCGAGATGCTCTATCAATACGCGATGCCCGCGCTCGGCCGAGCAATGCGAGAATAACAACCACGGCCGGATTGATGCATTCAACTGCAGTGCGATCAACGCGGCCACCGTGCAAATAAAACCATCGACCAATACCGGCACACCGCATTGCGCGCTGCGAATATATGCGCCGACCAGTGCCGCGATTTCAAAACCACCCAATGTCTGCAAAATCGAAAACGGCGACTGCAATTGCAGCGCGTGTTTTTGCAAAGCGGATTTAACGACTCGCGCTTTCAATGCGACGCCGTTATCGTCGACCCCGGTGCCGCGCCCAACGATTTGCTCGGGCACCAATTGCAACAAGGCGCAGGCCAGTGCGGCCGCTGTCGTGGTATTGGCGATGCCCATTTCGCCGCCGAGAAATAAATCCAGTTCGCCGGTCGCATCGCCAACACTTTTATCGATGGTATCGCTGCCGATTTGCAGAGCCTGCGCGCATTGCTCCGCGCTCATCGCTGCGGTTTTGCAAAAATTTGCGGTGCCGCTGGCGACGCGGCGATCGCTCACATTAAGAAGCTCGGGCAGTGGATTCACCGTGCCGACATTGACCACGTGAAATTTCGCATCGAGCATGCGCGCCAGTACCGTGATCGCCGCGCCGCCAGCGGAAAAATTTTTCACCATCTCGCCGGTGACGACCTGCGGAAAAGCGGATACGCCTTCTTCGGCAACACCGTGATCGGCCGCGAAAATAGTGATCGCGATTTTTTCCACCGTGGGTTGATCGCGCTGCTGCAGCGCGGCCAGATCAATCGCGCATGTTTCGAGTATGCCGAGCGATCCGGGCGGCTTGGTTAATTGTTGCTGACGCTGCTGCGCGCGTTGACGATGTATTGCGCTCGGTAACTGCGCGGGCTGTTCGAACCAGTTCATAACTTTTCCTTTTTAAAATCTGTTAATACTTTTTTTGTTCTAGCTATTGCACCGTTCTCGCAGCGGGTTGGCGCCGGAAGGGGTTCTCTTTTCAGGACAAGAAGGTGATCTTATCGAAGCTGTGGTGCCATTCGTCATCGGAGAAGTCGTCGAGCTCTACTAGGCCGACTACACC
>DASXYH010000006.1:0-2992 GCA_036502545.1 Spongiibacteraceae bacterium
TTGCCGCCGAGCACGATTTTCAAACCGTTGTATTCGGCCGCGTTGTGGCTGCCGGTCACCATCACGCCGCTCTGCGCGCTCAGATGATGCGTGGCAAAATACATCAACGGCGTCGGCGTCAGCCCGATATCGATAACATCGCGACCGCTGTCGCGCAAACCGCGCAGCAATGCATCGGTGATGGCCTCGCTGCTCGAGCGGCCATCGCGCGCGACAATAATTTCCTGCTGTCCGCGATCGACCGCTTCGCTGCCGATCGCCAGGCCGATCTGGTAAACAATATCGTCGGTCAATTGATGCGCGGCGATACCGCGAATATCGTAGGCGCGAAAGATCGTGTCCGGCATTTGCACCGGCAGGTCGGCCAACTCTTCGATAACTTGCGCCGGTGTGGCGCTTTCGATTTCTTTCGCCGCTTTTGCACTGTCGGCGGCGCTTTCTTTCGCCGCTGCAGCAGCGAGTTTGCGCTGCAATTGTTGGCGTACTTCGGCGAAGCCCGGTAACTCCGGCGCGTGATTACCGAGCAATGCTTGCAGGCTGCGTTCGAGTGCGCGGCGAAAATCATTCGCGCAAACCAGCATGCCGAGCAGAATTCCGACAACGCAGATACCGAGTAGCAATAATGGCAGTAGCGGCGATTGGCGCAATTCACCGGCCCAGGTCGATGCCGGCGTCAACTGCAATTGCCATGTGGGTACTGCGGTCGTGCGCGTTTGCGTCAGCTCCAATACATCGCCGCTGCCCGCATGAACAAAACTGGCTTGTTTGCTACCTGCCTGTTGCAATAAATCGGCGGCACCGCGCGCACCGACATGCCGCGTCAACAATTGTTCGATTTGACTGGCGGAAATAGTGACGAGAATTGCGCCCGCCGCGAATTTACTGTTCGCTCCCGTTACCGCCTGCGCAAATGAGATCACCCAATTTTTATCGAGCTGATACGCTTCGGGTTGCGCGACGGCGCCGTCGGAAACGCGCCGCAGCAGATCGGCTTCGATATTGTTGCGCAACCCCGCCTGATTGTTATCGACGCTGGCGATACCGAGCGGCCCGAGCGCAATCAAGCGCACGCTCTGCGCTTCCGGAAATGCGCGCTGCAACGCCAGCGCTGCCGCGGTATCGGTCGATGCCGCGGCAAAATGGTCGAGCAGCGCGGGATCGCGCGCCGCATTTTGCAGACGTAATTGCAATTGCTGCACCCAGTCATCGACCACCTGTACTTGATTGATCGCCAATTCCTGCGTGAGTTGACGCAAGTGACGCTCGTTTCGCGCCGGCAGATCGAATACGAGGAGATAAACAAAACAGGCGACAACCGTTAGTAGACCGATCGACGTGCCGCGAATGATGATTCGCATCAAGCTGTTTTGAGCATTGGCCGCCGGTTTTTCTATTTTTGCTTTAGCCATTTATTCCCCACCATTTAATCGTTGCCGTATGCAGGCGATGCAAGTAGCGCAATAGCGTTTTCAGCTTTAAAAATTTCGAGAAATCAAAATGCAGTGTTATAGCGCTAAAAAATTTGCAAATGCACTAACCAATTTGCAAATACACCATGCAATTTGGAAATGCACAGGGTAATTTGCAAGCGCGCCACGCAATTACAAACGTATTATGCAATTTGCAAATGCATATTGCGGTCGATCAATACGATCAAGTCGCGAGCAAGCTGCATTTTCGAGCGTTCGCCGATCTCCATTTCACCATCGCGCCATAACGCCGTTACCGCATTGTTTTCGCTATTGAAGCCGATGCCGGGCGCGGCGACATTATTCGCGATAATCATGTCGAGATTTTTGCGCTCGAGTTTATCGCGCGCGTATTCGCTCACCCGCTCTGTTTCCGCGGCAAAACCGATCGTGAATGGTTTCGGTCGTTGCTGCGTCACGCTGGCGACGATATCCGGATTGCGCACCAGCGTCAGCGTTATGGTTTCGTTTTGTTTTTTGATTTTGGTAGCGGCGACCGTTTGCGGCCGATAATCCGCCACTGCGGCGGCGGCGATAAAAACATCGCACGCGGCGATGCGCGCGTGCACCGCAGCGAACATCTGCTGCGCGCTTTCGATATCGATGCGAGTGACATGCTCGGGCGTGGTGAGTGCAACCGGACCGGTAATCAATGTCACTGCGGCACCGGCCTCGACCGCCGCCTGCGCCAGCGCAAATCCCATTTTTCCGGAACTGTGATTGCTGATGTAACGCACCGGATCAATCGCCTCGCGCGTCGGTCCGGCGGTGATCAACACGCGCTTGCCATCGAGCAGACGCGACGAAAATGCGTTCTCGGTTAACTCGGCCAATTCGTCGGGTTCGAGCATGCGCCCCGGGCCGATATCCCCGCACGCCTGCTCGCCCTCGGCGGGACCCCAGATCAAAACGTCGCGCTCGCGTAATCGAGAGATGTTGGCCTGCGTGATGGCGTCGCTCCACATGCCCTGATTCATCGCCGGAGCCATTGCGATGCGCGCCGCAGTGGCAAGACAAAGCGTGCTCAGCAAATCGTCGGCGTGGCCATGCGTGAGACGCGCAATAAAATCGGCACTGGCCGGCGCGATCAGGATTAAATCGGCCCAGCGCGCCAATTCGATATGCCCCATCGCGGCCTCGGCAGCCGGATCGAGCAAATCGGTATGTACCGGATTGCCGGACAGCGCCTGCAAGGTCAGCGGCGTAATAAATTCCTGCGCGGCCTTGGTCATCACCACCCGCACATTGGCGCCGCGATTTTGCAGGCGGCGCACCAGTTCGGCGGATTTATAGGCGGCAATGCCGCCGGTGATGCCCAGCAAGATGTGTCGATTGGTAAGTCGCGCCATTGCGTACCTTGTATCCGTTACAAATCGGCGCCTACGCTGGTGCCGGCTACTAGGTGAATCAGCAAAGTTAAGATAGCATTATTGCGCGCGGACAGCATCGCAATAGAAGACAGGGACCGCACTTCACCAGGAGGGTGTTATGGCAATCACAGATTGGCCTGCTGCAGAAAGACC
>DASXYH010000007.1:0-2850 GCA_036502545.1 Spongiibacteraceae bacterium
GACATACATGCCGCTGCCGTACATGCCGAAATCGCCGCGCGGTTCATCGATGCGCAATTCGATGCGCAACGCGTTGTGGTTCAGCGTCGCCAGCCGCTCCGGCAGACGCGCCGATTCGACGCGCGGTAACAACGGATACCACACCATATAGGTGCCGGTCGCGAAACGTCGCAGCGCATCGCTCAGCACAGCGACCACGCGCGCGTAATCCTCTTTCAACTCGTACGGCGGATCGATCAACACCAGTGCGCGGCGCGATGGCGGCGGCAGCAGTGCCTTGAGTCCGGCAAAGCCGTCACTGGCGGCGACCGCGACACGGCGATCGTGCACCATTATCTCTTGCAGAATATCGAAATCCTGCGGATGCATTTCAAATAAACGCAGACGATCCTGCGCGCGCAATAAATGCGCGGCGAGCCAGGGCGAGCCTGGATAACCGTGCGGCGCACGCGCGCGAAAATTCTCGATCGCATCGATATACAGTTGCAACGCCGGCGGAAGTATCGCGCGCTGCGCGAATAATAATTCGATGCCACCGCTGAATTCCGCATTCTTTTTCGCTTCGATGCTGTTGAGATCGTAAGCGCCGGCGCCGGCATGCGTATCCACATACCACAGCGGTTTTTCTTTTTGTTTTAAATAGTCGATGACGAACATCAGCACGCAATGTTTGAGCACATCGGCATGATTTCCGGCGTGAAAAGCGTGGCGGTAACTGAGCATAAATACGGCCGGCAGCAGGTTAAGAAAAAGAGTACGGAGCAGTCTGCACAGCTGCCGCGCGGTGCGCAATCGCTGCTTTTCGCTGCGCTCCACTTTTTATTGCGGCGTTCAGGACCGGTTCAGCTGCTGCCGCCTAATCTAACCATGCAAAGTCGCAGTTGGCTTGCGACTCCATCAACTGAAAACCAAGAATGAAGAGGAATGCGATCATGAAAAAACTCTGGTTAAGCGCTATCGCCGCCGCCTGTTTATTGGCCGGTAACGCAGCTCA
Organism: Spongiibacteraceae bacterium; assembly: GCA_036502545.1. Classification (GTDB taxonomy): domain Bacteria; phylum Pseudomonadota; class Gammaproteobacteria; order Pseudomonadales; family CAMLJR01; genus CAMLJR01. The sequence continues at coordinate 995 of DASXYH010000007.1, forward strand.
CGCCGGAGATCATCACGGCGGTCGCGATCACGGCGATTGGAACCGCGGCCACGACCACTCAGATTATCGACATAACGATGGTGATGACCGCAGCCGTCATTGGGATAGACCGCGGGGCTGGCACGATGAGGGCCGCGCTTATTATCGCCCCGTATTTTATGCGCGCCCCGTTTACTACAGTCCGCGCCCGGTCTATTACGAGCATGACAGCTACCGCGACTACCGCAGCTATGACGACGATCTTCATGGCTCGATCAGCGTGAACTTCTAACGCAATGTATGCGGATTAAAGATTAAAAATCATGCCGATTTTGGCCGCATAAGGATGTGCGGCTTATTTTGTTTTGAGGCGGATACTGACGGTCAGTATCCCAGCATCGACAGCAGCGCGCGATCCAAGGTATGCAATTCGTTAAATATCGTTTTCAGCAAGATCAGTTTCGCCGCACGCGGCAGCCGTTTAATCGCGGCTTCGCGTCGCATCGCGGAACCGCGATCATGGCCGCATTCGATATAAGCCAATTGCAGCGGCTTGCGCCCGCGGAAAAATTTCGCGCCCGATTTTTTCGCAACCTTACCTCGCCCGCCCAGCTGTTGATCGTTGCCGCCATGCTCCTGCCAGCGCCGCGCGATATCGGTGGTAATACCGGTATATAAGCTGTCATCGTCGCAGCGGATCATATATACCAGCCAGCCGTTGCCGTTTTGATTGCTCATCGTTATGCTCGCCGTGCGTTTTCACATCCGCAGTCTCAATAATCAAGTCAACCGGGAGGACACCATCATGAAAAAATTTTTGTTTCCACTGCTTTCAGTCGCCGCCGCCACTTCGGCATTCGCCAATGAAACGACCGTGTGTACCGCGCACGGCGATCAACGCGTGATCGAACTGATCACCGATGAGCCGGGCTGCAAAGTCAATTATACCAAGGGTGGTGAAACCAAAACGTTGTGGAGTTCGGCGCGTGCAGAATATTGCGCGCCGCACGCGGTGGAATTTATCGAAAAACAAAAAGGCTGGGGTTACGAATGCACCGCCAAAACCGATCAAGCCGCCAGCCCCGCACAATAATCTTGCTGTAATTCCGTTGCGCTCGTTGCACGCGGACGAGCGCCTTTCGTTTCCTTAGCACACCTGCACGCGACTAATTCCACGCGACTAAAATGGCGCTTATGTTAGAATGCGCGCCCGTTCGCGGAGCGTGCTCGCTATATTAATCGGCGCGCCGAAAACATCATCGATTTCGTCAAAGGCTCAATTGCGCAGTATGAATTTTGTTGTAGGGCAGCGCTGGCTCAGCCACGCCGATCCCCAGCTCGGTCTCGGTATTATCACAGCAGTAGAAACCCGTCGCGTCAGTGTTGTTTTTCCCGCCGTGGAAGAAGAGCGAACGTATTCGCTCGATAACGCGCCGCTCAGCCGCGTCACTTTTCGCGTGGGCGATACTATTTGCGTGCGCGAGGAGGTGGAACTCGTCGTCACCGCGATCGACGAAGTGCGCGGCTTGCTGATATACACCGGCATCGCCGCCGATGGCATCGAGCATAGTGCCGCCGAATTGCAATTGAGCGCGCGCCTGCAGTTGAATTCACCGCAACAGCGACTCAGCAATGGCCAGTGCGACAGCAATGCGCTGTTCGCGCTGCGGCTGGAAACCTTGCAGCACTTGCAGCGTCTGCAACAGTCGCCGGCGGCGGGATTGCTCGGCGCCCGCACCAGTTTACTGCCGCATCAAATTTACATCGCGCATCAGGTGGCGCAGCGATTTGCACCGCGCGTTCTGCTCGCGGACGAAGTCGGCCTAGGCAAAACCATCGAAGCCGGCCTGATCGTGCATCAGCAATTATTGGCCGGG
>DASXYH010000008.1:0-5700 GCA_036502545.1 Spongiibacteraceae bacterium
CACGCCGGTTCGCATTATCAATCAGCGTTACAAAGCTGGCTGGCATCAAGGCAATTTGTATCTTGAGGTGCATCCGCCGTTGGAAGGGCCGCATGCGGAAGAGGAGCGCGGGAAAACTCCAATGGTCGAGGCATTGACCATTGCGACCAAGGCCGTACCGAGCTACCCGATCAATTGGGATCGCGTCGATGAGCTGGACTTGGAGTCGACCGGTATACCCGGTCTGGTGGGTGTTACGAACAATGCAGCGACGCCAGTATCAACGCGCTAATTTTGTGGTTATTTATCGATGACTTAAAAATCAGGTGCAAAAAAGCCCGCTGCCGAGGGCAGCGGGCTTTTTTATACAGCGATCGCCGGCTTATTTACGGATGGATTTCTTGAAAGCGCGGTCGATTTTGGTGTTGGCTTCGTCAGCTGCAGTTTTAGCTTCGTTAGCAGTTTGCAGAGCCTGATTTGCAGTCGCTTGAGCTGCGTCAGCCGATTTTTGCGCAGCAGCGGCAGCAGCTTTTGCATCATCAGCGGATTTTTGAGCTGAGGCAGCGGCGCTCTTCGCTTCGTCCACAGTGCCTTGGCTCGCACAGCCGGCGGCCAGTGCTACGAATACAGCAAACGGTACTGCTTTCAACAGGTTCTTGTTCATTCTTTAGACTCCTTTTGGGATTGCACAGCAATAAAATTAATGGTGATCTTGAAAAATCCTGCCCTCGCCGTGCGGCAAGGATTAATTCTTACATTACCATTACTTGCGCACTGATTTCCACATAGTACGCAAAGTTTTTGATATAAGGCGAACTTTTGCACGGCGAAATCTGTGTATTGCACCGCAATCGCACATGACTTTTTTGAAATTCGCCGCCGCACAGCTAATCTTCAGAAGCAGCGTCCATGCCGGCGCTCCTGTGATGCCTATTGCCCGATACATGTTGTCAATAAAATGAGAATTGCCGTTTTAACGCTACTACTGGTCGCGGCCGCCTCCGCGCATGCCATCGAAAAGGCCGATTTAGTGCTGGTCAAAAAAGCGGAAAAAAAACTGTTGTTGATCAGCGCGGGCAAACCGTTCAAAGAATTTCGCATTGCGTTGGGACCCATGCCGCGTGGTCCCAAAGTTTCGGTAGGCGATGAGCACACCCCCGAAGGCGATTATATTCTCGATCGCAAGAATGAAAAAAGCGCCTTTTACAAAGCAATTCACATTTCTTATCCGAATCAATTCGATCGCGAGCGCGCGCAGCGCATGGGCCTGAATCCGGGCGGTTCGATCATGATTCATGGTCAGCCGAATGTAAAAACGTGGCCGGAAGAGATTGCGCAGACGTTTAACTGGACCAGCGGCTGTATCGCGGTTACCGATGATCAAATGGATGAAATTTGGAGTGCGGTAGACGCGGGAACGCCGATTCGGATTCAGCCCTGATCGGCGTGCGATTACTTTGCGCGAGTGCTAGCGTTCCAGATATTGAATTTTATTTGGCACGCCATCCCACTCTTTGGCATCGTCCGGAGAGGGTTTTTTCTCGGTAATATTCGGCCAGATATCCGCCAACTCCGCATTCAGCGCCAGGAATTGCTGTTGTTTTTCGGGCAGTTCGTCTTCGGAAAAAATGGCGTCGACGGGACATTCAGGCTCACATAAAGCGCAATCGATACATTCGTCCGGATGAATAACCAGAAAATTCGGGCCTTCATAGAAACAATCGACCGGACAGACTTCCACACAATCCGTGAGTTTGCACTTGATACAATTTTCCCCAACCACAAATGTCATGTCAGCAAACCTTCTAAAACGGGAGCGGCGCGCAGTTTAGCATTTTGAATTCACTCCACCAAACCTTTCAAATCGTAAAGTAAAGTGAGCGCCTCGCGCGCTGTTAAATTGTTGGGATCGAGTTCGCGCAGACGTTCCAGCGCAGGATGCGGGGCGCTCGCCGCAAATAAATCCGGTTGCAGCGGCGCGCTTGGCGGCGCTGTTGATACCGCGGGATTACCCGCTTCGAGCTCAGTCAGCTTACGTTTGGCGGCTGCGATAACCGAGTGTGGAATTCCGGCGAGCTTTGCCACCTGTAAGCCGTAACTGCGATTGGCCGGCCCCTCCTGAATCGTGTGCAGAAAGACGATATGATCGTTGTATTCGGTGGCGTCGAGATGCACGTTGACGGCGTTAGGAAATTGTTCCGGCAATTGCGTCAATTCAAAATAATGGGTGGCGAATAATGTCAGCGCGCGCAATTTGCTGACGAGATAAACCGCCGCCGCCCACGCCAGCGACAGGCCGTCGAAAGTGCTGGTGCCGCGCCCGATTTCATCCATCAGCACCAGGCTGCGCGCGGTGGCATTGTGCAGAATATTAGCGGTCTCGGTCATTTCGACCATGAACGTCGAGCGACCGCCGGCCAGATCGTCGGATGAACCGATGCGCGTGAATATTTGATCGACCATGCCGATGCGCGCCGATTTTGCCGGCACAAAACTACCGATATGCGCGAGCAAAACGATCAGCGCTGTCTGCCGCATATACGTCGATTTACCGCCCATATTCGGACCGGTAACGATTAACATGCGACGCTCGCTGTTGAATTGCACATCGTTCGGAATGAACGGCGCTTCCAGCACCTGTTCGACCACCAGATGACGGCCTTCGCGAATATCGACGATTTCGCCATCGATCAGATCCGGTCGGCATAAATTCAATGCTTCCGCGCGCTCGGCCAATGTTGCCAGTACATCGAGCTCCGCGATTGCCGCCGCGCTGTCCTGCAATGCGATTAATTGCGCATTCAATTGTTCGAGCAGATCGTCGTACAACGCTTTTTCGCGCGTGAGCGCGCGGCTCTTTGCCGATAGCGCCTTGTCCTCGAATGTTTTCAATTCAGGTGTAATGAAACGCTCGGCATTTTTCAGTGTTTGCCGCCGGATGTAATCGATTGGCGCGTGCTCGGCCTGACCGCGACTGATTTCGATGTAATAGCCATGCACACGGTTGTATCCGACTTTTAATGTGCTGATGCCGGTACGTGTACGCTCGCGCGTTTCGAGATCGACTAGATAATCGCCGGCGTTGCTGCTGATGTGGCGCAACTCATCAAGTTCGCCGTCGTAACCTGCGGCGATGACGCCGCCGTCGCGTATCACCATCGGCGGATTGTCGATCAGCGCACGCGCTAATAAATTTTCCAGTTGCGGAAATTCATTGGCCTGCTGTGCGAGCGCCGCAATCAATGGGATATCGACGGCGCGGGCCGCTGCTTGCAGTGTCGGCAAACTCGCCAATGACATATGCAAACGCGTTAAATCGCGCGGCCGCGCCGAGCGCAGGGCGATGCGCGCGAGAATGCGCTCGACATCACCGATCGGTTGCAGCGCGTTGCGCATCGGTTCGAATTTATAATCGCACAGCAACGCTGCGATCGCCTGTTGGCGCTGCTGCAATACGATGCGATCGCATAACGGACGATTGAGCCAGCGCCGCAATAAGCGGCTGCCCATCGCCGAGCGGGTTTTATCGAGCACCCAAAATAAAGTGTATTCGTTGCCGCCGCCAAGATTGATATCAAGCTCAAGATTGCGGCGCGTGGCGCCGTCGATAATAACGCTATCCTCGCGGCGCTCATGCACCAGCGCGCGAATATGCGGCAATGAAGTGCGCTGGGTTTCGCGCGCGTATTGCAATAAACAACCGGCGGCCGGAATGGCGACGCGTAAATGCGCGCAACCGAAACCTTGTAAATCCTTGGTGTTGAATTGTTGCGTCAATAAACGTTCGGCGGTTTCGCTTTCGAATTCCCACGCGGGTCTTCTGCGCACGCCGTTGCGCGCGAGAATATCGGCGTGCTCGATATTTTCGTCGAGCAATAATTCGGCGGGTGCCAAGCGTTGTAGCTCCACTAGCGCGGCGGCGACGCCTTTGACTTCGAATACGAAAAAGCGGCCGCTGCCGATATCGAGCGCGGCAAAGCCGAATTGCGCCGTATCGTTATGCGGTGAATTACTGCGATGTAACGCTACCAATAAATTATCGCGATGCTCATCGAGCAATGCTTCATCGCTGACGGTGCCGGGGGTGATAACGCGTACGACTTTGCGCTCAACCGGCCCTTTGCTCGTTTCCGGATCGCCGATTTGTTCGGCGATCGCAACCGATTCGCCTGCCCGCACCAATTTCGCGAGATAGCCATCCGCGGCATGAAACGGAATACCGGCCATTGGAATCGGCTCACCGGCCGATTTGCCGCGCACGGTCAGTGTGATATCGAGCAGCCCCGCGGCTTTTTTGGCATCGTCAAAGAACAATTCATAAAAATCGCCCATGCGATAGAACACCAATTCATGCGGATGCTGCGCCTTGATTTTTAAATATTGCTGCATCATCGGGGTATGCAGATCGAGGCCGGAGTCGGGTTCTTGCATGGAGGTCATCGCAGCAACCTTGCGGGCGAGCGTGAAATTGATTTGAGTGACTGACAGCGATCAAGCCGCCGATTGGGCGCGGATTGTACGTTATCCGCAGCGGTGGATAAACGGCGAAAAAATTTTTCAATACTACTGTTCATTCATACAGTAATTTGGTTTAATCTATTCAACTGTATCAACCCAGCGCGAGGATATCCGAATGGAAGACAACAAACAGAAAGCATTGAGTGCCGCTCTGGCCCAAATCGAACGCCAGTTTGGCAAAGGCACCGTGATGCGCATGGGCGATCATGCGCTGCAGGTAATTCCCAGTATCTCGACCGGCTCGCTGGGGTTGGATATTGCGCTCGGCATCGGCGGTTTACCGCGCGGTCGTATCGTTGAGATCTATGGCCCCGAATCCTCGGGGAAAACTACGCTGACGCTGTCGGTGATTGCGCAGGCGCAGAAAGCCGGCGGCACGGCGGCGTTTATCGATGCCGAACACGCGCTCGATCCGATTTACGCAGAAAAACTCGGCGTCAATATCGACGATTTGATCGTATCGCAACCGGATACCGGCGAGCAGGCATTGGAAGTGGCGGAAATGCTGGTGCGCTCGGGCGCGGTCGATGTATTGGTTATCGATTCGGTGGCGGCACTGGTGCCGAAAGCGGAAATCGAAGGCGAAATGGGCGATTCGCATGTCGGCCTGCAAGCGCGTTTGTTGAGTCAGGCGATGCGTAAATTGACCGGCACGATCAAGCAGACCAATTGTCTGGTTATTTTTATCAACCAGATTCGAATGAAAATCGGTGTTATGTTCGGTAATCCGGAAACCACAACGGGCGGTAACGCGCTGAAATTCTATGCTTCCGTGCGTCTCGATATTCGTCGCACCGGCGCGGTGAAAGAAGGCGAAGAGGTGACCGGCTCGGAAACCCGCGTCAAAGTGGTGAAAAATAAAGTGGCGCCGCCGTTCCGCCAAGCCGAATTTCAGATTCTGTACGGTAAAGGTATTTACCGCATGGGCGAGGTGATCGATCTCGGCGTGAAGCTCAATCTGATCGAAAAATCCGGCGCCTGGTATTCGTATAAAGGCGATAAGATCGGTCAGGGCAAAGCGAACGCAGCGAAATTTCTCGAAGAGAATCCGCAGATCAGCGAAATCATCGAAACCGATATACGCACTGAGCTGCTCAGCACATCGCTGCCGGCTATCAGCGGGAAGTCCGAGGTGCTGGAAACGGAAGACTAGTGGAAACCGAATACAAAAGTGATTTGAAAAATTGGAAAGCATCGGCATAC
>DASXYH010000009.1:0-10529 GCA_036502545.1 Spongiibacteraceae bacterium
GGCAAGCGACCGTTGATGGGCGCAATCGCCGCACGTTTGGCCGATCGCGTCGTGCTGACCAGCGACAACCCGCGCAGCGAAGATCCACAGCGTATTCTCGACGATATTGTCGCTGGCATCGACGCGACGTTTGTCGAAGAAAAAGTAGCGATCGACAGCGATCGTGCGACAGCGATCGCCAGCGTCGTGCAAAAAGCGCAAGCGGGCGACATCGTTTTGCTCGCCGGTAAAGGTCACGAAGATTATCAATTGGTCGGCAAAGAAATTCGGCCATTTAACGATGTCGTCGTCGCGCGCGCTGCATTGTTTGCGCGCACGGCAATGGCTGCGACTAGGGGGCCGGTATGATCGCTGCGCTGCCGCTGCACGCAATCGCCGCTGAGTTGAGTAGTCAGTACGATGGCGATGACTTCAAAATCGATCATGTCGCGACCGACAGCCGCCGTATTCAGCGCGGCGATTTATATGTCGCGCTGCAGGGCGAGCGTTTTGACGGTCATGATTTTATCGACGCCGTCGCCGCGCAGGGCGCGCGCGCCGCAATCGTGAAAACGCGTCGCGCCAACGCGTTGCCACAATTACAAGTTAGCGATACGCGCGCGGCGCTCGGTTTGATCGCGCGGATGAATCGCCGTCAATTCGGCGGTCCGCTGATCGCGATTACCGGTAGCGCCGGCAAAACCACCACGAAGGAAATGCTGGCGGCGATTCTCGCGCACTGTGGCGCGACATTGGCGACGCAGGGCAATCTTAACAATGAAATCGGTGTGCCGCTGACGTTGTTGCGAATCGCTCCCGAGCATCGTTACGCCGTGATCGAAATGGGCGCGGCGCGTACGGGCGATATCGCTTACTTGTGCCGTTTTGCCGAACCCGATATCGCGGTGCTGACTTCCGCCTTGCCTGCGCATCTCGAAGGTTTCGGCACCCTCGATAACGTTGCGAAAACCAAGGGCGAAATTTTCGCAGGGCTGCGCGCGCACGGTACCGCAGTGATCAATATCGATAGCGAATACGAAACGCTGTGGCGACAATTAGCCGGTGAGCGCCGCGTCATCACTTTCGGTTTGCGCGCTGAAGCGATGGTGACCGCGCGCGCCATCGACCGCACGGCGAATGGCACGCGTTTCGAATTACAAGGTCCCGCCGGTAGCGCGGCGATCGAATTGCAGCTGCTCGGTACGCACAATGTGCGCAATGCGCTCGCTGCCGCCGCCGCCGCTATCGCTGCGGGCGCGCCGTTGGCGGCGATAAAAAATAGTTTGCAGCAGATGCGCGCAGTACCCGGCCGTTTGCAGGCGCGGCGCGGTCGCGGCGCTGAAATCGTTATCGATGACAGTTACAACGCCAATCCCGGTGCGGTGAAAGCAGCGATCGACGTACTCATCGAATATCCGCAGCCGCGGCGTTTGATTCTCGGCAACATGGCCGAACTCGGCGCCGATGCCGAGCGCTTGCATATCGAAGTTGCGGATTATGCGGCCTCGCGCGGCATCGAAGAATTGTGGTGCGTCGGTCCGTTTGCGAAATTGCAGGCCCAAACTTTTTTAGCGCGCGCCGATAATGCCGATGCGAAAGCATTCGCCGATAACGCGCAGATCATTGCGGCATTGGAGCGCGCGCCGATTCCGGCGACGGTGCTGGTGAAAGGCTCGCGCAGCTCGGCGCTCGAAGTTGTGGTCGCTGCGCTATGCGGCGATTCGATAGCGGAGGGCCACTGAGCATGTTGTATGCGCTCGCGGTTTATCTTTCGCAATTCATCAGCGGTTTCGGCGTATTCCAATACCTGACATTGCGCGGCATTTTGAGCGTGCTCACCGCGCTTGCGATTGCGTTGGTGATCGGGCCGCTGGTGATTCGCCAATTAGTCGATCGGCAAATCGGCCAGGCCGTGCGCAGCGATGGTCCGCAATCGCATCTCAGCAAAAAAGGCACGCCGACTATGGGCGGTGCGCTGATTTTACTCGCGATCGTCGTGAGCACATTGCTGTGGGCCGATCTACGCAATCCGTACATCTGGGTAGTGTTGGCGGTGACGTTGATATTCGGCGCGGTCGGCTGGGTGGACGATTACCGTAAAGTGATCGAAAAAAATTCGCGCGGTTTACCGGCGCGCTGGAAATATTTCTGGCAATCGGTCGGCGGTTTTGGCGCGGCGATATTTCTTTATATGCACGCGAATTCGCCGGTCGATACGCAACTGTACATTCCCTTTTTCAAAAATGTCGTGCTGCCGCTCGGTCCATTTTTTATTTTACTCGCGTATTTCGTTATCGTCGGCGGCAGCAACGCAGTGAATTTAACCGACGGCCTCGATGGTCTCGCAATTATGCCGACGGTAATGGTCGGCGGTGCGCTGGGTTTGATTACGTATCTCACCGGCAACGCCAAATTTGCGCACTATTTATTGATTCCGTATGTGCAGGGCTCGGGCGAATTGATTGTGCTGTGCGGCGCGATTGTCGGCGCCGGCTTGGGATTTCTCTGGTTCAACACTTACCCGGCACAGGTTTTTATGGGCGATGTCGGCGCGCTGGCATTGGGCGCCGCGCTCGGCACGGTCGCCGTGATCGCGCGCCACGAAATCGTTTTTTTCATCATGGGCGGTGTATTCGTGATGGAAACGGTATCGGTAATTTTACAGGTGGCCTCGTTCAAGCTGACCGGCAAGCGCATTTTTAAAATGGCACCGATTCATCATCATTTCGAATTGAAAGGCTGGCCGGAGCCGCGTGTCATCGTGCGCTTCTGGATTATCACCGTGATGCTGGTGCTGTTCGGCATCGCGACGTTGAAATTACGGTAATGGCCGGTATTGCAGGGGCAATGGCAAACGCAATGGCACTGATCGCATCGGATAAACGGCGAGTGATCATCGGTCTGGGAGTGACCGGGCTGTCGTGCGCGCGTTTTTTTGCGAAACACGGCGTGCCGTTCACCGTAATCGACAATCGCGAAAATCCGCCGGGCCTTGATGCATTCCGCCGCGAATTTGCCGATGTGCCGTTACAGCTCGGCGAATTTTGCGCCGAATTATTGAATGCCGCCGACGAATTGATTGTCAGCCCCGGCGTTGCGTTGGATGAGCCCGCGATTGCAGCGGCGATTCGCAACGGCGTCAGCGTGTGCGGCGATATCGATCTGTTTGTGCGCGAAGCGCGCGCGCCGATTATTGCGATCACCGGCTCGAACGGTAAAAGCACAGTGACGACGCTGGTTGGCGCGATGGCGCAGACAGCGCAGCGCAATGTCGGTGTCGGCGGCAATCTCGGCACAGCCGCGCTCGATTTGCTCGGCCCCGCGCGCGATTTGTATGTGCTCGAATTATCGAGTTTTCAGCTTGAGCGCGCGCAGCCGTTGTACGCGGAAGTGGCGACGGTGTTGAACGTCAGTCCCGATCACATGGATCGCTATCCTAGTCTGCTCGCTTATTATCAAGCGAAGCATCGCGTGTTTCGCGGCTGCAAACAAATTGTGATCAATCGCGCCGATACGTTGAGTCGGCCGCTGGTGCCCGCCGCCGTTGCGCAATGGACATTTGGACTCGATGCGCCGGATTTCAACGGCTTTGGCGTGCGCGACTACAACGGCGAGCGCTACCTCGCGTTCGAGCGCGAATTATTGCTGCCGGTGCGCGAATTGCGCATCGCCGGCGCACACAACATAGCGAATGCGTTAGCTGCGCTCGCGTTGGGTCACGCGGTCGGGTTGCCGATGGCGGCGATGCTGCAAACGCTGCGCGATTTTTCCGGTCTCGCGCATCGCTGCCAATGGATCGCAGAAAAAAATAACGTGGCGTTTTACGACGATTCGAAAGGCACGAACGTCGGTGCCACCGTTGCCGCCATCGAAGGTTTGTGCGCGAGCAGCAATGGCAAGGTGGTATTGATCGCGGGTGGTGTCGGCAAGGGCGCTGAGTTCGATGCGTTAAAACCGGCGCTGGAAAAATACGGCCGCGCTGCCGTATTGATCGGTGAAGCGGCGCCGGCGATTGCGGCGGTTTTGCAAAACGCGCTGCCGCTCGCGTTCGCACACGATATGCAAACCGCTGTCGCGCAAGCGGCGCAACTGGCGCAAACGGGCGATAGCGTTTTATTGTCACCCGCTTGCGCGAGTTTCGACATGTTCGACAATTATGCGCACCGCGGCGACGTATTTATCGCGGCGGTAAAAAATATCGTGGAGACGCTGTAAATGCTGGTGACGATCGCCGGCCAACAGCGTCTGCTGTGGCCCTACGAAAAAGAAGCGAACTGGTTGTTGCTCGGCACCGCGGCGCTGCTCGTGATCGGTTTGCTCGCGATGGGTTCGGCGTCGGTCGAATACGCGGTGCAAACATACGGCAATGCTTTTTCGTTCGTGCAGCGCTATTTATTTCATTTCGCGCTCGGCACACTCGCGGCGATTGTGGTTTACCGTTTTCCGATGACGTTTTGGCAGCGCACCGGCTGGATGTGGTTATTGTTTGGGTTGTTTCTGCTCGCGGCGGTGTTGATTCCCGGTATCGGCCGTTCCACCAACGGGGCACGGCGCTGGCTTGCATTTGGGCCGCTGACATTGCAGATATCGGAGTTCGCCAAGGTCTTCGTCATTTTTTATCTGGCCGATTATCTGGTGCGACGCCACGATGAAGTGCGCAGTCAATGGAGCGGGTTCGTCAAACCGATGGCGGTCGTATTCATGGTGACATTATTGTTGATGATGGAGCCCGACTTCGGCGCGACAGTTGTTACCGTCGGCACAGCGTTCGGTCTTTTGTTTTTGGCAGGCGTACGCATTAGTCAATTCATGTTGGTAATTTTGAGTTGCGCTTCTGCGTTCGCGCTGTTGATTTTCACCTCGCCCTATCGCAAAGCACGTTTGATCGGATTCACCGATCCGTGGGCCGATCAATACAAAACTGGTTATCAGCTGACGCAATCGTTAATCGCTTTCGGGCGCGGCGAATGGCTCGGAGTAGGGCTCGGCAACAGCGTGCAAAAGCTATCGTACCTACCCGAAGCGCACACCGATTTTGTGTTCGCGATCTGGTCGGAAGAATTCGGTTTGATCGGCGCGCTGCTCGTGCTCGCGCTATTTGCAACGGTTGTGCTGAGTATGTTTCGCATCGGCCGTCGCGCGGAAAAAACCGGCAAATTATTCAGCGCGTTTGTCGTTTACGGCGCCGCGTTGCTGCTCAGCGCGCAAATTTTTATCAACATCGGCGTCAATATCGGGCTGTTGCCGACCAAAGGTTTAACGCTGCCGTTTTTGAGTTACGGCGGCAGCAGTTTGATTGTGTGTTTGATTTTAATTGCGCTGGTGTTGCGCGTGGATGGGGAAACACGCGGAAGGTTCAGCGATGACTGAGGCGACCGTATTGATTATGGCGGGCGGCACCGGCGGCCACGTCTTTCCGGCATTGGCCGCCGCCGATGCGTTATTGCGCAAAGGGCTGCAGGTGCAATGGCTCGGCACCGTACGCGGTATCGAAGCCGATCTGGTGCCGAAGGCCGGTATCCCATTGCATTTTATTTCGGTAACAGGATTGCGCGGCAAAGGTTTGCGCGCGCAAATTGCCGCGCCGTTTCGCCTCGCGCGCGCGCTGTGGCAGGCGTTGCAGTTGTTGCAGCGCGTTAATCCAAACTGTGTGCTCGGTCTCGGCGGTTTCGCCGCAGGCCCGGGCGGCCTGGCCGCGTGGCTGCTGCGAAAACCGCTCGTGATTCACGAACAAAACGCGATACCGGGAACGACGAATCGCATTCTTGCGGTCATCGCGAAGCGCGTTTTGCTCGGTTATCCGGATGCGTTGCAAAACGATCACGCGCAATTTGTCGGCAATCCGGTGCGCGCAGCGATTTCACAATTGCCGCCACCGGAGCAGCGCTGGCGCGAGCGCACCGGTGCGATGCGTTTATTGGTACTCGGCGGCAGTCTCGGCGCGCAGCCGATCAATAATGTATTGCCCGCAGCGATCGCTGCATTGCCGGAAAATCTGCGCCCCGAAATTATCCATCAAACGGGGCGCGCGCACGCCGAAGCGGTGAGCGGGCAATATCGCGCGTTAAATATTGCTGCGCGGGTCGAGCCATTTATTATCGATATGGCTTCTGTCTATGCGTGGGCGGATGCGGTGTTGTGTCGTGCGGGCGCATTGACGGTGGCCGAGCTGGCCGCCGCCGGCGTCGGTGCGATTCTGGTGCCGCTGCCGCACGCGATCGATGACCATCAAACCCATAACGCGCGCTGGCTCAGCGAGCAACACGCTGGCGTGTTGATTCCGCAAGCGGAGTTAACGGCGGAGAATCTCGCGCAGCTGTTGCGCGAATTGAGCGCACAGCCGCAGGAATTATTGGCGTGGGCTCGCCGTGCGCGCGCATTGGCGAAACCCGATGCCGCGCAGCAAGTCGCTGCGGCGTGTGTGCAATGCATCGGTTTGCACAGCGAGGTGGCGCATGGCTGAGCGCCGTCGTTTTGTCGTGCCGGAGATGCGCCGTATCAAGCGCATTCATTTCATTGGTATCGGCGGCACCGGCATGTGCGGCATCGCCGAAGTATTATTGAATCTGAGTTATCAAATCACCGGCTCCGATATGAAGGCGAGCAGCGCCACCAAGCGCTTGCAAAAGCTCGGCGCCACGGTCTTTATCGATCACGCCGCGGAAAATATTCACGGCGCCGATGTGGTGGTCGTATCGAGCGCGGTGCGCGAAACCAATCCTGAAATTATCGCCGCGCGCGCAGCGCGTATTCCGATTGTGCGGCGCGCGGAAATGCTGGCGGAATTGATGCGTTATCGCCACGGCATCGCCATTGCCGGAACGCATGGCAAAACGACCACCACCACGATGATCGCTACGGTATTCGCCGAGGCCGAACTCGATCCGACTTTCGTGATCGGCGGTTTGGTGAACAGCGCAGGCTCGAACGCGCGTCTCGGCGAGAGCCGGTATCTGATCGCCGAAGCGGACGAAAGCGACGCCTCGTTTTTGCATTTGCAACCGCTGGTCGCCGTGGTGACGAATATCGAAGCCGACCACATGGATACCTACGGCGGCGATTTTTCGCGATTGAAAAAAACCTTCATCGAGTTTTTACATAATTTGCCGTTCTACGGTATCGCGGTGTTGTGTATTGACGATCCGGTGATTCGCGAAATAATTCCAAGCATCAGTCGCACGGCAATCACGTATGGCTTCAGCGACGATGCGGATTTTCGCATCGGCGATTGGCGCAAAGAAGGCATGCGCTCGCGCTTTCGTGTTACGAAGCAAGCGGGGCGTGTAACGAAACAAGAAGGGGGCGTTACGCATCGCGGCAGCGACGATGTACTCGATATCGAATTGAATTTGCCCGGCAAACACAACGTCTTGAATGCGACGGCGGCAATCGCAGTGGCCAGCGATGAAGGCATCGCGCCGCAAAAAATCATTGCGGGTCTTGCGCGCTATCAGGGCGTCGGCCGTCGCTTTCAATTGTATGGCGAATTGCCGGTACAGGGCGGCAGCGTTTTGCTTGTCGACGATTACGGTCATCATCCCACCGAAGTTGCGGCGACGATCAGCGGCGTGCGCCAGGCGTGGCCCGATCGCCGTTTGGTAATGGTGTATCAGCCGCATCGCTTCACGCGCACGCGCGATCTTTATGAAGATTTTGCCGCAGTGCTTTCCACTGTCGATGCGCTGTTGATGCTCGATGTGTATGCAGCCGGTGAAGAACCGATCGCAGGCGCGGACAGCCGCAGCTTATGCCGTAGCATTCGCAGTCGCGGCAAAGTCGAGCCGGTGTTTGTCGAGAAACTGGAGCAGGTGGCGGAAATTTTAAAAAGCGTTGCGCGTCCCGGCGATGTAGTGCTGACGCAAGGTGCTGGCAATATCGGCGCGATTGCGGCCGATCTCGCGGCGGTGGATTTGCGATGAAAAATTTTATAGCGAGCGCGCGATGACTTTTTTTGGCGGCAAGAGCTTCGGCGGAAAAAAGCAAGGCGCAAGTCCGGCGCGACGTAAAACCGAATCGCGTCGTGCGAGTGTTGCTGTTGCAAATAATTCATCGCTCGCGGTGAAAAAGAAAAAAGCCGAACGCAAACCGTTGCCGTGGCGCAGCTGGGGTTTGCAATCGATGCCGGTGTTGGCGGTGACGCTGGTGGCAGGCTTGCTGATTGGCGGTTGGACATTGTTGGATTACGTCGGCTCGGTGCCGGTATCGCGAGTGGCAGTGACCGGAAGTTTGCGCCATCTCGATCGCAATTTATTAATCGAGCGCGTGCGTCCGCATTTGAACGGCGCAGGGTTCATGACGGTCGATCTCGATGGTATTCGCGCCGATGTGATGCGGGTGCCGTGGGTTGCCGACGTATCGATTCAGCGCCGCTGGCCCGATCAACTGGTGATAGCGGTTATCGAACAGGAAGCGATTGCGCGCTGGGGCAACGATGGTTTGCTGAATCGCCGCGGCGTGATATTTCGGCCCAAGTCGCTTGTCGACGCTGGAGATAAGGCGCTCGGCGACGTCGCGCAATTGCCGTTGCTTTACGGGCCGGACAATTTGTCGAGCGAGGTGGTTGAGCGTTATGCCGAACTGCGCGAATTACTGAGCGAACAAAAATTGGCGCTGGTCAATCTTGGCAGCGATGAGCGCGGCAGCTGGTCGGCAACGTTGCAAAACGGTGTCGTATTGCGGCTTGGTACCGGCGATATTTTGAAAAAAATGCGCTGTTTTTCGCGCGTCTATCAAGCCGATTTAAGCGCGCAGATGGATCGCATCGCCTATATCGATTTGCGCTATGGCAACGGCGTTGCCGTCGGCTGGAAAAACGGCGATGCGCAAGCGGCGACCGCCCATTTCAACAACGAAATGCATCTTGGGGTGAACGGGCATGGCTAGTGGACACGACGGCAAAATGATTGTCGGTCTCGATATCGGCACGTCGAAGGTCGTGGCCATCGTCGGCTCGATTACCGATGAAGGCGAGATCGAAATTGTCGGTATCGGTTCGCATCCGTCGCGCGGGATGAAAAAAGGCGTGGTGGTGAATATCGAATCCACCGTGCAATCGATTCAGCGTGCGATCGAAGAAGCGGAGTTAATGGCGGGCTGTCAGATTCATTCGGTGTATGTCGGCATCGCCGGCAGTCATATTCGCAGCTTGAATTCGCACGGCATCGTTGCGGTGCGCGATCGCGAGGTATATCCGCTCGATTTGGAACGTGTGATCGATGCGGCGCAGGCGGTGGCGATACCCGCCGATCAAAAAATTCTGCACGTGCTGCCGCAGGAATATGTACTCGACAATCAGGAAGGAATTAAGGAACCGCTCGGTATGTCGGGGGTGCGTCTCGAAGCGAAAGTGCATCTGGTTACTTGCGCCGTCAACGCTGCGCAAAATATTGAAAAATGTATCCGCCGCTGCGGACTGGAAGTCGAAGATATTATTCTCGAACAACTCGCATCGAGTTACGCCGTATTAACCGACGACGAACGCGAACTCGGCGTATGTCTCGTCGACATAGGCGGCGGCACCACCGATATCGCGATTTTCACCGAAGGCGCGATTCGCCACACCGGCGTAATTCCGATCGCCGGCGATCAGGTGACTAACG
The DNA here is from genome assembly GCA_036502545.1 of Spongiibacteraceae bacterium. GTDB lineage: Bacteria > Pseudomonadota > Gammaproteobacteria > Pseudomonadales > CAMLJR01 > CAMLJR01. The sequence goes on from DASXYH010000009.1 coordinate 9,579, forward strand.
ATATTGCTATGGCGCTGCGGACGCCGACGCAATTCGCCGAAGAAATAAAAATCAAATACGCGTGCGCGCTGACGCAACTCGCGCGCGCTGACGAGACGATCAAAGTGCCGAGCGTCGGCGATCGACCGCCGCGCGATTTGAGTCGGCAGGCGCTGGCTGAAGTGGTCGAACCGCGCTACGACGAATTATTCACGCTGGTGCAGGCCGAGCTGCGCCGCAGCGGTTATGAAGACATGATCGCGGCCGGCATCGTGCTGACGGGCGGCACATCGCGCATGGAGGGCGTGGTCGAACTTGCGGAAGAAATTTTTCATACGCCGGTGCGCATCGGTGTGCCGAACGCGGCGGCGGGATTAGTCGATATTGTGCGAAATCCAATTTATTCGACCGGCGTCGGGCTGCTGCATTACGGTTTGAAACAGCAGCGTGGGTACGGCATACGCGGTGGCGCGCGTCAGCGCAAAGCGCGCGATGCCGCTAAGGGCAGTTTTTTCGCACGGGCGAAAACTTGGTTGCAAAACAATTTCTGACAGCTATTTGCAGTGAATGAATGTGGTGCAGATCGGCATTTTTGAAGTCGTAACGCGGCTCCGGGTTAACCGGGTTGTGAAATTAAGGGGAGAAAGTCATGTTTGAATTAGTTGACAGTGTGCCGCAAAACGCGGTGATCAAAGTGGTTGGAGTTGGCGGCGGCGGCGGCAACGCGGTCAAGCATATGATCGCGAGTTCGGTTGAAGGCGTGGATTTTATTTGCGCTAACACCGATGCTCAGGCGCTCACCGATGTCTCTTCAAAAACGGTGCTGCAATTGGGCTCGGGCGTCACCAAGGGGTTGGGGGCGGGTGCGGATCCCGAAGTCGGCCGGCAGGCAGCGCTTGAAGATCGCGAGCGTATCGCCGAGGTGCTGCGCGGCGCCGATATGGTGTTCATCACCGCGGGTATGGGCGGCGG
>DASXYH010000010.1:0-8515 GCA_036502545.1 Spongiibacteraceae bacterium
AAGATATGTTGCCGATGCAAAGCGCGATTGCTCGGAATGCGAATGACGTAAGTGATCGGTATAGGCCAGCGCGCACGCCAACAGAATGCCGCCGAGGCAATAACCGATTGCCGCTACCTGCGGCGAGCCAGTTATCCGCGCAATCTCCTCGGCGGCAAATAAAGGGCCCTTCGCCATGTAATCGAAGAATTGCACATCGCGAAAACTCGCATCCGGGTTGACCCAGGAGATGGCGAAAACGGTATTGCCCTGCTCGACCAGCCAGCGAATGAAACTGTTCTTTTCGGTGAGATCGAGAATGTAATATTTATTGACCCACGACGGCACGATCAGTATCGGTGTCGTTTGCACCTGTGGCGTGGTCGGCGCGTACTGAATCAATTGCATCAATTCATTTTCGGCAACGACCGCGCCGGGCGTATGCGCAATGTTGTGGCCCACCTTGAATGCGTTCGGCTTGCTGGTGCAGACATTCAGAATATCGGCGCTGCGCTTCTTATCCTCCACCATCATCTGCAGACCTTCGATCAAATTTTTACCTTGCGTGGCGAAGGTCTTGCGCAGCACGTCGGGATTGGTAAATACAAAATTCGTCGGTGCCAATGCATTGATCAACTGGCGCATAAAATAATTCAGACGCTCGCGATCGCGCGCACCGACGCCTTCCAGTTCATTGACGCTTTGCAACGCATGTTCCGCCGTCAATAAATACGATTGCTTGATAAAGTCGAATAATGCGTTGCTTTCCCACTCTGCATCATCGAAGCGACGATCGTTGGGACGCGGCCGCGTCACCGGCTCGACGGTTTCGCCGATCAGTTTTAATAATAAATTGCTGCACAACTGCAACTGCTGTTGCCAGTGTTCAATCTGACGTTCGGCGATTTTGCTGGGATTGTTGGTGATGCCGCTGAATAAATTGCGACAGCATTCGGTGGCGGTATCGACCGCGGCATTTTTCTTTTCGGCATGATGCAGACGATCGAAAAATTCGTCGGCGAAATTGCGTTGCAGCTCGCACACGTTCTCGATTAGCGCAGCGCTTTGCGAAAAGAAATCGACTACCGGCTCTTGCTCACGCATAGCGAGACGAGCTCCGACTCGGAGAATTCGATATCAAATAAGGCGCGCTTTCCGCGCACCTTTACCGCATTACGCTAGTGCTGACTTGACTGCCGGTTTTTTTTTGGCTTCAACGTCATCCCGGTTTTTAAATATCGACGTCACGCGGTCTTTCACATCGGCGCCGATATTCAGCCAGGCCTTACTATCGTCGAGCACCTTTTTGACAATTTCACCACTGAGTGAAATGGAATCGGCAGTAAATTTTTGAATCGATTCCAAATCCTTTACATTGCTCAGCGCGCGCAATTGCTTAATGCCGATATTGCTGAAGTAAGTGGCGGAAGCAAGATTCAGTTTGGTTGCTTCTTCCACTTTATCGATTGCCAGCTTATTGATATCACCGGCGGAAGAGATTAAATCACTTGCTTTATCTTTGAAGGTTTCAACGACGCTCATCATCCATTCCTCACTGTTAAACCCGGTCTGATAGACTTCGCGCCGACCCGCCAGTTCAATGCCACTGGCTTCTTGATCGACACGCTCTACGGTGAACAACCCACCTCGATTGCGAATGCAAAATTGCGAAGATAACCACAGCTCGTAGATGCTCAATGGCTCTGCTGCAGTACTTCACATCAAATATTGGAATTGTGAGATAAACATGAAAGGGCAAATGGCGAAATGAAGTCTACAAGCTTTTCGGCAAAAGAACCAAAATAACATTATGAAAGTTTTATTTATAAACCTCCTTTATTGATATGTATACCGAATAACACGCTGCGACGTATTCGATCCTATACCAATTGTAACGCGGCTGAAAGAATTCATTCATTTAGCCTCATTAATGGCGCTGGCGTTAATCGATGTCTTATCAGCTTTCAGCTCATGCACAGCCATTGCATAAACAGCAATTCGTTAATGCATTCAACGCGTAATAAATAATGTTCTACGCTGCAGCGTTAATGCTCTGTCGGTAATTGACGTCCTAGCCTGCGGTGATGCCGCCGTCGATGGATAAACACGCGCCGTGCACGAATTTCGCGTTATCCGATGCGAGATACAGCATCAGGTTGGCAACCTCTTCCGGGTGCGACACGCCTCTTATGCCGGTAAACCGTTGTACTAACTCGAAATCCATACCTTCCGGAGGAGAAATCGTGCTGCCCATCGCGGTCATCATGCCGCCCGGCGCCACCGCGTTGATGCGGATCGGTTGCCGCATAAATTCCATCGCCATCGATTTGGTCATATGCACGAGACCCGCTTTCGTCGTCGCATACGGCACCAGATACGCTTCGCCGACAAACGCCGCCGAGGAGGCAACATTGATGATATTACCTTCGGATTTCAGCAGATGCGGAATCGCCGCCTGCGATAAAAAGAACGGGCCGCTCAGATTGACGCCGACAATGCGCTCCCAATCGGCCGCTGTCACATCCACCGTATGCGCCAATTTGATAATACCGGCGACATTGCACAGCACGTCGAGCCGGCCAAAACGCGCAATGGCCGCGGTGACTGTTGCTTCGCAATTAACTTTTGCCGATATGTCAGTGCAGCAAACCAGGCAATCCCGACCCATTTGCTCGATTTCCGTCTGCACTTCGCGCAGGCCGTTCTCATTAATATCGATCAGACACAACGCCGCGCCATGCTGCGCAAAAACCCGCGCCGTCGCGCGCCCGAGACCGGACGCGGCGCCCGTCACCAAAACCACCTTGCCGTTGAATTCGAATTGCATTGCCTACACCTATTGAGATTCCGAGTATGAGATTTCGCGACTGATCGAGCTGAGCCTGAGGGCGCGGCAAGCATAGCGCAGATTGAGCACTGGGCGGATTGCCATCTGGTAAACTCGGCCCGCTGTTCGCAGTCATAGCGATAACGCCGCGGCATTAACATTGACGCATTTCACGAATACCGAAGCATTCCCGCAAAGCACGGCGTAGAGGTAACGATGTCACAGATGAACGAACGGGTTCGCGCCCATCTGGATCAGCTGCAGCCACACCAAGCGCTGGATAGCGTCACGCAGGAGCGGCAGAAAACCCGCATCAAGCAATTGCTGCGCGATAGAGATGCCGTACTGGTGGCGCACTATTACACCGATCCGGCATTGCAGGAATTGGCCGAAGAAACCGGCGGCTGCGTTTCCGATTCGCTCGAAATGGCGCGCTTCGGCCACGAGCACAGCGCAAAAACGCTGGTGGTCGCGGGCGTGCGCTTCATGGGCGAAACGGCAAAAATTCTGTCGCCGGAAAAACGCGTGTTGATGCCGACGCTCGAAGCCACCTGCTCGCTCGATATCGGTTGTCCGGCCGATGAGTTTGCCGCGTTCTGCGATCAACATCCCGATCGCACCGTGGTGGTCTACGCCAATACCTCGGCAGCGGTAAAAGCGCGCGCCGATTGGGTTGTCACGTCAAGCGTTGCGTTGCCGATCGTCGAACATCTCGATGCGCTAGGCGAAAAAATCCTGTGGGCACCCGATCGCTATCTCGGCGATTACGTGCGCCGGGAAAGCGGTGCCGATATGATTTTGTGGGATGGCTCCTGCATCGTGCACGAGGAGTTCAAAGCCAAAGGCATCGCCGATTTGAAAGCGATTTATCCCAATGCAGCGGTGTTGGTGCATCCGGAATCGCCGGCGCCCGTGGTCGATCTCGCCGATCGCGTCGGTTCCACTTCGCAAATCATTGAAGCGGCGCGCACCTTGCCGAACCAGCAATTCATCGTCGCCACCGATCAGGGAATTTTCTACAAGCTGCAGCAACAGGTGCCGGATAAGGAATTCATCATCGCGCCGACCGCCGGCAACGGCGCAACGTGTCGCAGCTGTGCGCACTGCCCGTGGATGGCGATGAACGCGCTGGATAATTTGGCCGACTCTCTTGAATTCGGCAGCAACGAAATTCATGTCGATCCCGCGATCGGCGAACGCGCAATGATTCCGTTAAAACGAATGCTGAATTTCGCTGCGCAAAGAAGAAAAAAATAGTTACATCTTATCCATCTGGTCTTTCAACGTTTTGATCTGGCGAATCCGCTCTTCGATTTTCGTCGTCGTGATAGGATCGTTTTTCACCAGCAATAATGCGTAATTCAGTTGCTGCTCGGCTTTGTCGAGCACGCCGTTCAACACAAAATATTCCGCACGCGCCTGGTGCACGCCGAGAATATTGCCCGCGAGTCCATGCGTTTCCGCCAGCTCATACCACACATCGGGATCGGTCGGCCGCGCCTTCACCTGCTCTTGCAATACCGCTTCCGCCAACTGCGGCTGATTCGATTTCAACAGCGCATCCGCATATGTCATCGCCAATGGATAATTACCGGGATTGACGCGCAATTGCGCTTTCAATTTTGTGATTGCACTTTCGCTGTTTCCAGCGGCGATATCGATATCGGCATCGGTGACGACATACGCGAGCCGACGCGGATCTTTTTGCAATAACGGATCGAGCTGCTCGTGCGCTTCTTTCAATTGTCCGGCTTGCAAATAAGCCAACGCTAAACCGTAGCGATCCGCTTCGACATTGCGCGATTGACCTTTGAGCCGCGCCTTGAATTTTTTCAACGCTTCCGAATTATTGCTCGCCAATTGCACTTCGACGCGCGCGCGCATCAATTGGAAATCGAGATTATCGACATACACCTTGCGCGGATAATCGCGCGCGCGATTGCGTGCATCGCTGACGCGGCTTTCGGTCAGCGGGTGAGTCAATAAAAATTCGGGCGGATTGCGGCCGGCAAAACGATTTTCGGCGAGCATATTTTCGAACATCGCTGCAAACGCATTCGGATCGTAATCGGCCTTGACCAATGTCTCCATGCCGACGCGATCCGCTTCCTGTTCGTTTTCGCGGCTGAAGCGCAATTGGTTCTGCTGCGCGGCGGCCTGCGTCGCTGCCATCGCCGCCATGCCGGCATCGCCGCGCGCGGTGGCAGCCAATACCAGCGCGCCGAGCATGCCCGCCATCGTTGGCAACATCGAACGCTGCTGTTGCTCGATACCGCGTGCAAAATGGCGCTGGCTCAAGTGACCTAATTCGTGACCGAGAATCGAAGCCAGCTCCGCTTCGTTATCCGCCGACAAAAACGCACCGTTATGAATGCCGACGACGCCGCCGGGCACCGCGAAAGCGTTGATCGTTGGATTATCGACAATGACGACTTCGAGCCGGCGATCCTTCACCTGGCTGTTGCTGGCCAGTTTATAAACTAAATATTCCATGTAATCCTGCAGCAGCGGATCCGATACGGTACGTACTTGGCTGCGAAACATTTTCAGCCAGGCGCGTCCCAGATCATATTCCTGCTGACTAGAAAACGTACTGGAGGCACTGTCGCCCAACTCCGGCAACGCAACGCCATTCGGTGCGGAAAAACCGCCGCTGGCGTGCATCAAAGTGCCGATCAATAGACTGGCGATAATTCGCTGTTTACGTTTCACTGCATTTTTCACGTTGATATCGCGGGCAATTGTAATCGGTTACTTTAGCATGCCGGCCTTGCGGCGGCAGACGGACGCTTTGCAATGTCAGACCACTTGTAAACGCCTTGATTCCTCACTGCCATTATCACCAACCCTGCATCGGTGTATTACCAACCTTTCATCTGCGCAGTGCTCCAGTATACTGGTGCGCCTGAATTGAAACGCGGGATGACTTGTGCGCGAACTCGATACCTGCGGCCTCGATTGTCCGCTGCCATTGTTAAAAGCCAAACAGGCGCTCAATGCGATGAACAGCGGCGAACAATTGCGTGTGCGCGCCACCGATCCGGGTTCGCAACGCGACTTTCGCGTGTTCGCGGAACAAAGCGGGCATCAATTGCTCGAAAGCAGCGCAGACAATGGCATTTTTAGCTATCTGCTGCAAAAACGTTAGAACTCGTCGTAGTCTGTTAACAAAAAGCAGTCCATTAACAAAAATGTAATCCATTAACAAAAAAGCAATCTACTAAAAAGAAAACACCGATCACCGGCATTCAAACAAAATAAGGAAATACCGTGAAAGTATTCGCTGTTTTGAATTATCGCTGGCAGCGTATCGCACTGCTTGCATTGTTTACGCTGCTAAGCGCATGTCAGCACGTCGACAATCATGTCGGCACCAATGCCAGCGATACGTCCAATGCCAACGCGGTCATCGCCAGCGACGGTGATCATCGCGCGTATCGCTATCTGCAATTGCCGAATCAATTGCGCGTGCTGCTGATTTCGGCTCCCGATACCGATAAGGCGGCGGCGGCGCTCGATGTCAACATCGGCAGCCGACAGGATCCGCTACAGCGCCAGGGTCTCGCGCATTTTCTCGAGCACATGTTATTTCTCGGCACCGATAAATATCCGAACGCCGACGAATATCAGGATTTTATCGCGGCGCACGGCGGCAATCACAACGCCTACACCGCATTCGAACACACCAATTATTTTTTTGACATCAACAGCGCTTATCTGGAACCAGCGCTCGATCGCTTCTCACGATTTTTTGTCGCGCCATTGTTTAGCGCGGAATATGTCGAACGCGAAAAACATGCGGTCGATTCCGAATACAAAGCCAATATTCAGGATGATCAACACCGCGCGCTCGATGTATTGCGCGAGGTGGTCAATCCGGAACATCCGCTCGCGAAATTTTCGGTCGGCGATCTCGATACGCTCGCCGATCGCCCCGACCATCCGGTGCGCCAGGATTTACTCGATTTTTATGCGGAAAATTATTCATCCAATTTGATGACACTCGTTGTCGTCGGCCGCGAGCCGCTCGATCGATTGCAACAAATGGTGACGTCGCGGTTCAGCACCGTGCCGAATCGGCAACGCGTCATCGCGCCGATATCCGCACCGCTGCTGCGCGCGGGTATGCTGCCGGAGCTGGTGCAAATTCAGCCGGTACAGCAGCGGCGCTCATTATCGCTGGCATGGCCGCTGCCCGATCAGCACGACGATTATCGCGGCAAATCGCTCGATTACATCGGTAATATTCTCGGCCACGAAGGCGCCGGCAGTTTGTTGTCCGCATTGAAACAGCGCGGCTGGGCACAGGCGTTGAGCGCGGGCCAGGGGCTCGATTACGATGGCGGCGCCGAATTTAATCTCAGCATTGATCTGACGCCGGAGGGTAATCGCCATACCGACGAAATTATCGGGTTGGTGTATCGCGCAATTCGTCTTATTCACGCAAACGGCATTGAGGATTGGCTCTATCGCGAGCAGCACATCGTCGCCGATCAGCGCTTTCGTTTTCGCGAAATACCGGAACCGATCACCGAGGTCAGTCATCTCGCGGGAAATCTGCACGATTATCCCGCCGCCGAAGTGATTCGCGGCGATTATTTGATGGAACAGTTCGAAGCGGATCGCATCGATGCATTGCTGGTACAACTGACACCGCAAAACATGCTGGTGACATTGATCAGTCCAGACGCGGCAACCGAAAAAACCAGTGCGTATTACGCGACACGCTACAGTGTGCAGAGCATTTCCCCGCAGCGCACGCAGCAATGGCAACAGGCCGCCGCGAACGCGGATATAAAACTGCCGGCACCCAATATTTTCATTACCGATCAACTGGCGCTCAAACCGTTGTCCGCAAACGCCGGCGATAAACCTTCGCTGTTGCATGCGGGCGATGGCCTGCAATTATGGTTTTTGCAGGATGCGGTATATCGCATGCCGAAAGCGACGATCACCATCGATGTGCAAGCACCGCTCGCCAACAACAGCGCGCAGCACGCAGTCGCAACCGAATTATTGGTGCGCGTGTTGCGCGAAAATTTGAATGAATTTTCTTATCCCGCTTCGCTCGCCGGTCTCAATTACGATATCAGTCGCAGCGGTCGCGGCATTACGCTGCGCGTCGATGGTCTCGATGCGCGGCAGGCATTATTGCTAGAACGCATGTTGGCCGCGCTGCATCAGCCGCAAATCGATCCGGTTGTATTCGCGCGCGTACGGCGCGAATATCGGCGGCAGCTGCAGGACAACAACAAGCGCCCGCCGTATGAATTATTGCGCGGCGATATCGACAATATATTAGTGCGCGATTTTTGGACCGACAGCGAATTGCTCAAGCATATCGATAAGATCGAGGCGGCGGATTTGCAAAAATTCGCGCGGCAATTACTGACGCAGATCCATATCGATATGCTCGTGTACGGCAACGTCGTTGCGAGCGATGCGCAGCATCTCGGCGCTTTGGTCACGCAACAATTGCTGACGTCGGCACGTCCAGTTACACCGCCGCCCGTCGCCGTCTTGCATCTCGGCACGCACGATTATCGGCGCACGTTAAAATCGCCGCATGCCGACGCCGCGCTGCTGTGGTATCGGCAGGCGGCGGATAACTCCAAGTCGTCGCGCGCGGCGCTCGGCGTTAGCGCGCAAATGATCAGTGCTGATTTTTATGCGCGGCTGCGCACGGAACAACAATTCGGCTACATCGTC
>DASXYH010000011.1:0-5584 GCA_036502545.1 Spongiibacteraceae bacterium
AATTCCAGATGCATCAAGTACTTCGCTCAGCTTTGGAGCATCGGCAAGCACGGCGCCGGACATTGCCATCGCCGCTAAACCGATTGCTTGGGAGAGTTTTTTCATCGCCATGTCATTGGACTCCTGGGAATTTGTTGTAGTGGGGAAGCCATAATTAGCTTCCCGATGTTGCGCCGTCAGTTTAGCAACGCAGGTGCCAATGGGCAATTTATTTAAGAATTTTAGCGGCTTAAATAATAAACCTCACTTAGGGCTTTATGTATTAATAACAAATTTGCACTAGTTTCTCTCTGTATCGCACTTATCCGGTGCGATAAATGGATAAATAGCAAATTTTTGCTATCGGCGATTATGGTGCACGGATGCTTATTTAGGATCATTTTTTGGACTTGCAATCTACCCAATTACAGCCTTTTTATCTTTGTGCACTGTTTTGGCCCCCGATTCGAAAACTGCACCGCATATGCACATATTTTCCAAGCACATCCGTGTTATATCTTGATGACATTGCGTTAAGGCCTATCGGCGGCTTACTTTTCAGGTTGTGGCACGTCCTATGCTTTTTGCAATTCGGCTGCTGTGCTGGCGCAAATTGGCGATACATGGCAGCCAACTATAGATGGCTTGTCACAAATGTGGCGGCTTCCGAATCTTGGCGAACACTCATCAAGGTTATCAATGCCGAAGATGAGTGCAAAAAAGAGCGCACTGCGCACTGTATAAGGGAGAAACCATTCCATGAAACTCGTAACGGCTATTGTGAAGCCATTTAAGCTGGACGATGTACGGGAGGCGCTTTCGGATATCGGTGTGCAGGGTATCACCGTGACTGAAGTGAAAGGATTCGGGCGTCAGAAAGGGCATACCGAGCTGTATCGCGGCGCAGAATATGTTGTCGATTTCCTGCCGAAAGTGAGGATCGAGGTGGCGGTTGCGGATGGAGCGGTCGAGCAGGTGATTGAGGCAATCACCAAATCGGCCAATACCGGCAAAATCGGCGACGGCAAGATTTTCGTATCGACGCTGGAGCAAGTGATTCGCATCCGCACCGGCGAGACCGGCGAAGACGCTATCTAACTAACGCACTCCCATAACGTTCCAGGAGAACAATCATGAAAGTAAAGTCTTTTGCTGGACTAGCGGGTGCGCTGATGTGCGTGCTCGTATCCTGTCTGGCTTTTGCTGACGAACCCGCCCCCGCTGCGACACCTGCTGCCGCTGAAGCCGCCCCCGCTGCTGATGCGGCCCCTGCCGCGGCGGCTACCGCTCCAGCAGCGGCCCCCGTTCCCGTTCCCAATAAGGGCGACACCACTTGGATGCTGGTTTCGACTGCACTCGTCATTATGATGAGCATTCCCGGCCTTGCATTGTTTTACGGCGGCTTGGTACGCAGTAAAAATATGCTATCCGTGCTTATGCAGGTGATGGTGACATTCTCGCTGATTGTCGTGCTTTGGTTTATTTATGGCTATAGCTTGGCATTTACCGAAGGGAATGCGTTCGTCGGCGGATTTGACCGGGTCTTGCTAAAAGGTATTTGGGATAACGTCGCCGGCACATTTGCCAACGGCGCGACTTTTAGCAAAGGTGTCTATATTCCCGAGCTCGTATTCGCTGCCTTCCAGGCGACATTCGCTGCGATCACCTGCTGTTTAATTGTCGGCTCATTTGCTGAACGCATGAAATTCTCGGCTGTGCTGTGTTTCATGGTGTTGTGGTTCACGTTCAGCTACGCCCCGATAGCGCATATGGTATGGTTCTGGATGGGTCCGGATGCTTATTCTAGCGCCGATGTTGTTGATGCGATGAACGCCAAAGCCGGTTTAGTTTGGCAATGGGGCGCACTCGATTTCGCCGGCGGTACCGTCGTTCACATCAATGCGGCTGTCGCGGGTTTGGTGGGTGCCTACATGATTGGCAAGCGCCAAGGCTACGGCAAAGAAGCATTCACTCCACATTCGCTGACGATGACGATGATTGGTGCTTCGTTGTTGTGGGTGGGCTGGTTCGGCTTCAATGCAGGTTCTGCTTTGGAAGCCAGTGGCTACGCTGTTCTGGCATTTATGAACACTTTCATCGCAACTGCTGCTGCTGTATTGGGTTGGTGCCTCGGCGAAGCTCTGCTGCGTGGCAAAGCTTCGATGCTGGGAGCGGCGTCCGGTGCCGTTGCAGGTTTGGTTGCGATTACTCCTGCCGCTGGTAACGTTGGTCTGGTTGGTGCGCTGATTATTGGCGTGGCGGCTGGCTTGCTCTGCCTGTGGGGCGTAACTGGCCTGAAAAAGCTGCTCGGTGCGGACGATACGCTCGATGTATTCGGCGTGCATGGTGTCGGCGGTATTCTGGGCGCGCTGCTCACGGGTGTCTTCAACTCACCGAATTTGGGTGGTCCGAGCTTTGTGGGTGATTGGGTTACTGCAACCTTAGTAACGCCCGACGCATACTCGATTGCCAGCCAAGTGGTCATTCAAGCTAAAGCGGTAGGGTTGACTATTGTATGGTCAGGCGTGGTTTCGCTGATCGCCTACAAAATTGTCGATCTCGTGATTGGTCTGCGCGTATCGGATGAAGACGAGCGCGAAGGCTTGGATACAACTTCGCACGGCGAACGCGCTTACAATATGTAAAAAGTGGGCTCATCGCGCGCAAGTAAAAAGGTGCCAGGAGATAATCCTGGCGCCTTTTTTTATTGGCGCTGATGCTTGCCAGCGTCTATCGCTCTGAGCCACACTTGATCCACTCGCCAGCACAATCGGCGCGATTCCACGAAGTATTGCAGGAGACGACCAATGAAACTGGTGACCGCGATCATCAAACCGTTCAAACTGGATGACGTGCGGGCGGCATTGTCCGATATTGGTGTGCAAGGTGTGACTGTCACCGAGGTGAAAGGCTTTGGTCGACAAAAAGGCCATACCGAGCTGTATCGAGGTGCCGAATACGTCGTCGATTTTCTACCGAAGGTAAAATTGGAAATCGCTGTGGCCGATGGCGTCGTTGAGTCGGTGATCGAGGCGATTACGAAAGCGGCGAATACGGGAAAAATTGGTGACGGCAAAATTTTTGTTTCGTCACTCGAACAAGTAATTCGTATTCGCACCGGCGAAAGCGGTGAAGACGCAATCTAGGTTCGCCATTTAAACAAGCTCAGCAATTCATCTTCCGGCATCTGGTTGCACGCATTCAAAAGTGCAGCCAGATAGTCTGTTTTAATTTCCGCGTTACTCAAAGTCTCCAATTGGTCTTGAGTATGCCAATTAAAATGGCTGTGTAAAAAACTATAATGCTGATGCAGCATTTTTAACGATGATGTCGCGGACGTGTAAAGCAGATCAAATACCAATCTGCATTGCAGTACGAAACGCATTGCAGAAGTGGCGCTTTCCACCACCGTATCTTCGCAGTAATTAAGCCAAGGCAGCTCGCGCTGGAAATAAGCGGATTGAATGCCGCTGATACGATCTATTTCGCAGCCCGATGCATTGAACAGCGGCGTGCTATCAAGTCCACAACTGGGTGAGCGACTTTTCCATAAATAACCGCAAAGCGCGCGCGTGCCGGTCAATTGTTGCAGCGAAATTTCAGCAAATTGCTGTAATGCGCCGGTGATATCGAGCGCTGGCTTGTCGCGGCCCACTGCGCGTACCCCGGTTTCGGTTTGCATTAATTGTACTGGCGGGCGCGGAATGGTAAGGCCGGCGCCCACTTCGGGGCAGATCGGAATCAACGCTAATTCGGTTTTCAGAATTGAATAAGCAGGCAGCAATTTGTCGGCGCCGTCGTAGCGTACTTTTTCGCCGGTGAGGCAGGCGCTAACTGCGACAGCCGCGCGTACGGCGGCGCTGCGAGGATCGTAAAAACGCAGCGGATCGAAAATACACGGCTCCATTGCGGGAAAATCGCTCATAACAAATAGCCGGATTTAAGCAAATAAAAAATTGGAAGAAAAAAAATCTTTAAAAAACGTTTTCGGACAGTTGCAGGAAATCCAGATTGATCTATATATTTCGAGCATTTCCACACTAGTTCGAGGCTCTAGCATTACAGGGGTTGATCCGATGGGCAAGTTCGATAATCAAGATGAAGAAGTGGAAGAGTTTGAAGGTGAGGATGAGCAGGAAGCTGAAGAGGATGGCGATAATGAAGTCGAAGCTGCCGAAACCTCCAGTGAAAGCGCCGGGCCTGCGGTAAACCACGAAGAAGTGCCCGAGGAGCGCACGGTCGCTTCACGGCAAAAACTGCGGGATGAGATGTCTGAGGAAATCGAAGCATTTCTAGCCAGGGGCGGCAAGATCAGCCAAATTGAGCCCAATGTGACCGCCGATCCGCCACGTAAGCCGGACAGCGATTACGGCAGCCGTCCTATCTAAATTCCTAAGTTTTTCCAGCAATGTTGCGTACAGCATTTGGCAACTCCGCCAAATGCTGTACTTGCTGCGATGGCGGTGTATCGCCTGGCCAAAGCTGTTGCTGCCGATTAATCCATATCGTATGCATGCCGAGGCGCTGTGCGCCACGCACGTCATTTTCGATATCGTCGCCGATATGAATGCATTCGTGCGCTGCGCAATTGGCTATCGCCAGCGCTTGCAAAAAAGGCTCGGGATGCGGCTTAGCGCGAGCCAATTGTTCGGCGTTCACGGCGAAACTAAAGTAGCGATCGAGACCCAATCGGCTTACGTCGATATTGCCGTTGGTAATGGCGCCCAATGCATAATCGCGTTTCAGTTCCAGCAAAATTTGCTCGGCGTCGTCGAATAATTCGATGTCGTGGCGCGCATGCAAAAAAGTGGCAAAAGCCTTTTCGACCAGTTCTTCGATCGATGCGTCGACAATGCCGACCTGTTGCATCGCTCGATGCAAGCCACGCACGCGCAATTCGGTCACTCGATGCGCAATCTGCGGTTGTTCGCGCGCGATTTGCAGGCGCAACGCGCGCAGATCATCACACGAAAAACGCGCAGTGACGGCCGGCGCATGTTGTTGCAGCCAGGCATACGTGATCGCTTCGGCGCGTACCAATACGGGCGTGAACTCCCACAACGTATCGTCCAGATCGAACGTCAGCAAACGGATACGCGTGGCCATCGGCATCAGCGCCCACTATTTTCGGTGCTGTCTTTGTTTTCACGCAATTGGGTTTTACGCGCTGCACGCGGATGCGCGGCATCGTAAACCTTGGCGAGGTGCTGAAAATTCAAATGCGTGTAGACCTGCGTGGTGGAAAGATTGGCGTGGCCGAGTAATTCTTGCACGGCACGCAAATCGCCGCTCGATTCAAGCAAATGACTGGCGAACGAATGGCGCAGCATATGCGGATGTACGCGTTGCGCAACGCCGCGCTGTAGCGATTGTTTGGCTAGCCGATCCTGCACGCTGCGGGCGCTGATGCGCTTGCCGCGCACGCTGATGAATAACGCATCTTCAATTGCGACCGTTGCACGCAACGGCAGCCATTCGCGCAAGGCGTGCAGCGCCACGCTGCCGATCGGAACGATGCGCGTTTTGTTGCCTTTGCCGATAATTTCGGCTTGCGCTTCATGAAAATCGATCGTGGCGACATTGAGGGCAATCAATTCGCTCAGGC
>DASXYH010000012.1:0-4299 GCA_036502545.1 Spongiibacteraceae bacterium
GACATGGCAGTCGCAACGCAAAAAGCAAAAACCTATACGCGACTCGGCGCGGATTTGGCGCTGACACGCTATAGCGGCGTACCGAGCAGCGTGCCGTTGGCGGTTGCCGATTCGTGGGGCGTGCTCGATTTGCAAGTCGTGCCCGGCGGCCGCGGCGGATTACCGCAGACGGGCGAAATTCTCGATGCCGGTGCAGTAGCGGGTCGCGCCAATCTTGCACAGGCATTGATACTGCGTTTATTGACGCGGCAGGGCGCGCTGCGCAATTTGGGTCATCCCGATTACGGTTGCCGGCTGGTCGAATTGATCGGCGAATTGAATAATGAAACGACGCGCAATTTGGCGCGCTTATTTACGCTGCAGGCAATCAAGCAGGAAACGCGGGTCAAGCAGTTAATTGACCTATCGATCACAACCGTCGCCGCTCAGCCCGACACGATCCGAATCAGTTTTTCGGTGTTGCCGGTCGATGACAACGATTCGCTCGCACTGACATTGGAAGTAACGCTGTGAGTGATAACGCGCTGAAATTTGTCGACCGAGAATATCCGGATATCGTTCGCGATGTGCTCACCAATCTCACGCAGGGCGTGACGCGCGAATTGCATCGCGTCAGCTACAACACGCTGGCGCGGCCGCTGCAGGTTCCCGATATTATTTTGTTGCGCCGCCCCGTCAAACGCGTATCGGTGGTCAGCGGTTTTATCGAACCGCCGAAATCGGGCGATCCGCTGCAGAGTTACACATTCACGCTGAACGATTATGAATTGGTGGCCGACTCCGCCGACCCCATCGATGTCAGCCGCATTCGCTTTTTGCCGTTCGGAAAAAAACCGGCGAGCGATACCGATGTCACCGTCAATTATTATCCGCGCAATACCGAGCCGACCCCGCTCACCGATTTGAATGTCGGCAGCGTCGCGCGCACATTGCTCGAAGCGGTGAGCCGCGAACTGGCGCTTTTATATGCGCAGTTGAATCTGGTGTACGACTCCGCATTTCTTGAAACCGCAACCGGGGCATCGCTCGATCGCGTCGTTGCGCTGCTGGGTTATCAACGTTTTCGCGCGGGACGTCCGACCGGCGCGGTGACATTCGCGCGCCGCGCCGGTGCCATCGGCAGCATTACCATTCCCGCCGGTACGCCGATCACCGACAGCGCCGATAAAATTCGTTACGAAACGATCGAGACGCGCGCAATGTTGGCCGGCGAAGCGACCGCGCAAATCGCCGTGCGCGGCAGTACCGACCTCACACCGGTGGTCGAAACCGCCGTGCTGACAGTGGTGCAACGCGCCATCGCCGGACTCGACACCGTTACCAATGAGCGGCCCACCACGCGCGCCAGCGACGATGAAACCGACGAACAATTGCGCGCACGCGCACGCGATGCATTGCTCGCGAGCAATAAAGGCACGGTCAGCGCGATCGAACACGGTTTGCTGCAATTGCCCGAAGTGCGCAGCGTTAAGTTGGTCGAGATGCCGAATGGCGTGCCGGGCGAAATTCAATTATCGATCGATCTTGCGCAGCCGGCGAGCGGCGGCGGATTGCCGCGCGCGGTGCTCGATCGCATCGAGGAATTGCGCCCGGCCGGTATTCGTGTCGTGCGCGATAGCGCAAACAGCATCGCGCTGACAGCGAAACTGCAATTGACGCTGGCTGGCAGCAGCATGGCGCCGGCGGATATCGCGCAGATTCACAAAAATGCGCAGAGTGCGTTAGTCGCCGAAATTCGCAAGAAAGGTGTCGGCGAAAAAATTCGCAATCGCGCGTTGACGGCCGTGTTGCTGCGCGAAGAACGTATCGTCGATGCAGTGCTCACGTTCGGCGTTAAAGGCGACGCGGTGAATGCCGCCGGCGCCGATTTCGAACCCGATGCATCGAGCAGCACGCAATTATCGGCAAGCGATGTGTCGTTCGACATCGATGCTTTCGATAAACCGCTCGGTGCCGGCGATACGATCGCGGTCGAAGTGCGCGCCGTGATCGTTGTACAGCTGATCGCCGGGGTCGCTATTGCCCAGGCGAAAACCGAAATTCAAACACGACTCAATAGTTTCTTTGAAAACCTGAAAACCGGCAGTGCCGACAGCAACACGCTGTTGACCGCGTTGCGCAACGATTCGCTGTACGCGATCGATCCGCTGAAAATGCAGGTCACGCTGACGACTCCCGATCAATTCGTTTTAATCGCGCAGGGCGGCAATGCGTTCAGCGTACTGCCGCAGCAGGTTTTCACCGTCGCATCGGTTGAGGTGAGCGCATGAATCATCTCCCGGCGCTGCAAAATTATCTGCCGGATCCGTATACGCTGGCGCCCGATTCGGTCTTGACGCAATTACTCGATACGCTGGCGCTCGAACTCGATTGTGTCGACGAGGATCTCGACCGCCTGCGGCAGACGCATTGGATTCGTACCGCCTATCGCTTGACCGATGCGGAAAAACTCGCCGCACTGGTCGGCGTCCGGCGCTTACCGTGGGAAGATTTGCGCACGTTTCGCGCGCGGCTGTTGCCATTGGTGAAAGCGCGGCTAGCTGGTGCGCTCGGTCCCAACGAAATCAAAAAATTCGTCTATGACTATTTGATCGAAACCGAAAATGCGCTGAGCGATAGCGATAATGGGCTTGCCTATCAATTAGTGCCGGGATTGCAGCGCGTACCGTTGGAAAAAGCATTCGCTGCGGTCAGCGAAAGACCATTATTTCGCCCGCTGCAATTGCTGGAAAATCCGAGCCGGCAAAAATTCAGCGGTGTGCTCGCCGCACGCGGCGGTAACGTTCCTTATTTATATCGCTGGTCGGAAAGCAATAAAGGTCTCGATCAGACGCACGCGACCTTTGCCATTACCGGTTTGTTCGGCGCGAAAACGACCGTGCCCATTTTAATCAATCTCACCACCGGCGATCTGATCGGTTACGCGCAAAATTTACCGTTCGGACAACGCCTGGAAATTAGCGCAGCGTCAGATTCAGCAGAATCCGCGCTTGCCACGCTGAACGGCAACGATGCCACCAAACATTTATTCAGCCTCAGCGGATTCGAACTGGGCGTGCCGTTCACGCCGGCTGATTTTGACGCAACGCCGCGCTTGCCGCGTCTGCAGCGCGGCGCCAACGACTGGATATTTTTATCGATCGGCTTGTTCGACATCAAAGGGCTCAATCATTTTTTCTTCGCTATCGCCGGCAAGGAATTGCGCGAAGGCATTTTCGATTCGACCGCTTTTAATCAGTCGTTGTTTCCGTCGGGAAATATTGCACGCCTGGAAATGAATTGGATTGAAACCGAACCGGCAAGTTTTGAAGTGCGTGTGCCGCGCTATATCGTCACCGAACCGAATACCGTGGTCGAGGCTGAGGCGGAGCCGATGTACGAACAGATCGCAGCGGGTCTGCGCAGCACGATCGCTGAATTGCGCGCGGCAGGTGTGCTCGCGCAGGTGAAATTCATTCCGTTTATCGAAACGCAGAATCAGCGCGTGCGTGCAACGCTGCCCTGGGTGGTAACCGATCGCCAAACCGGTTCGGCCGGCGCGCGCGATACGTTGGCACTGGGCGGTCGCTACGGAGAAACGACGATTGGAGATTCGCGCTTTGAATAACGCCGATCTCGACATCGAGCAGGAGAGCATTATGACTAACATGGATGGTTGTCCGCGCGGTCGCTTGCGCCTTTGTGTGCACGATTGCGCCGGCAAACTTGTCGCGCAACGGCGCACGCGCAATATCGTATTGCGGCAGGGCGCGGCAATTATCGCCGCATTATTTTCCGGACAGGGCGGCGCGCTCGCGATCAATCAAGTCAAAATCGGTTTCGGCCAGGAAGGCGCAACGACGGAAACGACACTGCTGGTGCCGCCGACCGATACGACGATTCCGTCTGCGGCATTGGTCGGCGCGATCGCGCCGACCGATTTCACCATCGTCACCGATAAGCCCGGCATGGTGCAGGTGCTGATCGCGAGCGTATTCAAACCGACGGTGGAATTAACCGACGTTACTGAAGCCGGATTGATGGCCGGCGATAAATTGTATAACCAGGTGGTATTCGAGCCAGTAACACTGCGTCCCGGTCAGGACGTTACTTTTTTTTGGGAAATCGATTTTCCATTTGGGCATTAATTCCTTCTTCTATTTGGGAGAGGGACTAAAGACCAAACCGCGAGGTCAACACCATGCAGGATTTAACGCTCAATATTCTCGGATTCCCGGCGGCCAATCGCGATCTCAGCGTGCAGGTGGTCGATCCGATTTCGCAAAATGTCGTGCGCACGGTGACGCCGTTTTTGGACGG
>DASXYH010000013.1:0-3016 GCA_036502545.1 Spongiibacteraceae bacterium
GCTTTGCTATACCTGACAAGCATTTATTTCAATCAGTGCCAGAGCGGTGGCAACTAGCCGTCCTAGGCTTTCAATCTGACTGGAATTTAATCCCAACTCGTTCGGAAGGATGCAAAGTGTCGCAGGAAGTAGCCGTTAATCTCAATTCATTGGCGCTGATTCGCGAAGAGCTCGATACCACCATCCAGCGCGCAGCGGGGGAATTCGAAGCTTTTCTGCTCGATTCCAGCAATAACAGCGCAATTGAAAACTGCCATAACGATGTGGCGCAGGTAGCGGGCACGCTGCGCTTGATTCAATTTCCTGCGGCGGCGTTGCTGGCGGACGAAATGAGTGCAACACTTAAAGACATCGGCGCTGCCGATGGCGCCAGCGCTGAAGCACTGGCGGGCGCGCTCAGCCACGCGTTTTTCGTATTGCCGCGCTATATCGAATTCGTCGGTTCGCGCCGTTTTGCCGGTCCGATAATGATCATTCCCTACGTCAATGAATTACGCGTGGCGCGTCGGCAAGCGCTGGTACCCGAATACCATTTCGAACAGCGGCAATTCGGCTTGCAGCCGGTCAAGCCGCTGCCGACAACGAGCGAGCAGCCAAATAAGGAAGCGCTTGAGCGTTTGCGCCAGATGTACCAGGTCGGGCTGCTGGCGATTCTGCGCCAAAAAAATCAGGCATTGAATTTACAGTTGATCAGTCGCGCGGCGGCCCGCTTCGCGGCACAAACACCGGCATCGAGTGGCGCCGGCTTTTGGCATCTGGCCGCCGCTGTGGCGGAATGCATGGCGCGCGAAGGCTTGTCGCTGAATCTCAATCGCCGCCGCACGCTCGGTATCATCGAGCGCCTGATGACCCGCTATTTAAAGGGCGGTGAAGCGGCATTGGCCGCCGCCGTCGACGATGCCATGCGGCGCGAATTAATTTTTTTGTTGGCACTGTCCTCGTATCGCGAAGGTTTCGCAAAAACGGTGATGGCAGCCTTCGCGGTGCCGCATCTGCAACCCGACGATCGCGAACTTACGGCACAGCACGAATCAATGCGCGGACCCGGTCTCGAAGCGATCGATTCCGTGGTGAAAGTACTGAAAGAAGAGTTGCGCGGCGCTAAGGATATTCTGGAAATTGCTTCGCAAAACCAGGGTATTTCCGCCGATGAAGTCGCACCGCTGAAAGAAATTCTCACGCGCGTGGCCGATACGCTGCGCGTGGTTAACTTGCGCGCGCCGTCCAATATTTTGCGCGAGCAGTTACAGTTCGTTGAAAATTGGTCTGCACAGAGAAATGGAGTGCCGCCGGCCGAGTTTCTCGCCGTTGCCGATGCCTTACTGTTTATCGAAAGCAGCTTATCCGGCCTGTATCGCAACGAGCTTACTACGAACGATTTGGAGCAGGTCACCGATGCGATGCGCAAGCAAATCATCGCCGACAGTCAACTCGCGGAAGCAGCGCATATTGTGATCGATGAGATATTGGCAGGAATTTCGCTGTGCAAGCGCGCGATCACGTCTTATATCGAATCGAATTTCGATGCGGTGCATATTGCCAATGTTGCGGTGACGCTGACCACGGTGCGCGGCGGCGCCCAAATTTTAAATCATGTTCGCGCCGCGAACATTTTTAAAAGTTGCGTGGCGTTTGTCGACGCAAGTTCGCGCGACAAACAGCACAGCGGGCCGCAGCGTCATCAATTGCTGGAAACGCTGGCCGATGCGTTGATCAGCCTCGAATACTATTTCATCGAGATCGCCGCGGCGCGTACTCCCGATGAAAAAATTCTAGGCGTGGCGGAAGAAAGTCTCGCCGCGCTGGGCTTTGCTGTCGCATCGTAAGGAGCGCGAACGGATCCATGATTTATCTCAGTGTTGCTATCGTTCTTGCCCTCATTGCCGTGTTGGTATTATTGCTGGCGCTGCGGTTGTTGATCGGCAATTGGATTTTGGGATGGTTGCGCGGCAGCTTGGGTTTGTTACTGGCGGGCGTCGCCGTCGTATTCGGTTTGTCCGCCTGGGATTTGCGCAATTACGAGCAGGTGCTGGATGCGAAACCGATCGGCACGCTGGCTTTCAACAAACTTGACGACAAGCAATTCAACGTAACGATGGTCGATCACTCTGGTAACGAGCAGCGCTATCAGCTCAGCGGTGATTTGTGGCAACTCGATGTACGTTTGTTGAAGTGGATCGATACACTGGCGCGCCTGGGTGTCAAACCCGGTTATCGTCTCGATCGTTTATCGGGTCGTTATTTATCGCTTGAAGATGAGCAAAAACTCCCGCATACCGTTGTCAGCTTGCGCGACAAAGAACCGCTGTTCGATGTATGGTCATGGCTGCGTCAGGCCAATCGCTATTTTTCGTTAATCGATGCGCAATACGGCAGTGCCGCTTATCTGCCCATGGTCGACGGCGCTCTGTATAGCATCAACATCGGCCCCAGCGGCGTTGTCGCCTATCCGTTGAACGAGCGCGCCAAGCTGGCTGTGGACCAGTGGCAATAATTCTTTAGGCTCAATTTCCCTCGCTTGACTTCGCTTCGGGCAGTCGCCACCATGACCGCCGCTTTTTATCGCCTTTCGCTTCTGGTTTGTCGTCACTGGAGATTTCGCTTTGCAATTGCTTGCCGAGTACGGTTTATTTCTCGCTAAATCCATCACTGTCATCGTCGGCTTGCTGGTGTTGATCGCTGGCATCTTTGCACTGTCGCAGCGCAAACATAAAGACAGCGACGGCCATATCGAGGTCAAGGATCTCGGCGCACGCTTCGAGAATTTTGAAGAAGACATCAAACATTCGATTCTCTATGACGACGAGCTGAAAGCGTTGCATAAAGCACAGCGCAAGCAGGACAAGCTCGAAGAAAAGCAGCGCAAGAAAAATAAAGGCGGCGAAACTGCGAAGAAAAGAATTTTCGTACTCGATTTCGACGGCGATATGAAAGCATCGGCCGTCGAAAATCTGCGCGAAGAAATCAGCGCGATCCTGACTTTGGCGCAAGCCGGTGAGGAAGTATTGGTGCGCCT
>DASXYH010000014.1:0-1892 GCA_036502545.1 Spongiibacteraceae bacterium
CCAACTGATCGTTGATAGCGGGATTGACCTGGGTGAAATCGTCAACGGTAAATTGAAACGCCGTGTCTTGGCTCGGCACCGCATAGGTCAATGCAATTTCTTTCGCATAACGAATATTTGCTGCGTCGCAACAATCGTTCAATAATTTTAAATCCGCCGCCGGCAGATCGCGTTGCGTGTGGCAGGCGAGCGCGACAACGCCGGCACTATCGATGGCGATGCGAATTTCGTCGATGCGCCGCCAGTGCGTCAGCTGCGCCAGCCACTGCGGCAGTTGCTGTAATAAAGGTTGCAGACGAATATCGAGAGTCGCGCATGCTGCTACCGCAATAACGCGATGACTGTTCAGCGCCTTGAAACCGAGCAGCGGTTTACCGTTGTGCTCGGTCACGGCCAGGCGCGCGCGATGACGATAATGCCACGGCGCTGCGCTGATCGGATCACTCAAGCTCTGCGCGAAATAAGGTTGCAATAAATGCTGTAACGTTGCGGCTTTATGTTGCAGCTGCGCCCGATCGTCCAGCATTTGCAATTGGCAACCGCCGCAGCGACCGAATAATTCGCAGCGCGGCGCAATTCGCTGCGTGGCCGGCGTGACTATTTCGATCAATTCCGCTTCGGCGTAGTCGCGTTTATCCGAGGTGATACGCACGCGTACCGTTTCACCCGGCAACGCATTGGCGATAAACAAAGGCTTGCTGTCGCGATAGGCCAGGCCGCGCCCTTCCGCGCTGAGCCTGTCGATCGATACCTGCAGCTCAATCGATTTGCCGGGCTCATTTTCATTCGCACGCGCTGGCTTGAAAAAAAGTGGACCGGAATTTTTACGTTTACTCACGATTATATGTTTCCTATCGGCGCATTATTGCGCTTCGAGCCAATACGCGATGCGCGGGAAATACAGCGCCGTGCGTATCGATCGCTGCTCGAATGCAGCCACCAGTTCGCGGTATTGCTGCAGCTGCGGGCGATACAACAACAATTCGCGCTGCGCGAATTGTTCTTTCGTCTCGCCGTCATGAGGCACCGAATTTTTGTAATCGACAATCCAGCGAATGTCGTCGCTATCGATAAAGCTGCGATCGATAACATAGCGCTTGCCGGCCGCCAATAATTCCCACTCCATTTCCGACTTACGATGTTCGCTCGACAATAACCAGCGGCCACGCGCATCGGCCAGCGTCGTCTCGATGGCGGCGATCACTTGCGTGCACGCGTCGCCGATATCGGCCGCGGGAACGCCAATTTGTCCCAGCATCTGCGCAACCAATATCTGTCGCTGCGCAGTTGTATGTTGCCGCCAGTGATCGACGCCGAAACGCGTCAGCATTTCGAGCAATTGATGCAGCGCCGTGCCGATCATCGTTTCGAGCGAATGCACCAGCAATTGCGGCGTATTGTCAGTGTTGCTTAGCGCAACTTCTTCCGTTTCAGGCAAATGCCAATGCGCGGGGACACGCAGCAGCATCGCTGCAGCGTCGATTTCCTCATACACCAGCGCGGGCGCGGGCGCATCGCTCCAAATCACTTCGGCTTGTACAGCATCCCAAATGCGGCTCAGCAAACTGTGACTCGACGGCGTTTTGAATTCCTGCGCATCGTTCGTGCGAAACAATAAATATAAACGTTTGATGGCGCGCGTCGCCGCTACGTATAGCAGACGCGTATCCTCAAGTCGCTTCTGCTGTTTATGCTCGAATTCGAGCCAGCGATAAATGGTATCGTCAGCACCGCCCACCGCCGATTTGGCGGCCAGCGCGATACCGAGCGCACCGTCGGCGGCGAGATATTCGCTCCAGCGTAGCAGCGGTTTATCATCGGAGCGCGCGCCGGCGTCGAGCGCGGGCACGATTATGGTATCGAATTCGAGACCCTTCGATTTATGTATCGTC
>DASXYH010000015.1:0-8671 GCA_036502545.1 Spongiibacteraceae bacterium
GCCCTGTTTGAACAGCGGTTTACGCCAGCCTTTGCCGGCGTCGTAGCCGGTTTCGTTAATAAATTTTTCGAACTCACTGCGCATTACCGGATATTTACCCAGCTCGAATGCTTTTATCGTTACCGTGTGTAGCGGTTGCGATTGGCGCGCTTCGTCGCTGCCCATTTGAAAAATGCCAGCGGCGATCGCGACCATCTGTTCATCGGCATGAACACAATTTATTGCGCCAAATGCAAGCAACGAAAAACCGAGAATTGACAACAAATTTCTCATCGATGTAATCCAAGTAACAATGGTTGAGAAACATTATTCTAGTTCATGCCATCGATTCATCGCGTGCGGCGTTTAAATAATTTGAAATGTGCCCGCCTGCGATTTAGCGATTGTCGTTGGCGGCGGCAGCGCTATAGAAAGGCTGTATTTGCTTTTCGAATTCCCGCAACTTCGCTTCGATATTTTTTCCCAGCGCGATCTGCGGATTGGATGGATCGTAACCGCCGGCTTTTTCGCGCGCGGTGACGCTGGCTTTCGCTATCGCGAACGCATCGATGAACGAAGCGGTTTTGCGCAATGCCTCGTCGAAATACGCTTTGCCAAAATACGTAAAGCTTTCCTCGTCACTGCAACCAAAAGAAGTTTTGTCCGCTGCCGCTGCCGTCATAACCAAGGTGTTGTCGGTTTTGAGTGCATCGATGAAGCCGCCCGAATAACAGGCCGATATTGCGATGACACGCCATTTTATTCCCGCTGCGTCGAGCATTTTTCGCAACTGTTCCGGCGTTAAATCCACAAGTTTCAGCGGTGTGAATTGCACCGATAAATGATGCTCGCGCGAGCCGTGCGAGGTGAGATACAGAAAAAGAATATCTTCATCGGGATTCATGACCTGTCCGACGCGCTTTAACGCCAACTCCAACGCGGTGACGGTCGCGAGCGGCGTCTTATGCAGCGTGCCGGCATTATTGATCAACGTTATCGCGTGCGTAGCGGTATCGAACCGCGTGCGCAACAACGTTTCTACCGAACTGATTTCGCGCTTGAATACGCTTTGCTCAGCGTACGGCGCAAACCCCACAAAATATAAATCGACGGTGGCATTGCGTCCCGGCTGCAATTGCGCCAATGCATCGTTCAGTAATTTGGGCTGCAGATACAACACGTCTTCTTGTAAAGGCGCGTTGTAATTCGTCATCTGCCGTGCTGTTTCGGTTTCACTGTAGGGCCGCGACCACAACGTGCGATCGAGCCAAATGCGATTGAGCGGAAGGATCAGAAAAACAGTCAGCGCGAAATAAACAAACTGTGCGCGTTTGATCGGCAACGACAATAAACGTGTCCAAGCGGCAGCCACGGCAAGCGCGAGCCACCAGCCCGGCAGTTGCATGATGATGTTGTAATGCGCGCGGTAAAATTTAGTGAGCGCGTTAAACTTGAAAATATACGGCAGTGCCAGCGTCAGCGCATCGATACCGATCGATGTGGCTAAAAAGATAATCAATAACGCCGGTATCATTTCGCGCCGCCGGGCGGCGACCGCGCTTATCGTGGCGACGATAAAGCCGAATGGAAATAGAAAGAGCGCGTCCGGCAAACCGTAACTGGTGAATTCGCCTTTGCTGCCGGCTTGCAGGTATTCGAATAGCAGCGGCGGCAGCAACAATAACAAAGTCAGCGCCGCGAGCTGCAATAGCGATACGCGCAAATCCGCATAATTGACGCGCAACAGCAGCGCGGCGCGAATACCTGCGCGAAGATTGCAAAGCACATTCAGAAGAAATCGTGCAATGTTGGCGCTGGGGTGGTTGCTGTCCGCTGTTCCGATAATCACGTTGCTGTCCGTATCAAACGATCGCGCTCAATTTTAAGATCGGCATTGCAGCGGTAAAAACTGCGGCGGAATATCGGTTTTGTTTTCGCCCTTGATCGACATTTTATCGGGCGCGGTGGCATTGCCGCAGATCCAGGTGACCGGCACTATCTGCGCATCGTCGATTACGGCGGGCCGCAGCGTCAGCGTTTTATCCTTGATCAGATCATTCGCGTGATTGCCGAACGTGATGTGGATGGCGCCATCCTGAATCGTCAATGCGCGAATAAAATTATTCACGACTTTATCGGACGTGGGTAACCCGGCGCTCGTGTTATCGGGCAACAGCGTGCGCGTCGCGGCCCAGTGCGCAGCGATCGGCGCTTTGGCGATATCGGCCAATGGCAACGCCTCGGCGATTTGACTGCGAATGAATTTATCCTGCCCGTTCGGCAACGCGACCAGCGCCAGGATGGCGATGATCGCAAGCACGACCATCATTTCAATCAGCGTGAAACCGCACCGGATTGCACGCGGCGATGGCGATGCCACGCGCACGGTATTCAAAGGCTTTTCAACATCCGTTTTACTTCGGCCCAGAGCAGCCAATAGCCGAGACCCGATGCGCTGCTGCTCGCGAACACCGTGATCGGCGCGCGATGAATACCCATCTGTTCGAGCGCGCTCGCGTAGGGAATAAATGTTTTCAGCGATTCGGGGAAACGCTTTTTGCGGTTCTCGATGATTTCGTTTTGAATTTTGCGGCGCCGATCGACCTGCGTGAAAAACGGCACCAGCTTCAGATGACTCCATTTCTTCTGCGCGGTAAATTCTTTGAGCTGTTCGTACGCGCGCAGCGACAACGGCGATGGAATCAGCGGTACCAGCAGCAGATCGACCGCGTTGAATATCTGCTCGGCCGCGTTCGACAGCGCCGGTGCGCAATCGAGAATCACCAGATCCTGTTCGCCTTCGAGCGATTTCAACAGCGATTTGAAATGATTTTTGCCGGCATCCTGCTCGGCCAGCAACACATCGAGCTTACGCGCCGAAAGATCGGAAGGCACCACCGAAAGATTGGCGTGCTTGGTCGGCATCAGCAATTCCTGCGCGGATAGCTTACCTTCTATGAGTTTTGCCGCGCGACGCTCCAGATCGGCATCGTCGATGCCGAGATACCAGCCGGCGCAACCCTGCGGATCAAGATCCCACAGCGTCGTGCGCATTCCCGAATGGGCGGCGAGATACGCGAGATTCACCGCCGAAGTTGTTTTACCGACACCACCTTTTATATTGAACAGCGCTATTGTTTTCAAATTGAGTCGCTCCTATCCAGGCGCGGCTAGCATAACAATTTCGTTGCGCAGTTGCTGCAGGTAGCGCGCGTAAAAAATATATTTAACGATGATGATGACGGCGGCGCGTTGCTTTTCTGTAACTTTTTCGGCCGTCTCAATCGTTGTAAGGTAGCGCACGATTTTATTGTTTGGAGAGCGCGCCGTGGCACCAACAAATAATCATGCTTTGAAAAATCACCGCAGCCTGATCGTCGGCGGCAGCAGCGGTATTGGTTACGCGACCGCGAAATTGATGGTGACCGATGGCGCTATCGTCACCTTGGCCGGACGCGGCGAAGACAAACTCAAGGCAGCGGCGGCAGCGCTTCAACCTATTGCGCAGCAAGCGGGCGGCGCGGTGCGCTACGCCGTGTGCGATGTGATGCAAGGTATCGACGTGCGCCGCGCGGTGGAAATCGCCTGCGCCGATGGCCCGCTGAATTCGGCGGTCACCGTACCGGGCGGCGGTCATTATTCGCCGGTGCTCGCATACGACGACGATGGCTTCAGTGAAGAAGTGGACATGAACGTGCGCCCGCAATATCTGGTGCTGAAATACGCGGGCCTGGCGATGGTGCGCAGCGGCAAGGGCGGATCGATCATTGCAATTTCATCCACCGCCGCCAAATTTTCCTGCCGCTATCTCGCGTCATATGCCGCCGGCAAAGCGGCGGTGAATCATCTCGTTCACGTTGCTGCGGACGAGCTCGGCGAAAAAAATATTCGCGTCAATGCGGTCGGTCCGGGTTTAACGCGCACCGCCGTTACCGAACCGCTGATCGGCATACCCGGGCTCGCGGATAGTTTTCTCGAATTGCAGCCGATCAAACGGTTGGGCGAAGCCGACGATCAGGCGCAGATGATTCGCTTTTTAGCCGGTCCCGAATCGAGCTGGATTACCGGCCAATGCATTGAGGTCGACGGCGGCCACACGCTGCGCAGTTTTCCGGTGAACAAAGATATGGTGAAAATGGTGGTCGGCGC
The DNA here is from genome assembly GCA_036502545.1 of Spongiibacteraceae bacterium. Lineage (GTDB taxonomy): Bacteria > Pseudomonadota > Gammaproteobacteria > Pseudomonadales > CAMLJR01 > CAMLJR01. The sequence goes on from DASXYH010000015.1 coordinate 4,129, forward strand.
AGCGGTATTCGACGCGGCCGAACGCGGCGAAATCGCGCGTTGATTTTTATTGTGCGGCAGTGTCGCACAACTGTTTCGAGGGAGTATTTCGTGCAAGCAAACGATAGAGAAGCGATTGCCGATCTGGCAAAACATTATGCGCGCTGCGTCGATCTGCGCGATTTCACGCTACTGCCATCGTTGTTCATGCCAGCCGCGAAAATTATTGTGGGCAGTGCCAATGCCGCCGGCGCTCACGAGGTATGGTATCGGATGGATGGTATCGATCAGATCAGTGCTGGCCTGCGGCAAATCGTAATTTATCCCATCACCTTTCATTGTCTGGGCCAGCAGTTGGTGCTCGAAAGCGATGCCGATTCCGCGCGCACCGAAACATATTGCACGGCGTATCACTATTATCAAAAAGACAATGCGGAAATCGAATACATCATGTTCATTCGTTACGTTGACGATTTAGTCCGCAACAGCGGCCGTTGGCAATTCGGGCAGCGTCGTTTATTGGTGCAGCATACGCGCGGTATTCCCGCGGCCTAAGTAGCCGATGCGGTACAGTTGCGGCCCTCGCGTACGAATCCAGCATCTGAAAATTGCCTCTGGCCCGGCAGAATATCGGTGAGCGCTCTGAAAAATTACTGAACCTTATAAACCAGATTCAACGTCGTCAGCGAATCGAGACGATGTTGATCGGGCGGCGGCGAGGTGTTTTCGCGCAACTCATAACCGACACTCAATGCCAGACGATCGCTCATCGAAACCTGCAGCGCCAAATTGTTCTGCATGAACGTATTATCGGACGCGGCTTCGACCAAAAATTTATTCAGTATCTTGGTATTCGGCGTCAGTGCATGCTCGAAATTAATCCCGCCGGTAACGACACCGCGATTGCTGACATCGCCATCGATGCGATTGGTCACTGCACCGCTGGCGGGATCTTTTACCAATGTTTGCGGCGATGAACGTTTATAACCGACACCGAGCTGAACACTGAATTTGGTTGCATCGGTATCGTAGAATTGATAACCGAGACCGGTCGTCGCCGTCGCCTGATAACTGAACGCGCCGTATTTATCGTCCTCGTAGCGCAGGCCGCCGAACCAAAATAGTTTTTGCGTCAATTTATAATCGGATTGCCAGGTGGCGTCCCAGCGATTGGCCGATGTCACCCGATCATTTTCACCGTAGAGCGAATTGAAACCAAACGTATGCTTCCACATTTCGAGTTGATCGACGGCGTCAATTTTCGCATTCGCGCTCTGACTGTTGGTATTGCCGTGCGCAGACACAATACCTAATTGGCCCGAACCCGACCAATCCGCCCGCACACAATTGCAACCCAACACTGCAATTGTCAGCGCGATACCATTTCGAAAATAATTCATCGGCATCTCTCCACATCGACAATGGGAAGCGCGACTATATTACAGACGCGATGGAGATGACCCGCTGCAGCATTTTGGGATTGCAGTGGATACGAAAAAGGAGAACAAATTACGTAAATGAGGTATCGCTTAAACTTCAATGTGAGGCAGCGAACGATAAGCGAATTGAATTACGAGCGGAGTAATTCGCCATCGATGTAAAACCAGCGCCCGCCTTCACGCACGAAACAACTGCTTTCATACAGCACAAATGCGCGGCCATTGATTTGTGGCGTGCGAGACGAAGCTTTTGCAGTCGATGATTGGGTTTCGCAATGTGCTGTTACATGAATATCGGAAGCTGGATTTGAACATCATGGTTGATGTTATTGAAAACAGAATCAGGCAGCTTCTCGATTTTGCGGATATCGCATTGAGCATTGATCCATAAAAACGTTTTCTTTTTGAATTTATTTTTTGTTCGCCTACTGACGAGTAGCGCCTGCCGCGGGCGTCACTATTACTCGGCGTAAACGCCTCGCCCTGCGGGTCGCCCTTACGGGCGCTCAAATTCGTAAGCGAATTTGTCATTGCTTCGCCAAGAAAAGTAACCCAAAGAAGGCGACCCTCGCCGGGAGTGCCCCTTAGCAGCGGGTCATCGCTACGCGATGACTTCCCAACTTTCGCAAGTAGCACTTGAGTCAAGCTGGCTCACTACATTGGGGACAATTTCCGCAGCAATGCTGCGGAAATTCAACCAGGCACAAACCGTAGGGCGCAATGTTATTGCGCCGTTGTTTTATTTATTGTTTTTGATTTTTGCTATTGCAGTGTAAATCATCAGCCAGCTTGCCGAGGTCGGCGCCAATTTCGATGAGTGCCGCCCATAATTTACTTTCTGTATTTCGCTGAGCGAGTGGTCGGATTAATTTTCGTAGTCTTTTGTTAAAGCACGAAGATGGTGGAGCGATTCAGCAGATGACCCAAGCCTTGCAGGCCTTGGGTTGCACAGTGAAACAATACGTATAGTCATTACTAAAATAATAAATAACTCGAAATTAAACCGATTTTCCATTTAAACTACTCATTGATTCCATAATCGGGGCCGGAATAATTGAAAATTATTTACTTGGATCAACTACACTGGATAGAGATAGCAAAATGTATAAATGGGCGGGCTTCCAAGGAAGGTACACAGGATGTGGTTTCCTGGATGACAAAATTAAGCAATGAAAATATAGCCATTTTTCCATTGTCAATTTCACACTACCACGAAACGCTTAAACAGTCAGATTCTGCTCGCAGGAAAAGGTTGGCCCAAGTTATGCGGCTGCTATCTCAAGGCTTCACAGTAGCAAGCCTAGCCAATGTCGTAAGATATGAGATTCGATCTGCGTTAATTTCTATGTTGCATTTAGAAAATGAGAAGGAGGAACTAAGGTATATTGGAAAAGGTCTTGAGCATACCCTAGGAAATAATTTTAATTTTAGTTTAATTTTTCCGGCAGAAGAGTTAACTGATAATAACATTAGGGAAAGTTTCAAAAATGATATTTTCAACATGCTCGAAGATATATTTCTCAGCGGTAGTTCAGCGGGCGTAGAGAATTTATTCGAAAAACAGGATCTAACTCCAGATAATCTATTTAAAGATCATTTAGAACGATGGAAAGGCTGTTCGTCAAAGATAAAGCCCGCGGAATTACGTAGAATAATTTACTCAATTACGTTTAAAGATATACTTAATTTAATTTGTACAGAGCTGATCAACCTAAATGTATCAGAGGAAAATTTTTTTGCTTTAGGAGAAGAAGGAGTTTTTAAACTGCTAGATCTGATGCCCACAAGAAAAGTAGATATGCACTTGCGAGAGCAATGGGCAAAAAATTCTGCCCTAACACCAAAACAGTCAGATTTGAACGATTGGGCCAATATCGGTCCGGCTATTTGTTACTCCGATTTTGTTGTTACCGAAAATCAAATGGCCAGCTTACTTTCGAGATCGCAAGAATATAAACAAAAGGTAACTGCAGATCTTACAGAGATTCTGAGACTCAAAGTCGTCTGAATTAGGGGCGGCAGGCGAATGACTAGAAAGTTGGGCTGATTTACTTCCCTATCGTATAGCAGCCGAAGCAAATATTTTGGGAGAACGCTACGGCAAATGCCCCAAATATGGCAGCCGACTTGGAGCAAGTGCTACTTGCGGAAAGTCGGGTAGTCGCAACGCGATGACCTGCTGCTAAGGGGCGCTCCCGGCGAGGGGTCGCCTTCTTTGGGTTACTTTTTTTGGCGAAGCAATGACAAATTCGCTTACGAATTTGAGCGCCCGTAAGGGCGACCCGCAGGGCGAGGCGTTTACGCCGAGTAATAGTGACGCTCGCGGCAGGCGCTACTCGCCAGTAGGCGAAACCTGTAACAAAATTTACTGCAATAAAATAAAAACTAAACCACAGGCCAAGCGCGTTTTAAAATAGCAGAAAAATCTGTCTCGCTTGGCAGCGTGCCATAGACAAACCCACCCTGATGATCAAGTCGCGCCGCAATGAATCGATGGAGTCAGACTCGATTGATTTTTAGTAGCCGTTGCTCTACTTCTTCTTGTTTGTAGGTTCGGCCCTCTTCAAGATCGCGCAAACCTTCTTCGAGCTTTTGTCGAACATATAGCGCATGCATGGCATCGTCGAATGAGGCCTGCTCGGGTAGGTGATCGGCGATGTCGTGAACGATTTGCTTCATCGTTTGCATAAGCGAGACTCCTAAAGCGCGCAGATTACTCCACCGTCACACTCTTCGCCAAATTCCGCGGCTGATCGACATCGGTGCCTTTCAACACCGCGACGTGATACGACAACAATTGCAGCGGTATTGTGTACACGATCGGCGCGACCACATCGGCGACATGCGGCACGTTGATGACGCGAATGCCCGCTTCGTTTTTGAAGCCGGCGGCTTTATCGGCGAATACATATAACTCGCCGCCGCGCGCCTGCACTTCCTGCAAATTCGATTTCAGCTTTTCGAGCAGTTCATCGTTCGGCGCCACCGCGACTACCGGCATATCGCTATCGACCAGCGCAAGCGGGCCGTGTTTGAGTTCTCCCGCCGCGTACGATTCGGCGTGGATGTACGAAATCTCTTTTAATTTGAGTGCGCCTTCCATCGCCACTGGCCACATGATGCCG
>DASXYH010000016.1:0-10039 GCA_036502545.1 Spongiibacteraceae bacterium
GCGCGATAATGGCCGATATTGGTCATGCACGAGCCGATAAAAACCTCGTCGACTTTATCGCCGGCGACTTCCGACAATAAACGCGCGTCGTCCGGATCGTTCGGCGCGCATAGGATCGGTTCGATGACTGCGGCCAGATCGATTTCGATAATCGCGGCGTATTCCGCGTCTTTGTCGGCTTCGAGCAATTCCGGTTTTGCCAACCATTCTTCCATTTTGCGCGCGCGGCGTTCGAGCGTGCGTTGATCGCCGTAATCGTCCGCGATCATCGAGCGCATTAGCGTGATATTCGAGCGCAGATATTCGCTGATCGTCTCCTTCGATAATTTGATTGTACAGCCGGCGGCCGAACGTTCTGCGGAGGCATCGGACAATTCGAACGCCTGCTCGACCGTGAGATTTTCGAGACCTTCAATTTCCAAAATATTGCCGGAGAAAATATTTTTCTTACCTTTTTTCACGACCGTCAGCAGACCTTGCTTGATCGCGTAATACGGAATCGCATGCACCAGATCGCGCAGCGTAATGCCGGGTTGCATTTTGCCTTTGAAGCGTACCAGCACCGATTCGGGCATATCGAGCGGCATCACACCGGTCGCGGCAGCGAACGCGACCAGACCTGAGCCGGCGGGAAAAGAAATGCCGATCGGAAAGCGTGTGTGCGAATCGCCGCCGGTGCCGACGGTATCCGGCAGCAGCATGCGATTCAGCCAGCTGTGAATGATGCCGTCGCCGGCGCGCAGCGAAACGCCGCCGCGATTGCGGATGAAATCCGGCAGTGTGTGCTGCGTTTCGACATCGACCGGTTTCGGATACGCGGCGGTGTGACAGAACGATTGCATCACCAGGTCGGACGAAAAGCCGAGGCAGGCGAGATCTTTCAATTCATCGCGTGTCATTGGGCCGGTGGTGTCCTGCGAGCCGACCGTGGTCATTTTCGGTTCGCAGTAGGTGCCGGGTCGCATGCCCCGCTGTTTTCCATTTGCCGTGGGCAGGCCGCAGGCGCGGCCGACCATTTTCTGCGCCAGCGTGAAACCCTTGCCGGTATCGACTGGAATCGCCGGCAGACGGAACAGCGTAGTTGCCGGAAGATTGAGCGCTTCGCGCGCATTGTTGGTAAGGCCGCGACCGATAATTAAATTGATACGGCCGCCTGCGCGCACCTCGTCGAGCAACACTTCGGATTTGAGCGCGAATTCGGAAACCGTTTTTCCGCTCGCGGTATTGATGATCTTGCCTTCGTAAGGGCGAATTTCGATGATATCGCCGAAGCCGATGTCATCGACCGGCGCTTCGAATACCAGCGCGCCCGCGTCTTCCATTGTGTTGTAGAAAATGGGCGCGACTTTGCTGCCGAAGCAGATGCCGCCACTGCGTTTGTTCGGTACGCCCGGAATGTCGTCGCCAAAAAACCACAGTACAGAATTGGTGGCGGATTTACGCGATGAGCCGGTGCCGACCACATCGCCGACGAAGGCGACCTGAATGCCTTTTTTCTGCAGTTCTTGGATCTGCTTCATCGGGCCGATTGTGCCCGGTTGATCGGGCGTCAGACCTTCGCGCGCCATTTTGTACATCGCCAGTGCGTGCAGCGGAATATCGGGGCGCGACCACGCGTCAGGCGCCGGGGAGAGATCATCGGTGTTGGTTTCGCCGGTGACTTTGAATACAGCGGCTTTGATCGATTGCGGTACTTCGGGACGATTGGTGAACCATTCGGCCTCGGCCCACGATTGCAATACTTCCTTCGCATTGGCATTGCCGGCTTTGGCTTTTTCCACGACATCGTGAAAGCGATCGAACATCAGCAGGGTATGCTTGAGTTCTTTGGCGGCGCCCGCGCCGAGTTCTTTATCGTCGAGCAATCCGACCAGCGTATCGATGTTGTAACCGCCGAGCATCATGCCGAGCAGCTGTACTGCTTTGGCGCGATCGAGCAGCGGAGATTTCGTTTCACCTTTTGCCACCGCAGTCAGAAAACCGGCTTTCACATAGGCTGCTTCGTCCACTCCCGGCGGTATTCGATTGGTGATCAAATCGAGCAGGAACTGCTCCTCGCCCTTGGGCGGATTCTTGAGCAGCTCGACCAATGCGGCCGTTTGCTCAGGATTGAGCGGTTTCGGGGGGATACCTTGAGCGGCGCGTTCTGCGACGTGACTGCGGTAAGCTTCGAGCACGGTGAAACTCCTAGTAGATTCAGAAACACCCTTATTGCCGGGATCGCCAGCAACAGGGCCTGTCGATATTCGCAGAATGTTGCGCATATCGATGCAAAGCGGCCCGGCAGTATAACGCTCAGATGCTGTCGATTAAAGATCGCGGCGGTGGCATTTGAGTTCCCCGCGATATAAAAGCAATTGCCATTCGACTGCGACACAATTGTGAAATAAAGTTCGCACTTCCAACTTTCGTTACTAGAATTTGATGCCGGTGACCGAAAAACTCCTCACTCATATTCCGACCCCGTGCATTGGGGTCTGTTCGACCGGCATCGGCGATGTGGTCTGCCGCGGCTGCAAGCGCTATGCGCACGAAGTGATCCAATGGAATGGCTATAGCGAAGAGCAGAAATCCGCGATTAACCGGCGTCTGGACCAATTGTTGGCGCAGGTGGTGACGGCGAAGCTGACCGTGATCGATAGCGTTTTGCTGGAAACGCGGTTGCAAGCCCAGCAGATACGCTATTCGGCGCACAAGAGCCCACCGGTCTGGGTATTCGAATTGCTGCGCGCGGGAGCTACTCAAATCGATGATCCGCGTCGGTTTGGTTTTGTCATCGAGCCCGGGTATCGGCAGATGGGATTAACGGCTTTGCGCGAACAAATCGATCGCGAATTTTTTTTACTGTCCGAGGCGCATTATCAGCGTTACATCCATGCTCCTGCCTAAAATCCAGCGAGTAAAACAAATCGAATTAGAAAAATATCGAGCGAGCGGGTTTTAGACTTAATGTCGTTTCTTAGAAGTATAAAAATAAAAATAAAAGCAGTCAGTTGCGCGCAACTTTTTGCTTATCTTCTCGCTATTGCGCTCAATGGTTGCGGCGGGGGAGGTGGTGGATCGTCGCATACCAATAGCAATCCCAATACCCCCGGCGTGCCGACAACGGTGGCTATCGCTGCGCCAGCGCTGCCGGCCAATAATCAATTCCAACTGCAATGCCCCACCGTTTCAATATTCAGTGTTACGGCGCCGCCGCCAATAACGACGAGCGCAATCAGCGGTCGTATCACGTTCGAGCGCGTGCCCTTCGCGCAGCAGCACGGCGACGGGCTCGACTACGTTAATCAGCAGACGTTGCCCGCCCGCGGTGTAGTGGTTGAAGCATTGGCGTCAAGCGATGGCGTTCAATGTTCGGGTTCGGTGGTCGCCACCGCGGTAACCGATGGCGATGGCTGGTATCAATTGACACCAGCAGGCAGCGCGAACATCTGCGTTCGCGCGCGCGCGCAGTTGTATCGCGTCAGCGATGGCAGCAGCGCCGCCAATTGGAATTTCGCGGTGGCCGACAATACCGCGTCGAATGTGTTGTATGTAATGACGGAAGCCAGCGCGGTGAGTATCAATGATCGGCCGCGTCGAGATTTACACGCAGCCTCCGGCTGGACAAATGGCAGTTACAACACCGCCCGCATCGCCGCGCCGTTCGCGATTCTTGATACCGTGTGCAAGGCGATGGACGCCGTACTTGCAACGCGCGCTGCCACCCAATTCGGTGCGCTCACGTATTTTTGGAGCACGAAAAATACCAGCGACAAAAACGGTACGTTGCAGCAGGGAAAAATTGGCAGCTCGTTTTTCAATCCCAATACGGTGTCCATTTATCTGCGCGGCGATGCAGAGGTGAACACCGACGAATTCGATGAAATGGTGATCGCGCACGAATTCGGCCATTTCGTGACGCATACACTGTCGCGCTCCGACAGTATCGGCGGCAGTCACAGCTTGCTCGATTACGAAGATCCGCGTCTCGCCTTCGACGAGGGCTGGGCCACGGCATTTGCTGCGTTAGCGCTGCATGATCCGATCTATCGCGATTCCGATGAAGTGTCGACGCCGAACAGTCCGTCGCGCGAATTTTATTTCGACATCCGCCAGCGTTTCAGCAACGCGAATATTCCGACCGGCTGGTTTTCCGAAAGCTCGATGCAGCGCGCATTGTATGCGTTGGGAAGCGACACCGATGATGGCGGCACCGGCATGGGACTCGGTGCGCTGCTGCAGACATTTTCCGGCAATTACCGGCAAACCGAAGCGCTGGCTTCGATTTTTAGTTATGGCGAAACATTAAAAAACGAACAAAATACATTTGCGAGTGCGATAGCGGCTGTGCTCGATATGGAACAAATCAACGGTGATTCGATTACTGAATTTGCCGATACTGAAACCAATACGCCGAGCCAACTCGATCTGCCGGTGTATCGTTTGCTCAACACTGTTGGCAGCAAACAACAGGTTTGCTCAAGCGACGCTTACGGCACGCAAAATACATTATCGAGTCGACGCTATGTGCGCTTCATACCGCCGCAAACGGCGCGTTATCGGTTTACTATCCAGCCGGTGAATGCAACCAGTAATGGCGGCGTCGCCGGTTTCGAATTATTGGATCGCGGCCACAGCATCGCTTATCAGGAAGGCTCGACGGCGGGTGCGACGCTGACCGCACTTAGCGGCAGCGCATTGCAAAGCGGTCGCAGTTACGTGCTTGGAATTTTTCATACCGGCAACGTGATCGAACATGCGAATGTGGCAGCGGGCGATCAATGCTTTTGGGTTTCGGCGGTGACGGCACCATGAAATGGATTAATTTTGTTTGCCTATTATTTATTTCGGCGTGCACGCAATCGGCATTGTCGGCCGACAACGTAAAACAAACGGCCGACAATGCAGCGCATGGTGCCAAACCGAGTGCGCGCGGCAGTCCGTCGCCATCGGCTCCGGTTGATCTGACTTATCGCATCAGTGACAGCGGCGCCACAGGTCAGCCGATTGCGATCGATATTGCAATCAATACGCGCCTCAACGCGGGCTCGCTGTTGGTGGAAGTGGCGAAACAGCAAGGCGCGACACTGCTCGACGCCAGCGCGCACCGCATCGATCTTGCCGTCGCATCGCGTCCGCTAACGTTGCAATTAACGGCGATTCCGACGGCACAAACCGAGCGCTTCATCGTATTGCTGCTAACCATCGATACCGAGATGGGGCCGATGTCGCGCAGTTTTCGCATCGATTTATCGCCGCCCGTCCGCGACGCCAACGGCGCGCAATAAACGCGCGGTTCACGACTCGCTTTGCCGCCGTTATACTGGCGCGCCGCGCGTGCAGCGCATAAAACGATTTCACCGGTAATGCCCGACATTCTTCCGATACAACAATTTCTGCTGTGCCAAACGCCCGCCGCATGGCTGCAAAATGCGCTTGATCAACAGCCATTGTTATTGATCGATCACGCCAATTGCGAAAAAAAAGCGGCGGGCACCGCGCTGAATTTTTTATACCGCTATGTCGATAAGCCGGATTTATTGCAGCGCATGTCGCGCATCGCGCGCGAAGAATTGCGTCATTTTGAACAGGTATTGACGATCATGTCGAAGCGCGGCATCGAATACGTGCAGACCGCGCCGGCGCGTTACGCCGGCGAATTGCACAAACATGTGCGCACGTTCGAGCCGGAAAAATTAATCGATACGCTGATTATCGGCGCATTTATCGAGGCGCGTTCGTGCGAGCGTTTCGCGCGCTTGGCGCCATTGCTCGACGCAGAACTGCAGGCTTTTTATACCGGCTTGCTGAGTTCGGAGGCGCGCCATTTTCAACATTATTTGCAACTGGCGCAGCGCTATTCGGACCAGCCGCTCGCTAAGCGCATCGACTTTTTCGCCGAGCGCGAACGCGAGCTGATCGAAGCGGAAGTTACTGAGTTTCGTTTTCACAGCGGGCCGGTGGCGATGTGAAAAAATATTTCGCATTGGTAGTTTTTATTGTTTTGGCTGAGTGCATTGGCTGTGCTCCAAAAGCTGTTCCAATAGGATCGGTCGCGCGTCCCAATTTTTTACTGGTTCTCACCGACGATCAAAGTTGGGTCCATACCGGCTTCGCTGGCGATCCAACAGTAAAAACGCCGAGTTTTGATGCTATCGCACGCAGCGGCATTTACTTTAAACAGGCGTATACTGCAGCGCCGACTTGCACCGCATCGCGATCCGCGTTGTTTTCAGGGCAGGCGATGTGGCGCACCGGCGAGGGCGCCGTATTGTGGGGGCGTTACCCGGCGGATTTGCCGAGCTACCAAGCAATATTGGCTCAGCATGGCTATCTAGTCGGATTTACCGGCAAAGGTTGGGGACCTGGACAGAACTTGATGCCGTTGCCAAATCCGGCGGGCCATCCCTATCAACACCGCGGCCAGCAACATCCGGGCAGTATTTCCAAAATTGATCATGTGCAAAGTTTTATCGATTTTCTTGGCGATTTAAAGCCTGGGCAACCGTTTTCTTTTGTCGTGACGCCGACCGAGCCGCATCGTCCCTACCCCGAAGGCGCGGCAAAAAAACATGGCCTTGCTGTCGATACGGTAAACGTTCCCGGTTTTTTGCCGAACACGGCGACAGTAAAAGAAGATATCGCCAATTATCTTTATGCGATCGAATCGCAGGATCAAATGCTGGGCGAAATTCTCGATGTGCTGCGCAAATATCAAATGCTCGAAAATACAATTGTCATCGTAACTTCGGATAACGGCATGCCGTTTCCGCGGGCGAAATCGAATCTCTACGAATACGGTGTGCGCGTACCATTGGCGTTGCAATGGCCACGTAAAATTGCGGCAGGACAACAGCGCGACGCATTGGTGGACCTCACAGATCTGGCTCCGACTTTTTTGGATTTGGCGGGCGTTGCTATTCCATCTTCATTTACAGGACATTCGCTGCACGCGTTATTCAATGAAGATGTTAAAGCCGCGGAATGGTCAGCCGTATTTACCGGGTTTGAGCGACATATCAAAACGGCAAGGCCTGGTAATCAAACCTATCCGATGCGAGCGGTCCATACCGCGCGTTACGTCTATATTCGCAATTTTCGGCCGGAACTGTGGCCGGCGGGTGATCCTCCACGCTATCTCGATATCGATGAAGAATCGCCGACGAAACTTGAATTGTTAGCCGATGATCCGACCCCGGCAATCGTGACTGCTCTGCAGCTGGCGACAAAAAAACGCAATGCCGATGAGCTTTACGATATCGTGCAAGATCCGTTCGAGTTGCATAATCTTGCCGGCGATGCGCGCTATGACAAAGTATTACAGCAATTAAAAATGCGGTTGTCTGATGAATTGCGGCGGACTGAAGATCCGCTGTTAAAAAAAGGAGTTGCCGCTTTTGCAATCTATCAATGATCCGATGTTGCCAGCGATGCGTGAATTAAATCAAGTGCGCCATTCGACTCAGCGCGCGCGTACCACATGCAATCGTTTTCGCGCCAATCGCCGAGCACGATGCGCTCCGCAGGCCTTTCGCTAACAAAAAGTTCGTGGCGCGCGGGGCGGTGCGTGTGACCGTGAATCAATAAATCGACGGCATTCGCTGCCATTATTTTCACAACTTCCTCCGGCGTCACATCCATGATGTCTTCCGCTTTGTTGCTGCCGGCCATTTTACTTTGCTGGCGCAATTGCGCGGCGAGAAAGCGGCGCTCGTCGAGCGAGTGCGTCAGGATCATCTGCTGCCATTGCGGATTGCGCACCTGCGCGCGAAACGCCTGATATTCCATGTCTTCGGTACACAGCGTATCGCCGTGCAATAAAAGCGCGGGGCGGCCGTATAAATCGATCACGCACGTTTCCGGCAACAGTTGCATACCGCAGCGCTCGGCAAATTTTTCGCCGAGCAGAAAATCGCGGTTGCCATGCATGAAATAAAGTGCAGTGCCGCGCTGATGCAATTGCCGCAGCGCGGCGCTTAAATCATTGAGCCACGCTGCGTCATCGTCATCGCCGATCCACATTTCGAATAAATCGCCGAGCAAATACAACGCATCGGCGCCGCGCGCGCTCTCATTCAAAAATGTCAGACAGGCATTGAGCAGCTGTGGCTGCGACGGCTGCAGATGCAAATCGGAGATGAACAGCGTGGTCACGGCGCTGGGCTTATTCTTCGACGGTTGCTTTGGTGATGATCACGTCTTCCGCCGGCACGTCCTGATGGCCGCCTTTGCGAGTGGTGGCAACGCCTTTGATGCGATTGACGACATCCATGCCTTCAACGACGCGGCCGAACACGGCATAGCCCCAGCCCTGCGCGGATTTTTCGGTGTGATTGAGGAAATGGTTATCGGCGACGTTGATGAAAAATTGCGCGCTGGCCGAATGCGGGTCCATTGTGCGCGCCATCGCGACGGTGCCGTTGTCGTTTTTCAAGCCGTTATCGGCCTCATTTTCGATTGGATCGCGCGCTTCTTTTTGTTTCATGCCGACGCTGAAACCGCCGCCCTGGACCATGAAATTATCGATTACGCGGTGAAATACCGTACCGTCATAATGGCCGGATTTGACGTACTCGACAAAGTTCGCGGCGGATTTCGGTGCCTTGTCGAAATCCAGTTCCAGTTTGATATCGCCGTAATTGGTATGCAGAGTAATCATGATGAGGCCGTCAGTGAATTTAAGGGAATGAAGCCGCTATAATACGGACTTTATTGTTTCTTATCCAATTCGACCTTCTTCCGATTCATTAGAGACGCGCATGAGCCACAACGAAGCATCGACCACTTCTCCGGCGGCGACCGCTGCATCCGCTGCAGTAAAAAGCTCGAACAATTTTTTACGCACAATTATCGAAGACGATATCGCGCATAACCGCGTCGCCGGCAAAATCGCCACGCGGTTTCCGCCGGAGCCAAACGGCTATCTGCATATTGGTCACGCCAAATCGATCTGCCTGAATTTCGGCCTCGCCGAACAGTTCGGCGGCACTTGCAATCTGCGCTTCGACGACACCAATCCGGAAAAAGAAAATCAGGAATACATCGATTCGATTCAGGCCGATGTGCTGTGGCTGGGTTTTCGCTGGAGCGGAGCAGTGCGTTACGCTTCGGATTATTTCGATCAATTGCATGCGTGGGCGCTGCATTTGATTCGCGCAGGCAAAGCGTATGTCTGTCATTTGTCGCCCGACGAAGCGCGCGCCTATCGCGGCACGTTGACGGAGCCCGGCAAAAACAGCCCATATCGCGAACGCAGTGTCGATGAAAATATCGCGCTATTCGAAAAAATGAGAAGCGGCGAATTCGACGAAGGCATTTGCGTGTTGCGTGTGAAAATCGATATGGCCGCACCGAACATCAATTTACGCGATCCGATTTTATATCGCATTCGCAAAGCGCATCATCACCAGACCGGCGACAAGTGGTGCATTTATCCGAGCTACGATTATGCGCACGGGCAATCCGACGCGATCGAAGGCATCACGCATTCGATCTGCACGCTCGAATTCGAAGATCACCGTCCGCTGTACGAATGGCTGATCGATAATTTGCCGGTGCCTGCAAAACCGAAGCAATATGAATTCGCGCGCTTGAATTTGAATTACACCGTCACCAGCAAACGCAAACTGAAACAATTGGTCGACGATAAAGTCGTGAACGGCTGGGACGATCCGCGCATGCCGACCATTGCGGGAATGCGCCGCCGTGGCTTCAGCGCGCAGGCGCTGCGCAATTTTTGCGACATGATCGGCGTGACGCGCAGCGAAGGCATCGTCGATGTCGCGATGCTCGAATTTGCGATTCGCGACGATCTCGATAAAAACGCGCCGCGCGCGATGTGCGTGTTGAATCCGCTGAAAGTGACGATTACGAACTTTCCTGAAAAAGAAGGGAATGACGATAAAGCAGAAATGTTAACGGCGTCAGCGCATCCGGCACGCGATGATCTGGGCGAACGCCAATTGCCGTTCACGCGCGAAATCGTTATCGATCGCGATGATTTTCGCGAGGAAGCGAACAAAAAATACAAACGGCTGGTGCTCGGCAAAAAAGTGCG
>DASXYH010000017.1:0-10491 GCA_036502545.1 Spongiibacteraceae bacterium
TTTTTCGCGCGCGACGCGCAAAATTTCTTCGCACGACACCATCACGCCGAGATCGATGACTTCGTAGTTATTGCATTGCAGCACGACGCCGACAATATTCTTACCGATATCGTGCACATCGCCTTTGACGGTCGCCATTAAGATACGGCCGTTGGGTTTCGCGCCAACTTCTTTCGCCGCTTCGATATACGGCGTCAGATAGGCGACGGCCTGTTTCATCACGCGCGCGCTTTTCACGACCTGCGGCAAAAACATTTTGCCCTGGCCGAACAAATCGCCGACCACGTTCATGCCGTCCATTAACGGGCCTTCGATCACATCGATCGGGCGCGTTGCAGCGGCGCGTGCGGCCTCGGTATCTTCTTCAATAAACGCGGTAATGCCTTTAACGAGCGCATGCTCAATGCGTTTATTGACCGGCCATTCGCGCCATTCGAGATTTTCCTCGATTTTTTTCGCGCCATCGCCTGCATATGTTGCCGCAACTTCAAGCAGCCGTTCGGTGCCGTCGCTGCGGCGATTCAAAATGACATCTTCGACACGATCGCGTAGTTCGAGCGGAATATCTTCATAGATCGCGAGCTGGCCCGCGTTGACGATACCCATCGTCAAACCGGCGCGAATCGCATGGTATAAAAACACCGCGTGAATCGCTTCGCGCACGGGATTGTTGCCGCGAAACGAAAACGACACATTGCTGATGCCGCCGGAAATTTTCGCATACGGCAATTCGCGGCGAATAAATTTACAGGCGTTGATGAAATCGACGCCGTAATTGTTGTGCTCGTCGATACCGGTCGCGACCGCGAATACATTCGGATCGAAAATAATATCCTCGGGCGGAAAGCCGACTTCATTGACGAGCAGATTGTAACTGCGTCTGCAGATTTCGGTTTTGCGCGCTTCGGTATCGGCCTGGCCTTTTTCGTCGAACGCCATGACAATCACGGCGGCACCGTAGCGGCGGCACAATTTTGCGCGCTCGATGAATTCGGCTTCGCCTTCTTTCATGCTGATCGAGTTGACGATGCTTTTGCCCTGCACGCATTTAAGGCCGGCTTCGATCACATCCCATTTTGACGAATCAATCATGATCGGCACGCGCGCGATATCCGGCTCGCCCGCGATTAAATGCAGAAAGCGCACCATCGCTTTCTGCGAATCGAGCATGCCTTCATCCATGTTGATATCGATAATTTGCGCGCCGCTTTGCACTTGCTGCAGTGCGACTACAAGTGCTTCGGTGTAATTTTCATCGCGAATCAATTTCGCGAATTTTGCCGAGCCGGTGATATTGGTGCGCTCGCCGATATTGACGAACAGCGAAGTTTCATCGATCACGAACGGTTCGAGTCCGCTCAGGCGACACGCTTTCGGTATTTGCGGGACGATGCGTGGCGACAAACCGTTTACCGTCTCGGCAATCGCGCGAATGTGCGCCGGTGTGCTGCCGCAGCAGCCGCCGACAATATTAACGAGACCACTGCGCGCGTACTCGCCGACGATCGCCGCCATTTCCGCCGGCGTTTGGTCGTACTCGCCGAATTCGTTCGGCAAGCCCGCATTCGGATGCGCCGAGACCTGCGTGCCCGCGCATTGCGCTAACGCATACACGTAGGCGCGCAATTGATCGGCACCGAGCGCGCAGTTGAGGCCGACGCTGAGCGGCTGCGCGTGCGCGACCGAATACCAGAACGCTTCGGTGGTTTGTCCCGACAGCGTGCGGCCGCTGGCGTCGGTGATGGTGCCGGAAATCATGATCGGCAATTCGAAGCCGAATTCGTCGTACACGCTTTTCACCGCAAAAATGGCGGCCTTCGCGTTCAGTGTATCGAAGATCGTTTCGATCATCAGAATATCGGCGCCGCCTTCGATCAAGCCGAACGCCGCTGCGCGATAATCCTGCACCAGTTCGTCGAAGGTAATGTTGCGAAAGCCGGGATCGTTCACGTCCGGGGAAATCGTCGCGGTGCGTGAAGTGGGACCGAGCACGCCGGCGACGTAGCGGGGACGCGCGGGCGTTTTTGCCGTCATCGCATCGGCGCAACGGCGCGCCAGACGCGCGCCTTCCACATTGAGTTCGTACGCCAGCTCTTCCAGGCCGTAATCGGTCTGCGATACCCGCGTCGAATTGAATGTGTTGGTCTCCAGAATATCGGCGCCGGCTTCGAGATATGCAGTATGAATTGCTGCGATTACCTCGGGCTTGGTCAGCGCCAGCAGGTCGTTATTGCCTTTGATATCGCGGTGATAATCCTTGAAGCGTTCGCCGCGATAATCGGCTTCCTGCAGTTTATAGGTCTGGATCATCGTGCCCATGGCGCCATCGAGAATCAGGATGCGCTGCTGCAATGCTTGCTTAAGGGCGGTAACACGACGATCGCGGTCGGTATTCATCAATACTCCGGGGTTGCTGGGTTGACTTCGCGGCTCAGTATAGGGTGGCAACCAATCTATATCAAAATTTTTTGATATAGATTGGTTTGAAGTGAGGCGCTTGAATTTCGCGATCAATACCCGACTATAGAACTAGGGTATGACTTGTGATAGATTGCGGATTCTACCAGAATCGCCTCGATTTCAATGGTCTACCGTACCAGCCACGGGTTTTGCTAACTCCCACATTGCGTCAATTGCGGACAAATCCATGACCGAGACTGCATCAGCGCTTAAGCTCACCATCACCGAAGCCGCCCGAGAATATCTCGCCGAGTTGCTCGCCAAGCAGGAGGAGGGGGTGCTCGGCGTGCGCATGTTCATCAATCAGCCGGGTACGCCCAAAGCGGAAACCTGCATTGCATATTGCCGTGCCGACGATAATCGCAGCGACGATTTAATCGAACAGTACCCTCAATTTACCGCTTATTTCGAACGCCGCAGCGTGCCATTTCTGGAAGATGCGCTGGTGGATTTTGCCAAGGATCGCATGGGCGGCCAGCTCACGATCAAGGCGCCGAATGCCAAATTGCCGAAGGTGGGCGAGGACAGCCCGCTCGAAGATCGAGTGAATTATTTGCTGTACAACGAGATCAATCCATCGCTTGCCGCGCACGGCGGCGAGGTCAGCCTGATCGAAATCACCACTGATGATTTCGCGATTTTAAAATTCGGCGGCGGCTGCCAGGGTTGCGGCATGGTCGATGTCACTTTGAAGCAAGGCGTTGAAAAAAGTCTGCTCGAACAAATTCCCCAGCTGAAAGGCGTGCGCGACGTCACCGATCATACCGATCGCAGTCAGGCTTATATTTGAGATCGACAGCTTTCAAAATTAAAAGGCGGCTCTGCCGCCTTTTTTATTGCCGTAAATAAAATGATTGGCCCATAAATAAAATTATTGAATTAGTTTAGCGCAATTGCTGTTGCAAAAATGCCAGTGTCAATGCCCATGCTTCATGCGCCGCATTTTCGTTATAGCTGGCGCGCTCATCGCAGAAGAAGCCGTGATCGGCATTCGAAAACTCCACATCGACGAAAGACTTGCCGTCATTGCGCAGCGCATCGCTGACGGCGCGTCGTTTCGTTAAATCGATGTGCCGATCGAGCCCGCCCCAAATCAACAACAATGGCCCATGCTGTCCCGCGCTGAGCGCGGGATCGATGTTGCCGTAATAAGAAATCGCCGCGCGCAAAGGCAGAATCGAATTGGCGAGGAATGCGGTGTAGCCGCCCATGCAATAGCCGATGGCGGCGATGCGAGCGGTATCGGCCTGCGCATCTTGATGCAGCCATTGCCAAGCCGAGTTTATATCGGCGCGCAGCGTCTCCGTTGTAGTTGCGCGCGCATGCGGCATGACGCTCGTCATATCGTTGTAATCGCCGGCGAAACCGTGCGGCGCAGTGCGGTGAAACAATTCAGGGGCGACGACGAGATAGCCTTCGCGAGCGAAGCGTTCAGCAGCATTGCGTATGTGTCCGTTCAAGCCAAACGCTTCCTGCAGCACAATCAAACACGGCGCTTTTGGTATCGAAGGCCGCGCAATGTACAGCGGCAATTCGGTGCCATCGTCGGTTTGCACAAATGCGTAATCGGCTGCAATGGTATCCATGCTGTTTGCTCCTGATCTGAGTGAATAAAAGCGTTTCGAATTTTGAAAATCGTCGCGGCCGCGCTCGATAAATTTGACTCCTTCTCGATGGCATCAAGTCGGACATCAAGAAATTTCAACCATCACTTTCACCGCGCATGCGCTGTCTTTTGCGGTTGCGAATCCCGACCCCGTTTATTAATCGCGCGCATCGCTGCCGATTACGATAAGCTCATCCAATATTTCGTGTCCAGCGGAAATGGTGCCGCAGCCCATCTTTTGGCGATATGGTCAGGACGCTGCCGCAAATACCGCAGCAGGCCTGCAGGCATATTAAGGCTCATCGCACAACCCGATAACCACAGCGACCTGCTTGAGCCCTATGTCGTCCGCCGTGCCGAGGAGTTCGTATCATTTGTGTTGTCATGGTTGTGCTCCTTGTCGTACCATTTTCTTAACTTTACGTGCATACATGGCGCCTGCTGCCAGCCGGTCGCGCCAATACCAGCATGGGCATTGAGGTGTCGACGCAAAAAAAAATTGATGCCGCGTGCGCGGGAATGACCCCTTGTATTGACGTGTATTAATGCAGGGGCGTGTCGATCATCCAAGCATACATTCGGTTCGTATTATCGGACAATCGTCGCCAGTTGCGGCGTTTATTCCATCATGAGTAAGTCAACATCTTGTCATCATTGGAAAATAGAATAGAAAGAATAGAAAGTGTAAGCAAAAGATTTTCCGGTTCATTTTGTCACTTCGACGATTAAGGAGAATTACGCAGTGGCCGCATTACAAACAGTCACAAAAGTCGAGCGCATGACACCTCGCAGCGCGGCGACGCGCGCAAAGTTGATTGCGGTAGCGGAAGGTTTATTTGCCGAGCGCGGTGTCGAAGGCGTTTCGCTGAACGAGATCAATCGCGCGGCGGGACAGCGCAACAGCAACGCCTGCCAATACCATTTCGGCAATAAGCACGGTTTGATTCAAGCGCTGATGGAGAAACACGTGGTCGTCATAATCGCTCGCCGCAACGAGTTGATGGATCGCATGGAGACGGAAGGCAGTAACGATTTGCGCGAAGTAGTGCGTTCGTTCGTTTATCCCGTCGCCGAAAAACTCTATGATCCCAACGGCGGTAAAGAATTTATTCGCATCGTTGCGCAAATCCTGGTACCGCAAACATTATCACTGCAGCGTAAATCGATGACTGCGTTGCGCATGCAAAATGCCGATCGCCTCACGCGTGCTTTTCGCAATACGATTTTGCATCTGGGATTGCCGGAACCTATTATTCGGCAACGCATATTACTGGCGGCCATGCTGTTGTATCACGGCCTCGCCGATCATTCGCAAATGCTCGATGCGACAAAGACGGATGATCCGGCGATCGATACCGAATTGTTCGTCAACGTCATCGAAGATTCGATCGCCGCGGTATTGGCGGCGCCGATGTCGGCCGATACGGCGACACGCGTGCAAATATTGATTAAAGCAACCGAATAAGCCGGCTCTGGGCGAGCCCGCCACATCATTGCAACGATATCGCAGGTCGCGTCATTTACGATTTGAAAAATGATTTTGGCGTCGATCCCGCTACATTGTGCGAGCATTTCGCATTTTATTTCGAACCGTTTCCCCGATGTTAAACCCGAAATTTAAAAATTCTCACTCAAACGGATGATAGATACGATCCTACGCTTATAGTCTAATGTGCCTGGAATGTAGGTGCGTTATTTATGCGCCGCGATAACAACAGTTCCGCACTCCAGCCGATGCGAGCGCTCATATGCAATGGGATCATTCTGTCGATGTATTGATCGCCGGCTCCGGCAACGGCGGTCTCACCGCTGCGTTGTGTCTTTATGAAATGGGCGTCGAAAACGTACTCGTGATCGAGAAGGGCGCCAAGTACGGCGGCACCAGCTCGTATTCCGGCGGCGGCATCTGGATTCCGTGCAATCATTATGCGCAAGCGGCCGGTGCGCAAGATTCAATTGAAGAAGCGCGCGCGTATTTGCACAGCACTCTGCCGATGCAGCAGACCGATCCGGCATTGATCGATTTATATCTGCAAGCCGCGCCGGAAATGCTGCGTTTTTTGCACGACCGCACGCGCGTGCGCTACGAATCGCTCGAATATTATCCGGATTATTTCTCTTTCAATCCCGGCGCGAAATCCGGCCATCGTTCGCTCGAACCCGAGCCATTCATGCTCGATGAACTCGGCGACGAAGCCGATGCATTGATGCTCGGTCATCCGATGATGCGCTTATTCGGCAAAATTACTATTTCGCAAAAAGAAGCGCGCGTGCTCATCGGTCAATTGCCGGGCTGGCGCCAACTGCTGGCAAAAATGTTCGTGAATTATGCGACCGATTTTCCATGGCGCTTTAAAAGTTCGATCGGTCGCCGCCTGGCCTGCGGTGCCGCCGGCATTGCGCGCTTGCGTAAATCGATGCTCGATCGCAAGTTACCGTTGTGGCTGCATACGGGCTTAATTGATTTAATTCAAGAGAACGATCGCATTGTCGGTGCGGTAGTCGAGCGCGCGGGGCAGCGCATGAATATTCGCGCCGAACGCGGCGTTGTGCTCGCCGCCGGCGGTTTCGAAAAAAATCAGCAGGCGCGCGAACGCTATTTGCCGAAACCGACCGCGGCAACGTGGAGCGCGGGTGCCGATACCAATCAGGGCGATGCGATCTGGGCGGCGCAGCGCATCGGCGCGGCGACGCGCAGCATGGATAGCGCGTGGTGGTGCACGACGCTGGTGATTCCGGGACAGCAGTTGCCGCATCTGGCAATCGTGGAAAAGTCGCTGCCGGGCAATTGCGTTGTCAATGTGAATGGCAAGCGTATCGGCAATGAATCGCAGAATTATATGACTTACATGAAAGAGGCGTTCGCGAAACATTCGCCGGAAAATCCTTCATCGCCCGCGTATATGATTTTCGATGCGAATTATCGCCGCAATTATTTTATCGGCCCGTTGCTGAATTCCACTTTTCGTCCCGATTGGACGCTGCCGCGCGCCTATAGCGAATCGGGTTTTTTCGCCAAAGGCGAATCGATCGCCGTGCTCGCGTGCAAAATCGGCGTGAACGTCGCAGGACTGGAGCGGACGATTGCAAACATGAATGAGTACGCGAAAACCGGTAAGGATCTCGAATTCGGTCGCGGCGGCTCGCTGTACGATCGTTACTATGGCGATCCGCGCGTGACGCCGAATCCGTGTTTGGCGCCGATCGCAACGCCGCCGTTTTATGCCGTGCGCACCGAACTCGGCGATTTCGGCACCAGCGGCGGTTTGGTGACCGATGCTAACGCGCAAGTACGTGACATCGATGGCGTGCCGATCGCGGGACTCTACGCTGTGGGAAATACGGCGGCAGGTTTACTTGTCACGTATCCCGGTCCCGGTTCCACCCTCGGGCCGGCGATGACATTTGCCTATTTGGCAGCAAAACATATTGCCGCAACATAATTAAGTTAATTTCGATTACGTGTTTTCGTTTTTTTTATTAGTGCACCGATCTCGCAGCGGGTTGGCGCCGGAGGGGGTTCTCTTTTTCAGGACTACTGTGGCGAGCATTCAAGTCGCTTCGGTGTAATCGGCCTAGCAGAACTCGACGACTTCTCCGATGACGAATGGCACCGCACCTTCGATAAGATCACCTTCTTGTCCTGAAAAAGAGAACCCCCTCCGGCGCCTCATGCTCTGCTACAGCGTACCATTTACAAAATTCATTTAATTAAAGTCTTTAGTTTTATTTGAGTGCACCTTATTTCCGCAGTGTACCGCGCTGGTGCGCGTAGATATTTAATTTGGCGATTTGCCTGCGATTAATAGTTTTTTCGCTGGCACTTCAATTGCAGACTGAAACTGTCCCGTAATTTTTGAGGTATCGATAGTGGCTTGGTTTGGCGGTACGCGCGAGCATAGCAACAGCAGTAATGCACAATTCAAACGAGCACTCGAAGAAATGAATTTGACGTTTCGCTTCGACAACGCTCAACAACATCAGCATTTCAACAATTTTTTGTCGGCCCTGCAGCAACGCATCAGTCTCAGCGTCGCGGCAGCGGTTGCCATTGCCGCGCATGCGCCACAACTTGTGCAAATTGCCGGCGATACTGAGCGCGGTGGCGGCGAGTTGGCGGATGCATCGGCGCTGATTGCCAGCGCCAGCGAAGAAGTGACGACGACGCTCGATGCGGAGTTGGTGCCGCGCGCGCAAGAGGTCGCGGATTTATCGAATCAGGTCGCCGCGGCCATTCGCCATTGCGAGGATGAAAGCAAAGTTGTCGTGCAGCAGGTCGAGGCGATTAATGCAAGTGAAGTCGAATTGACCGGCGCTATTCGTCGTCTCGAAAATCAATTGGAAGAAGTGGTGCAGGTGATCGGTGTGATCGCCAATATCTCCAAGCAAATAAATTTGCTGGCATTGAATGCTGCGATCGAAGCTGCGCGCGCCGGCAATCAGGGCCGCGGTTTCGCTGTGGTCGCCGATGAAGTGCGCAAACTCGCGCATCACACCACCGAGGCAACCGATCGCGTCTACGGTATTGTCGATGGTTTTCGGGGCGACGTGACGCATCTCAGCAGCGCGAGCACGGTGATGGGCGAAGTGGTTGCAGCGGGTCGCGCCGGTATGGAGCGCATGGGCCGCGAACTGCAAAGCGTATCGGCGGCAATGCAGCAGCTCGATCAAAAAGTCGATGTCATCGCGGCGGGCACGGAGCAGATCGGCACCGCAGTGCACATGGTCAACAACGATGTGCAACGCGTCGCGCAGGTCTCCAGTGAATTGCTGAAGAAGGCCGCCCAGGTGCGTCGTCACGGCGAGGCGGTGCGCGGCGACAGCGATAAATTGTTAGATGGTCTCGGCGGTTTCCGTATCGATCTGCACAGCGATGCGCAACGTATGGTCGAGCAGCTGGCGGCGCAGGCGGAATTAGCGGACTCGATCGATCGTGCGGAGCGCTCGATGCAGCGCGCACTGACGCTCGATAAGCGTTTCGAACTGCTTTATCTGGTGGGCGCGGATGGTCGTCAAATGAGCGAAAACATCGTCGCAAGTGATATTAAGCAAGCACAGCAGGGAACGCGGCGCGGCGTCGATTGGTCGCAGCGGCAGTGGTTTCGCGCGGTTGCCGAACGTCTGCACAGTTATGTGTCGCCGGTATATCGCTCGGCCGCAACCGATGCGTTTTGTTTTACTGTTTCGGCGCCGATATTCGCGCCGGACGGCCGCTTGTTGCGCGTACTTGGCGCCGATGTACGCTTATCAGCACTGGTATAAGCGCGCAGCTATTTCTCAAAACTGTTTTTTTATTTGCAGAGGCGGGCTTTATGCCCGCTTTTTTATTCTATTGTCGCTAATTGCCGCGATAACTTGCGGCATTTCGGCATGCGCGGTAATAATTGCGGCCGATTCATTGGTTGTCGCGATTCATGCCGAAACTCATCCCCACCAACATCGTCACCGGCTTTCTCGGCGCTGGTAAAACCACGGCTATTCTCGATGCGTTGCGGCGTAAACCCGCTGCGGAAAAATGGGCGGTGCTGGTCAATGAATTCGGTGAAATCGGTATCGACGGCGCGATTCTCGCGAGCAGCGGCGCGGAAATTCGCGAGGTGGCCGGCGGCTGCATGTGCTGCGTTGCCGATTTGCCAATGAAAGTTGCGCTCAATAATTTGATCGCCAAAGTGCGGCCGGATCGTTTGTTGATCGAGCCCAGCGGTCTCGGTCACCCGCGGGAAATTATCGATACACTGCGCGGTGAATATTATCTTGATGTGCTCGATTTGCGCGCGGTGTTGTGCCTGATCGATCCGCGAAAAATGCGCGAGCCGCGCTATCTCGATAATTCCATTTTTAGCGAGCAGCTACGCGTCGCCGATATCGTCGTCGCGAATAAAACCGATTTATGCAATGAAGAAGACGAGCGCTTGTTCCGCAATTTTTTCGCGCAGCAGTTGCAGAAAAAACATATCGGTTGGGTGGCGCACGGTCATTTCGATTTAAGTTGGTTCGATTGCGCGCATGCCGCACCGCGCATTGCGACGACTCCTGCGTTGACGCAGGTCAATACGTCGTTATCGATGCCGTTGCTATCTGGTTTGTCGACGGCGCCGCCGCCGATTGTGTTGCTGCCCGGCACGCCATTCGCGCGCCGCGAGCACTGTAACGACGATTACTCCAGTTGCGGCTGGTTATTCGCCGCGGATACGCGCTTTAATTTTCAACGCTTGTTGAGTTTGATGAGTGGATTGAACGTGCGCCGCATGAAAGGCGTGCTGCAAACCGATCGCGGCGGTTATATTTTCAACGCCGATGACGGTGTGCTTGCCGTCAACGAAATCGACGGCGCTATTAGTAGCGCCGTCGAAATGATCGCTGACGACGACGTCGATTGGTTGGCAATCGAGCAGCAGTTGCTCGCAGCGCGTTGTTGAACATGC
>DASXYH010000018.1:0-5619 GCA_036502545.1 Spongiibacteraceae bacterium
AACCGTGCCCAAAATATACGACATCAAATTTTCATGGCGCAACACCGCGGCTTTTGGCTTGCCCGTTGTGCCGCTGGTGAATAATTGAATGGCGATATCTTCCGGCTGCGATTCCGGCGCGATTGGCACGGCATCGATATCTATTACGCGTTGCAAAAACTCTGGGCGCAAAACACTTTGCACAGCGGCAGGACACTGCAACGGTCGAATATATTCATCGCTGGCAATCAAATAGGCAGGGGCGATACGCGCGAGCAATTCATCGAGTTCGGGCTTGGTCAAGCGGTAATTCAGTGGTACGTAAGGAATGCCCGCGAACGCCGCGCCAAAAATAGCGATCGGTACGGCGACGCTGCTGGTGTCGAGCAGTGCGACATAGCGACATCCGCTCTCACGAAACTGTGCCGCGGCAGCCCAGGCCGCGCGCAATAATTGTCCATAGGTATAATTTTTATTTTCGGCGCTGACGGCGACGCGTTCGGGAAACGCTTCTGCCGCCATTTCTAACAACATTACGAGATTCATTGCAGGCAACTTTCCGCTGATGAGGACAATTAATCCGACGAGGGCAACGCTTTGGCGATTTTTACTTCGAGTACTTCGCCATCTATCGTGACACCGCCTTTACCGCCTTTGGTGCACAGCAATTCAAAACGCTCTTGTTTATCGACATAGCGTTTACCAATCAACGTGCCTTGTGCAAACTGCGGATCGAGTTCAGCTTGCGCGCTTTCGCCGGTCGCGAGCATCGGCGCGCCGCCGCAACGAATATCTACCGCATCTGCCGAGGGGGCCCGAATCACCATTAATTCGGTATCGCATACTGCACTTTTCAAACGCATACCTGCTTTCAAAGTTTTCATAACCATACTCTTAATAAATTAACGGACAAATTAACAACGAACTTGCCAATCGCTTCAGATATTTAGGCGCTGAATAACTGCGTTGTAGCTGGAGCAAAAATGGCATAGACGGTATTTTGCAATACTAACAAAGTAATATCCATGTTGCGTGGAATACCGCTGCCTCAGAGCTTGCCGAGAATCGCCGCGCTGCGGCCCGCAGATACTAGTACATGCTCGGCGCCTTTGATTTGATTCGCCGCGGTGCCGCGAATCTGACGCACGCCTTCGAGCACATTGTTGACGCCGTGGATGTAGCCTTCGCCGAGCAGGCCGCCGTTGGTGTTCACCGGCAATTTTCCGTCGAGGCGAATTTGGCCGTCCTTGATAAAATCTTTCGCCTCGCCCGGTTTGCAGAAGCCTAAGCCTTCCAGCATCATCAATACAACCGGGCTGAAGTTTTCATACAGCATGGCGACGTCAATATCGTCCGGCGTCAAACCGGATTGGCGCCACAATTGATCGGCCACATCGCGCAATTCATCAAAATCGGCGAGATCGTTGCGGTAATAATCGAACAGGATATCACCGCCGATGACTTGCGATTGCGCAGCGGCTTCGATGCGCACGCCGGGCTGCGGCAGATCGCGCGCACGCTCGGCGGAGGTGACCACAAATGCCACGCCGCCATCGCTTTCCTGGCAGCAATCGAGCAGGCGCAGCATAGGTTCGACGATCCAGCGTGAGTTTTGATGATCTGCAAGCGTGATCGGTTTTTGATAAAACCACGCCGCTGGGTTGGTCGCCGCATGCTCGCGCGCCACGACAACGTAACGGCCGAGATCTTCGTTGGTCACGCCGTATTTGTGCATGTAACGCTGATACCAAAGCGCATAAATTTTTGCCGGCGTATCAAGGCCGAACGAAAAGTGGATATCGGGAAATTGAATGCCGTGATCGCCGGGCTGTCCAAAACGTTTGCCGGAGCGCTCGTTGAAGGCGCGATAGACCAATACGGCTTTGGCCGCGCCTGAAGCCACCGCGGCGGCGGCCATCTGCACCGTCGCGCTGGCGCCGCCGCCGCCGAACGGCCCGCGCGATGTCCACTTTAGAACCGGAATTCCCAAGCTGCGCTGCAGCTGCAATTCATCGTTGGTATCGAAGGTGAAGGTCACCATGCCCTCGATATCCGCCGGCATTAATCCCGCGTCGAGAATTGCTGCTTTGCTGGCTTCAGCCGCCAATTGCAATTCGCTGCGCCCGGAGTTTTTCGAGAATTCGGTTTGGCCGATGCCGACGATGGCGGTGTTATTGAGTGGAATCATGCCTGAACTCCTACCGGACGAAATTGCGGCAAGCCGTAATCAGCGTCGAAAAATAATTCCACCGGCATCGCCTCATAGATGGCGGCCAATTCGACATCGCGCAAGTTCGACACCATGCGCACACCCTCTTCGAGATCGATTAGCGCGACGATGCGCGCATCCGAATCCGGCATGCTCGGGTGCTTGGAAACGATCCACGAATAGACTTTACCGCGTCCCGAAGATTGTTTCGGCTGCCAGCGCAATGACTGGCAATTAGGACACATCGGCCCAGGCGGTTGGCGCAATGTGTCGCAATCGCTGCACTGTTGAATCAATAATTGCTGGTTCTTGACGCCTTCCCAAAAAAAATCCTGATCGCGCACAACCATACCTCAGCTGAAAGCTCGCTTACACGAGCGATGACAGACCGGAAACAATTATTTCCGGCCCATCACGAACGAAGGATCGAGCTTTTGCCCTTCTATTGATGCCAACGCCAGGACATAGCCATCCGTGCAGGCCTGTTCGATTTGCTCGTCGGTGTAACCCAGACTCTGCATAATTTCACGCGAATGTTGCCCCACCAGTAACGGCGGACTTTGAATACTGCCCGGCGTTTCCGATAGATCGAACAGCAGTCCGATCTGATCGAGTTTGCCGACCACCGGATGCCGATACGATTTCACCCAGCCGCGTTCTTTCAGTTCGGGATCGTCATGCATATGCAACGTGAATTGATCGTCGGAAACTTCGCAGGGCACGCCGGCTTTATCCAACAGCTTGCACCATTCCGCGGCGGGACGACGCGAGAACTCTGCAGCCAACCGCTCCGCCAAAGCCTTATCATTTTGTTTGCGCGCAGCTACTGTCGCGAATCGAGAGTCAGTATTCAACCCTTCGATAGCGAGCGTCAAACAAAGCTCATCCCAATGCTCCTCAGTGACAGCGACCAGGCAGAGCCAGCCTTTTTGCGTTTCGTAAAGACGTGTCAGTGCATTGAAACCGAGCTGCAAACCGTCGAGGTGCGGCCGCTCGAAGCCACTGCCATCCGGACGTGCAATAGCATAGGAAGTATTCAGCAGACAGGCATTGATGATTGAGGTATCGCAGAACTGGCCTTCGCCGGTTTTCTCACGATGATACAGCGCCTGCAATATCGCCACCGCCGACAAAAAGCCATTGCCGGTATCGCCGAACGACGTGAATGACCAAATCGGTTTGCCGCCGTCAGCCATACCGCCGTCTTCGTACTGAATACCGCTCAAGCAGGCGCCGGTCTGATCGTTGCCCGGCAACAGCATGCGCGGACCGGTTTCAAAACCGCGCGTATGGCAGTAAACCAGTTTCGGATTGACCTTTTTTAAACTCTCGTAATCGATGCCGAGCCGTTCGGCCGCGTCGTAGCGCATGTTGTGCTGAATCACATCGGCACTCTTCACCAGATCTAACACGATCTTCATGCCGCGCGGATCTTTCATGTTCACCGCGAAACTGCGCTTGCCATGATTGGCGGTGTAAGCGATATGGCTGCTGTGCCAATACATGTCGTACAGTGCATTGATCTTGATGACATCGGCGCCGAGATCGGACAGCAATTGCGTGCCAAAAGGGCCCGCAATCGCCAAACCGAAATCGAGCACACGAACGCCTTCGAGCGGGCGCTTCAATTTTTTGCCCGCTTTCGGCGGCAGTGCGGGTTTGTCTTTCAGCGCCTTCGCTTCGGCTTTCACTTCGGCCGTATGCTGGCCGTGATGCGGGGCCGGACGCGTAATCGTGACCGGATTTTTTTCCAGCTTATAGGTGATGCCGACCTGGCGAATCGGACCTAATTCTGGATCGTTGATTTCAATGACGCAACCGTCCTTGACGAGTAAGGGATCGGCAAGCGCCTCCTCGGGAGAGCGCACCGGTTGAATCGTCACACCTGCCGTTGCCGCCGCCTCGGTCCACTCTTGCGCGGTGAATTTTTTTACGTGCTCGGCCAGAATCGGCTGGTAGTGCGTCATCACAAGAATTTCTTCGGGTCCCATGCCGAAACGATCCGGATCGTTGTGCACGCTGAGATCGGGGCTTGAATTTATCGTGTCACCGGCCGCAGCCGTCGTGATGAAGCGCGGGTTCGGTACCCAGTTTTGAATCCAGCGGCCATCGGCGCACTCGAAATGGCCCTTCGATGATTTGGCGCCGAGCACCCAGCTATCGAACATCGGCGCATCGGGATTTTCCACACGCTGACCGACGCCGCTCATGCCGGCGAGCGCGCCTTGCAACAGCGAAGTTTCGACCAACTGGCCATGACCGGTCACTTCACGCGTGCGCAACGCCGCGCTGATCGCAGTCGACGCAGCAAAAAAAGCGCCCAGGCTCGGCCAGTGCGAAGCGGAGAACAACGGTCCCGGACGCGCTGGGCCCTGAATCAGATCGTAATTTATTTCCAGATCCGGAAACGGATCGGGGCGGCCGCACATGTGATTGATCGCCCCTTCGGGCCAGCCGCGCTGTTCCCACTGCACACCGGCGCGCGCCGCCACCAGCGCATCGTAACCGGGACGATCGGAGTGTTTATTATTGCGGCCATACGCGGTAATCGAGCAGTAAATCAGGCGCGGATTGAGCGCGTGCAATGTGTCGAAATCGATTTTCAATTTCTGCATCACGCCTGGCGCGAAGCTTTCGATCAAAATGTCGGCATGCTTGGCGAGCGCCAGAAACGATTCGAGATCGGCCGCATCTTTCAGATTGAATTCAGCGCTGCGCTTGCCGCGCTGCCACACCTTATAGCCGAGCTGGCTGCGGAACGGGTCGCCTCCGGGCGGCTCGATCTTGATGACATCCGCGCCCTGATCTCCAAGCAGCATCGCCGTCATCGGCCCAGCCACGCCCCACGATAAATCCAATACTCGCAAACCTTGCAATACGCCGGCCACGGTTATCACCTCTCACAGTTACTTATTTGGTCACAAAATTACTATTATTCGGCTCTACTTTACTTTGATTGGGCTCTGATATTGGCTCTACTTCGAACTTCAACTCTTGAGCTTCGACAGGAGCTTTTGGCGGCGCATAATTTAACAGAATATACCGACTCTTGTGGACCACCCGCGTAAAATTGATCGATATTTAGCTCAAATAACGCGTTGAACCTATTAAAAATATTTAATGTGAACCGTTTGTACGGCAAAAAACAGATTGGAATTGTTGCGCGTTGCGTAAAAATGGCACCATTGCCCCATGAACGTCACTGCAACCGCTTTCACTCTTGCTGAATTATGTGAACTTGCCCAAGGTCCCGCGCTGGTGGAAGACTTTTCACCGTTCGGAGCGCGGCACTTCCTGCTGGTAAATTTGCAAAATGATTCAATCGCATTGAATCACGAAGAGCAACAACGCATTCATTCGTGGCTGCAACAGTTGCCGTGCCCAAGTATTGCTATCGGCGTAAAACATTCATTGCTATCCGCATTCGATGT
>DASXYH010000019.1:0-2834 GCA_036502545.1 Spongiibacteraceae bacterium
CGCCGATCACTGCTTAATTCGCTGATCAAACGCAACCAATTTTGATTCGCGCTGATTTCTTCTTCGGTTAAAAATCCACACCACATCAACGCATCGTGCAATTCATCGGCATTACTCGCATCGGGAAATGCCTCGCCGCGCGCACGTTCGATTGCCTGCGCGTCGAGCTGGCCGAGATCGTTCGCACTCGCGGGATCGAGCCAGCGCCGACTCATCACCGCCTGCGTGCGGCGTTCTTCGAGCGGCGCATCATCGAGATATTGATACGGCCGCGCCGCCAACACTTGCAACGCCAAAGGTGAAGGTTCGGTGAGATCACGCGCAATGATTTCAATTTTTTTCGTTTCGATTCTTTTTAACAGCGCAATCAAACCATCGATATCCATCGCCTCTTCGAGACAATCGTCGATCGTCTGCTGCACCAATGGATGATCGGGAATTTCGCGCGGGCCGGCGAGATTTTCCGCGCACGCGATCTGATCGGGAAATACATCGCATAACAAATCTTCCGCATACATGCGCTGCAATTGCGGCGGCGTTTTTTTGCCGCCGCGAAAACGCGGAATTGCCAGCGCAATCGTCGTGTTCCAGCGCCAGCGCGCGGCGAACATCGGCGCATCAAGCAGCGCCTGCACCAGAATATCGCGCACCGTTCTTGAATGCAGATAATGCGCGACCTCTTCGAGCGGAAAACTGTGACTGGTGCTGAGCGAAATGATGATCGAATCTTCGGTCGCCGCCGCCTGCAATTCGATATCGAATTTGCGGCAGAAACGTTTGCGCAGCGCCAAACCCCACGCGCGATTGATGCGGCTGCCGAACGGCGCGTGAATTACCAACTGCATGCCGCCGGTTTCATCGAAGAAGCGTTCAAAAACAATTCGGTCCTGCGTCGGCAATGCGCCGAGCGCCATTTTCGCCGCGGATAAATAATCGACGAGTTGCTGCGCGGCGATCGCATCAATGCCGACTTCATCGCGCAACCATTGCACGCTTTGTGCACTGTCGTTTTGCGTTTCGAGCATATGCCGCAAACGCGACACGGATTGCGATAATTCATCGCTGCGCCCCGGCGCTTCGCCGAGCCAGAATGGAATCGATGGCAGCATGCCTTTCGCGTCCTGCACGCGCACGCGGCCGGCTTCGACGCGCACGATACGATACGACGTGTTGCCGAGCTGAAAAATATCGCCGGCCAAACTCTCGACGGCGAAATCTTCGTTGACGGTGCCGACGATAAGTCCTTCGGGTTCGAGCACGACATTGTAATCGGCGTTATCGGGAATCGTACCGCCCGAGGTCAGCGCAGTTAAACGCGCGCCACGCCGCTCGCGCAATTGTTTATGTACGGCGTCGTGATGAATATATTGCCGCAGATGACCGCGTTTCGCGCCGAAACCAGCGGCGAGCAATTGCACGGTTTCATCGAAATCAGCACGTCGCAAATTCCGATACGGATACGCGCCACGCACCAGCTCGAACAATTCATCTTCGTTCCATTCGCGCGCGGCAACTTCCGCGACAATTTGTTGCGCCAGCACATCGCGCGGTTGTTCCGGAATAATCAAATGATCGAGCTCGCCGCGTCGCACCGCATCGAGCAGCGCAATGCATTCGGCCAACTCATCGCGCGACAGCGGAAATAAACGCGCCTTCGGTAAACCGCCGACCGAGTGACCGGCGCGACCGGCGCGCTGCAAAAATGTCGCGATCGAGCGGCACGAACCGATCTGGCAAACGAGATTCACGTCGCCGATATCGATACCGAGTTCGAGCGATGCGGTGGCGACTAACGCTTTCAATTGTCCCGCTTTCAAACGCTGCTCGGCATCGAAGCGGCGCTCCTTCGACAAACTGCCGTGATGCGCGGTGACGAATTCGGTGCCGATGCGTTCGGACAAATGCCGCGCGACACGCTCGGCGTGACGGCGCGTGTTGACAAAAATCAACGTGGTACGATGCGCGTGCACCAGCGTCGCGAGTTGATCGTAGAGTTGCTCCCACACTTCATTCGACATCACCGCTTCGAGCGGCGACGGCGGCAATGCAATTTGCAAATCGCGCTCACGTGTGTGGCCGCTGTCGACAATCGTGCAATCGCGCAATTTGCATTTCGCGCCGATTAAAAATTTCGCGACGGTTTCGATCGGCTTTTGCGTTGCCGACAAACCAATACGCTGCAATGGTTGCGCACACAACGCCTGCAAACGTTCTAGCGATAACGCGAGATGACTGCCGCGCTTGCTGCCGACCACCGCGTGAATTTCATCGACAATTACCGTGCGCACATGCGCGAGCATGTCGCGACCCGATTGCGAACCGAGCAGCACATAAAACGATTCGGGCGTGGTGATGACAATATGCGGCGCGAGTTTGCGCATCAACGCGCGCTCGGCCTGCGAGGTATCGCCGGTGCGCACCAATGTGCGAATAACAACGTCGGTATCGCCGCGTTTACGCAATTCATCGCGAATGCCTTCGAGCGGCTGTTCGAGATTGCGCTGAATATCGTTCGACAACGCCTTCAGCGGCGAGATGTACAGCACTGTGGTTTTATCGGGCAGCGGCGCGCTCTGGCCGGCGCGCACCAATGTGTCGAGCGCGCTCATAAACGCGGCCAGCGTTTTACCGGAACCGGTCGGCGCGGCGATCAACACATCGCGGCCCGACTTGATCGCGGGCCACGCCTGCGCCTGCGCCGGAGTCGCGCTGCCGAAAGTGTTTGTGAGCCATGCATTGACGGCGGGATGGAATAATTCGGCGGTCATGATCGGCCTATGGGAGTTTGGTGGTTCGATTGTACTCCGCTCGTCAATAGGCGCAGCCAGGCGAGT
>DASXYH010000020.1:0-13228 GCA_036502545.1 Spongiibacteraceae bacterium
AAGGCGCGATCAGTCTCTACGAAGCGCGCGGCGAATATCAGTTGATCGTCGAAGATATGCTGCCGGCCGGTGAAGGGCTGCTCGCCGCGCAATTCGAATTACTCAAACAAAAGCTGCAAATCGAAGGTCTGTTTGACCCCGCGCGCAAACAAAAATTGCCGGACGATATCGCTCATATCGCCGTGATTACCTCACCAACGGGAGCTGCGATTCGCGATATTTTGACCGTGCTGCAGCGGCGCTCACCGTGCATTCGCGTCACGTTGATTCCGGTCCCCGTGCAGGGCGAACACGCGCCGACGGCTATCGTGCAAGCGATCGCTACGGCGAATAAATTGGCGGCGTCGGGCCGGCAATCTTTCGATGTCGTTTTGCTCGGACGCGGTGGCGGTTCGCTCGAAGACCTATGGGCCTTTAACGACGAAAAAGTCGCACGCGCAATTTTCGCCAGCAAATTACCGGTCGTCAGCGCCGTTGGCCATGAAGTCGATTTTACGATCGCGGATTTTGTCGCCGACCTGCGCGCGCCAACGCCCTCCGCCGCCGCCGAATTGTTAAGTCGCGACTGGCAGCAACAGCTGCAGCAATTGCTCGGCTGGCGACAGCGCTTGCTCGCGAGCTGGCAGCGTTTGCTTGCGCAGAAACGTCAGCAGATCGAACGGCAGCGCCGGCACTTACAGCATCCGGGACAACGGTTGCGGCAATGGTCGCTACGCCTCGATGAGCTGGAATTGCGACT
Source organism: Spongiibacteraceae bacterium (assembly GCA_036502545.1). Classification (GTDB taxonomy): domain Bacteria; phylum Pseudomonadota; class Gammaproteobacteria; order Pseudomonadales; family CAMLJR01; genus CAMLJR01. Next base: position 740 of record DASXYH010000020.1, read on the forward strand.
GATCAAAACGCTGAAACGCAATCACCGCGACGACGCGCGCAAATTGCAATTGCTACAAGCGCGACTGCAACATCAACATCCGGGCCGTCAACTCAAACAATTGCGCGTGCAATTGCAATTTCTACAGAGGCAGCTTGGAGCAGTTGCGCAGCGAACGCTACAAAATCGCGATCACCAGTTGCAGAGATTCGCGCAACTATTAAACAGCGTAAGTCCGCTCGCAACATTGCAACGCGGCTACGCCATCGTCAGTACCGACGACAATCACGTGTTGCGCAAAGCCGACGACACACAGGTCGGCGCTACCGTACGCGCGCGGCTCGCCAAAGGCCAACTGATCTGCACCGTAGAAACAATAATTTCGGAGAATTAAAAAAATGTATTTCGCCCTCAAACACGTTCACATGCTGTGTGCCGCGATTTCGATTATCGGCTTTATCATTCGCGGTGCATTGCGTATCGGCAATTCCGCTATTTTGCAACGGAAATGGATTCGAATTCTGCCGCATATCATCGATACGCTACTGCTGCTCAGCGCAGTCGGATTGATGTTCACGATTCAACAATATCCCTTCGTCAACGGCTGGCTCACCGCGAAATTAATCGGTTTGCTCGTCTATATTTTCTTGGGGATCGTGACGATGCGTATCGCCAAAACACAGCCGGTTAGAATCACCGCTTATCTGCTCGCGATTGCAACATTCTTTTATATCGGTGCGGTTGCCGTCACCAAAACGCCACTGCCGTTTTAACTCGCGTAACTGGGAGACCTATCATGCGTGTCATTTGCATTGCAGTAATCGTCGCTACAGTAGTTTCGGTTATCGGCTGTTCGCCTAAAAAAGCGCCCGAGCCTCCTGCGCCGCAAGCAAGCGGCGTGATTCCGCAGGCTCAACTCGATGCGTTGAACAAAGCCAAAGCCGTTGAAGGTGTTGTTGAACAGGGTGCGCAGCGCGAACGCGAGCAGGCCGATCAATAAATACCGCGATGACGATTCTGCAAAGCTTCACGCCGATTTGCGGAGCGCAACCGCGCGTTTTAATTCTCGGCACGATGCCGGGAAAAATATCACTGACGCAGCACCAATATTATGCGCATCCGCGCAACGCTTTTTGGCGAATCATCGGCGAGTTGTTGCATATCGATCCCAATGATCGTTACGAAACGCGCGTTGAGCAATTAATGCAAGCGCAAATAGCGGTATGGGATGTGCTGAAATTCTGCGTGCGCAAAAGCAGTTTGGATGCGGATATCGAAGCGAACTCCGCAGTGCCAAACGATATTTCCGCGCTGTTGCGCGCCAATCCAACGCTGCGCCGCGTTTGCTTCAATGGCGGCAAAGCGGCACAGCTTTATCGCCGCCATATCGCACCACAGTTAGCGGCCGAATTTCACAGCATCGAATATTTTGCACTGCCCTCGACGAGTCCTGCACACGCGGGTATGCGCTATGCCGAAAAACTCGGTGCATGGCACGTTATCTTGAAAAAATAATCAACGTGTATGCGAAGGGCTCGGTCGCGGCCGACGACGCCTGGGTGCATTTTTCGCGGCGGGTTCGCCGCCCGCCGTTCTTCTTTCCGTTGTACCGCGATTCGCATGAGTGCGGTTGCGCTCTTGCTGCGGCTTGCGCGGTGAATTCGAATTGGAATTATGCGGCGAAGATGTGCGCGCCGGTGCGGCAGTTTTGCGCGGCTTATCGTCATCGAGTGGTTGCATCGGTTTTTTTGCACCGGGTTCAAAATACGGTACCGGCTGTATATCGAGTTTGCGTTTCAGCACGCGCTCGATATCGAGTTGCAGTTTGCGCTCTTCGGGGCTGACCAACGAAATCGCTTCGCCGCTGGCGCCGGCGCGGCCGGTGCGGCCGATGCGATGCACATAATCCTCGGGCACATTCGGCAATTCGTAATTCACGACGTGCGGCAATTGTTCGATATCGAGTCCGCGCGCGGCGATATCGGTGGCAACCAACACGCGCACTTCGCCTTGTTTAAAATCGGCCAACGCACGCGTGCGCGCGCCCTGACTTTTATTGCCGTGAATCGCCGCCGAGGTAATGCCATCGCGTTCCAATTGCTGCGCGAGTTTATTGGCGCCGTGCTTTGTACGCGTAAATACGAGCACTTGTTCCCAGCCGCCACTCTGAATTAAATAACTCAGCACATCGGCCTTATCGGTTTTATCGACTTGATAAACCGTTTGCTCCACTAATGTCGCAGCAGCATTGCGTGGCGCCACATCGATGCTGATCGGGTTATACAGCAACCCTTTCGTGAGCTGACGAATTTCATCGGAAAATGTCGCTGAAAATAATAAATTCTGCCGGCGCTGCGGCAGCAATTTTAAAATGCGGCGGATGTCGTGAATAAATCCCATGTCGAGCATGCGATCGGCTTCATCGAGCACGAGAATTTCGACTTTCGATAAATCGACGGCATGTTGCCCCTGCAAATCGAGTAAACGACCCGGCGTCGCTACCAGAATTTCGACACCGCCGCGCAATTTCATCATTTGCGGATTGATGCTGACACCGCCAAACACGACCGCGGAGCGCAGCGTTAGATATTGACCGTAAGTCGCAACGCTTTCGGCCACTTGCGCCGCGAGCTCGCGCGTCGGCGTCAGCACCAGTGCGCGCACGGCGCGATTTTTCGCGGCCGGGCCAGCGGCCAAAAGCTGCAATAGCGGCAGCGTAAAACTTGCGGTTTTTCCGGTACCGGTTTGCGCGGCGGCGAGCACATCGTGTCCCGCCAGCACGACCGGAATCGCCTGCGCCTGTATCGGCGTTGCAAACTGGTAACCTTTTTCCTGCGCGGCGCGCAGCAAAGGCTCGGACAAACCGAGCGAAGCAAATTGGGTCATAGGGAATCTTGCTGAATGGCGCAACGCGCCGCAGTGCGGTAAGGGCGCGCATCCTAACGCAAATGGCGGCGCGATGCGAGCGCGTTGGCAAACGTTATTTTGCGATCAAACCTGCGGCGACATGCGCGGGACCGTACTCAAATACAATGGAAGAATCGGGACGCACCAGCTTGCGATCCGGTTTCGGATAAGAAAGCTGCGACAGCAGATGCTTCAGAACGTTGATGCGCGCAACATTTTTATCGTTCGCGCACACGATAAACCACGGCGTGATCGGATTGTGCGTGCGTTCGAACATCGCATCGCGCGCAACGCTGTATTTTTTCCAGTATTTGGTCGCAAGCTCATCGATCGGACTGATTTTCCATTGCTTAAGCGGATCGTCGCCGCGCTCGCGCAGCCGTTCGCGCTGCACTTCCTTGTCGATATCAAGATAATATTTAATCAGCTTGATGCCGGAGTTCACCAGCATATGTTCAAACGGCAGCACGTCATGCATGAACTCTTCGTATTCTTCGTTCGAACAAAAATTCATGACCCGTTCGACACCGGCGCGGTTGTACCAGCTGCGGTTGAAAATCACGAATTCGCCGCCGGCGGGCAGCTGCTGCACGTAGCGCTGGAAATACCAGGAACTGCGATCGCGATCGGACGGTTTCGGCAGCGCCACAACGCGCGTCTCGCGCGGACTCATGTGTTCGACCACGCGCTTAATCGTACCATCCTTACCGGCGGCATCGCGGCCTTCGATAATGACTAGTATTTTCTGGCCCTCGCGAATGATTTCGCGTTGCGCTTTTACCAATTCGATTTGCAGTGCGCGCAGCGTTTTATCGTAATTTTTTCCATTCAATGCTTCGTTCTGATCATGCGCTTGGTTTTTTTGCTTGGCCATTTCGATGCTCCCGATCAATTGGCGCGATACTTAAACTGGATAAATATCGAATCGAACCGCTTTTCCACACACAGCATACGCCGGTTCGACCCCGGCAAAACAATGCGCTTTCGACGCGCGCTTCACCACTACGCGCAAACGCGCCGTAGCACGCGCGCAACGTAGCAATTCGATATCGTCATTTTCCGTTTCGCCGAGCAACTGCCTGAAGAGCCGCATATCTTTTTTTACCAGTGCCGATTTTTCGGTGGCGGCAAACATAGGATCGAGATAAATCACGTCGGGCCTTTGTTCGTCCAGCAACGTTGCGCAAAAGTTCATTGCGTCGCCGCGATGCAAGTGCATGCGCTCGACGATCGCTGCAATCGATGATTCTTGAGCGCGACGCAAACCATCCGCAAGCAGCGCCGCCACAATGGCATTGCGTTCGATCATCGTGACATCGAAACCGCGTGCGGCGAGTACAAAACTGTCGCGGCCCAGACCGGCGGTAGCATCGATAACGCGCAATTCCGATTTATTGCGGCCCTTAACCGCTTTTACGATCAACTCAACGCCCGCTTGCAGTCGATGGGTAATGGCACCCGAAATAAAATCGACCGATACGGGGCCGGACTGTTTCGCATCGGCGGGAAACAGCTGCAGCCGATCGTTGCGATAATGAAGATAAGCAATGCAAGCCGGCGAGAGCGCGACGTGGACAGGAACGAGGGGTAGCGATAATTGCCGCGCTAACGCGATCGCGCGCTCGTCGTTATCGTTCGTTGCGACAATAACAACCGGAGGCACAACCATTAAGCGACGAGCAACGCCTTTGCCTGTGCGATTTGCTCTTTCGCTTCCACTAAAATTTGCAGCGTCAATTCGGGCGTCAATTTACCGAGCGCGAGTTTTTGATAGGCGGGAACCTGATCCATACGCGGCGGCGGTGGCTGTTTACGTTTGCCGATATAACTGTGCAAAGTTGCGACTAAAACCAAATCGCACAAATCGGCGCGCGTGGTCGGACAGCGCGTCCAATCTTCACAACCACGTGCGGCTTCGACAATGTCCTCGGGAAATTGCCAGTTCTCCAGCACCATCGCACCGACTTCGCCTTTCAATTTATCGGTCCATTGTCGCAGGAGCGATTCGTTCTCCAGTAATTGCGGATAACCTTGCGCATAACTCAACACCGATAATACGCCGATGTTGCTCACCAAACCGGCGAGCATCGCTTCTTCCGGATCGTACAATTTGGTATGGCGCGCAAGTACAAAACTGATGGCGGCCACATCCATGCTCTGCTGCCAGCTTTCAGTCATCAGCTTATGAAACAGCGGCACGTTGGTCTGGAATAAATCGCGCAAGGTAAAACCGATCACGAGTTGCTTAGTGGTTAACAGCCCGAGCCGCACGATCGCATTCTGCACGGTTTCGCACTTCGCGGCGCCAAAGTAAATCGGACTGTTGGCCGCGCGGACAATTTTTGCGGCAATCACCGGATCGCGATTCACCACATCGGCAATTTGCCGTGCGCTGACATCGTTGTTATCGAGCATGCCGCGAATTTTCATTGCGACTTCGGGCAAACTGGTCAGACGAAACTTGCGCGCATCGAGATCGGCCTGAAAGGCGTGCAGCATTTCGATGGTTTCATCGTCGGCATCGTGTGCGACTTCGATGACGCCATAGCCGACGTCAATGTCGTTCTGCTCTTTTTGGTTTTGCAATAGCGAATCGAGCAGATCGCAATCGACGCTGAAGTATTCGACATTGGTAACAGCTTTAGCGGTGTATTGGCGCGGACGCAATTTTGCGATCGGCAAATTGGCCATGGTGGTGCGCGCTTCGATAACCCGCTCGCGGCCATCTTCGGCGATCAACTGCAGCTTGCCTGCGAGCAGAAAAATTTCCTGGGAATCGATGTCGCCGCAGTTGAAGAGTACATCACCGCGGCGCACTTCCTTGATCTGTACACGGCTCGATAATATCAATAAGTCGTCTTCGGAAAGATTGCGAAAACTCGTGAATTCGCGCAGCCTTCCGATATCCAACCCTTGTGATACCGCCATACTCACCCCCAGTTATATGGCGTCTAGTATAAACGTATCGCACTTGCAGGAAGCAAGCGGCGAATTCAACAAGGGAAAATGACTTTGAGCCGAGCGAGTTTTACGTATGCAGCGGCGTGCTGTGCAGTAGCGTCTCGTCGCTGTGCGCAAGCAGCTTTTCGAGAAAACTTCGATTGCGTTCGACCGCTTCCAAATACAGGTTGGGGCCGCCGAAATGCATACCGAAATAGCGGTAAACACTGCCGAATAATGTATCGAGGCGATCGTTCAGCGTATGGCGGATGAATTCCGGAGTCTGTCGCAACAAATCTATCGGCGATGCATAACGCACATGCTCAACCCCGAGCGCATCGCGCTGGCGCGTGAGCCCGCCCAGTTCGAATTCGCGAAATAATCGATCGCGACATTTTTGCAAATAGGCGCGATCGGCCATTTGCGCCATTACATCGGCGCTGCCGATCAACGCACCGAGTTGCCGTTGCTTTGGATCGGGGAACTTCATGCCGCGCGGATCGAATTCATAACCGGTGTAATGCACGAGTTTTACCGCGAGCGGCGCTGCCCGCGCGAACCCCGCCGTCGGCAGATAATCGGCAAGAAAGCGTGCGCTGCGACTGACATGAATTTTGGTGTACTCGGCGCCGAATTGATGGCGCGTATCACCTTTGCGGCGGATATAGCCGGAATCGTGAAATAGCGCGACCGCCACACCGATCATGGCAAGTTCGCCTCCCAGACGTTCGCTGCGCACTTGACTTGCTTCGTAACCGTCGATTAAACGCGTGGTGGCGAGCGTGACATCGAGTACGTGCTGCATATCGTGATAGTGCGTGTCGCAGGCAAAGAAGCCTGGAAATTCACCGCGATAAAGCCGGGCGAAATCGACGAACAATTGTTCGACCGGAGCGAAATCGATACCGCGATAACGTTTGCGTAAAATCGTCAGCACTGCCGCACAAACACTGTCGGGGCTGCTGACATCCACCTTGCCGGTGACATCGCGACTGAATAACTGCATGTCGCCCACGGCCTATTTCTCCGGCAGCAGGCGCGGGCGATGTTGGCGGCGCGGTGCCAGCAATGCATCGTTATCGGCGATACGCCGTCCTTTGCGCGCGTCGGGTTTCGGCAGGTAATAGCCCTGAATACCGAGAATCAGCGGACGGCGCCCACCGCTGGTGTGAATATTGATGCGCAAGTTATACGCATGGCGCGACAAACCGTGTTTATCGGTGATGCGAAAGCGGCGTATCTGCTGCCCGGCGGACACGCCGGTTTCGCCGGTGAGCTGGCAATGCAGCGCTTCAATGCGCTCGCCCGACAATTCCAACCCCTGTAGATTTTCCAGATGTTTGCTGACGCGTTCGACGAAATGCGGCGTATCGGCTTCGATTGGAAACGCGCTTTCGCGCAACGAAGTCGGCACGATGGTTTTAAAATCGCCGACAAAAATTTGCCCGGGATTGGCGATCTCAACCATCCGCGCCAATTCGATCGTAACGTCGCCAACAATATAGCTGTGCAGTGTCGGGTTACAGCCTTCAACTTGATAAAATTCGAAATGACTACCGATGTGGAATGCGGTGCGCAACAGCGGCACGACACTGTTGCTACCGCGCGCTTTGCGGCGCGCAATCGCATTGTCAGCGATCACGAGTAACATAAATTGAAACAGATCGAGACCCGCGCGCGTTTCGAGATTGCGATTCCACACATAAAACCCATCGCCGGTCGTGGTGCGTGCAAAATCAATTTTGATATTTTTCTTCAACAATTTATTGTGCGCGGAATTCATCGAGTACGACAGACTGTTCAACTGGCTGGTCTGTTCGAACGGAGCGTACAGCGAAAAATCGACGATATCGAACAGCAAGACCGCACGGTTATCGACATAGCTGATGCTATAGCGCTTGATGAGCTCTTCGGCCGCCGCCAGCGTTTGCTCGTCGGAACTCGCGTTGATCGGCGACAGAATCAACATCGGTTCTATTTCGAGACGATGTGCGGTGCTGAAGAAATCCTCGGTACTCATCAACCGCCGCCGCGCGACGAGCTGACGAATAAAACGACCATTCAATAATTCGAGACGATCGGTGGGAGCATTGTCGCTGAGACTGGCGGAAAACTGTCCCAGATAATAATGCGGCACCACCATCAGATAGATGCCTTCATCCTGCGCGCACCAGCACAGCATGATATTTTGGCCGAGCCGCCACTGCTCGCGCAGTGCTTCTTCCAGCTCGCGCAATTGAACGGCACGCAGCGCCTCTTCGGCGGATAGCGTCACGGAAATGGACTCAACAGTCATAACCACTTACTGCGTTTAAACGACACCTGGACAAATTAACGGACGAATGCGAGACCGACCCCACCCTGCTGCTGATGCACCACGCGCATCGGCACCGGTAGCTGATTGATAACGCCGGTGTAGCGTTTGATCCGCACCATCACGGTGGTGCCAATCGGCGGCGGCTGGTAGTTTCCCATCAACGCGAAAATACCGCCATCCGACAGATCGCGTGCCTTGATTTCGATAATTCCGAAACTCGGGTGTTGCATTTCGACCAGCGCGCCGCTCTGGGCGCGGGCAAATCGGCGTTGCTCTTCCATTCATGATTCTCGATCGGTAATCCGGGATCGGTCGGGCAATATCCCTACCATAGACGCAATCCCGGATAGGCGCCAGCCGCAGCGGTTGGCTTTCGCCCGGCAGCCATTACAATAGCCGCCTTCCAATCCTAAGCGATATTCATGAAGCTTATTTATCGATTGCTCGGAAGGCTGCCACTGCCATGGCTATACGGCGTATCGGCTGTTTTTTCGTTTATTTTGTACCACGTCGTCCGCTATCGGCGGGCGATCGTCGCGGACAACCTTGCACAGGCTTTTCCAGAACGGAGTGCGCGCGAACGGCTCGCCATCGAGCGCGATGTTTTTCGGCATCTGTGCGATTTGGGTGTCGAAATGATTGCCTCGCGCCATATGCCGCGCGAGGAATTCCGACGGCGAGTCACGCTGGAAAACCCTGAGGTCTTGCTGCCCTACAAAGAACGGAAACAGTCGATTCTGTTCCTGACCTGCCATCAGGGCAACTGGGAATGGCTGCTGCACGTCGTCGGCGACTATATGGAGTGCCCTATCGACGCCGTTTACAAGCCGTTACACAACGGCGATTTCGACGCCTTCATATTCGAGGCGCGCGCGCGTTCCGGTAGACCTATTGCATTCAAAGATGCCGGTCGTGAAATTTTGCGGCGCCGCCGCGAGTTCCGCGGGTTTGCGATGCTGGCCGATCAAGCGCCGTTCAAGCGCGATAAGCGCTATTGGCACGACTTCTTCGGCCGCCCCGGCTCGTTTTATTTTGGCCCGCAAAAAATTGCCGAAGCGACGCAATTTCCGGTTGTATTCGCCGCGATGACCCAGTCGAACCGCGGGCATTACCGCGCTCGTTTTGAAGTGCTGGCCGAGCCGCCGCACAGCAAAGGTGATTTTACGATTCTGGAGCGCTACGTCGTCACACTGGAGCGCGCCATTCGCGCCCAACCCGAAACATGGATGTGGTCGAACCGTAAATGGAAACATCCGCCACCGGAAAATCTGGAACAGGACATCGTGGAATAATACGCAATAAATGCGGCAAGTCGCATTGATGATCCCCGACACAATCCCTATATTGAAATTATTCATAGCTGGTTTGATTTCAGATGCCACAGCATGCGCTCGACCCCGAACACATTCACGTTGTCAGCTGGAATATCGCCAAAGGCGGCAATCAGGATTGGCAAAGCGATCTGCAACATCTCACCCACAACGCCGATCTCGCGCTAATTCAAGAGGCCAGGCTCGAACATTCGATGCATCAGGTGATGCCGGATGCGTGCTGGGCGTTTGCGCCGGGCTTTCGCCGCCGCAACCACACCACCGGTGTCATGACGATTGCACGCGCGGAGACGATCTATCACAGCACGCACCGCCACCGCGAACCATTCACGCTGTTGCCAAAGGCCGCGTTGATTACCGAATATCGACTCAAGAATCGTGCTGACACGCTGCTGGTGGCGAACGTGCATGCCATCAACTTCACGCCCGGCACCGGTCATTTCCAGCGTCAGTTGCAAGCGATAGTGACACCGCTTGCGGCGCATACAGGTCCGCTGATTCTCAGCGGTGATTTCAATACCTGGCGCGGTAAGCGTCAGCGTATCCTGCAAGAGCTGATCGATTATTTGGATTTGCATACGATCGCGTTCGCGCACGATCACCGACGCCATTCGTTTGGATTCGCGCTCGATCACTTATTCTATCGCGGGTTGTACCATAAAAGCGGCATTGTCAGCCGTGTTTTCAGTTCGGATCACAATCCGATCAGCGTTGTGCTCGGCTCTTGAGTACTCGTTAACTTTCCTGTGTCAGGTGTTGCAGAAATGCCTCCGCTACCGGTGTCAGATTTTTTCCGCGTGGATACACCGCGCACCAGGAACGCCGCAGCGGCATATCGCGCACATCGAGCACAACCAGATCGCCGTCGCGCAATTCGCGCGCACAGGCTTCGCGCGGCAGCACGGCGATACCTAAGTCGCCGCGCACGCCCTGCTTGATCGCCTCCAGCGAGCCCAGCTGCTGCCGTCGCGAAAAAATCACACTCTGCTGCTGACAAAATGCATCGAACGCTTTGCGCGTTCCTGAACCGGCTTCGCGAATTAGCAGCATCTCATCGGCTAGCCGCAGCAACGGTATCTGACGCTGCGCAGCCAGCTCGTGTCTGGCAGCGGAAACAGCAATCAGCTCGTTGTCCCGAAAAGGAATGAAGGTCAACGCCCGCTCCGACGGGACTTGCCCCATCACCACCAAATCATCCAGATTTTCACTGAGCCGCTGCAGCGCTACCTGATGATTGACCACTTCGAGCGCGACATCGACCGCAGGGTGAGCTTTGCAAAATTCAGCGAGTTCGGTCGGCATGAAATATTGCGCGCTGCTCTCAATCGCGATGGTAAGCGTGCCCTGCATCAGACCGCGCAGTTCAGCCAGTTCCATTTCCAGACCGATCAGACGCTGTAAAAAATCGCGCCCCGCCCGCTGTACCGCCTCGCCCACCGGCGTTAAATACAGTTGCTTGCCGAGGTAATCGAACACCGGCGCGCCGACCACGTCTTCCAGCTGGCGCACCTGCGCACTGACGGCGGGTTGAGTCAGCGCCAGCTCTTCCGCCGCCTTGGAATAACTGCTGAGGCGGCTGACCGTTAAAAAAACTTGGATCTGGCGCAGAGTAACGCGGTTTAAATACGTCGACTTCATTGCTATAAGCGATTACTTATGGAAAACCATAGTAATATCAATTTTTCTTTTTGTTGTCGATCCACTAGCCTTCCTATTGCCGAAAAAACGGACAGCGCGAGACCTGCCATGATCAAGAAAATTCTGATCGCCAATCGCGGCGAAATTGCGGTGCGCATCGTGCGCGCATGCGCTGAAATGAGCATTCGCTCAGTGGCGATTTATACCGAGCCCGATCGCTTCGCGCTGCACGTAAAGCGCGCGGATGAATCCTACAATGTGGGCGACGATCCGTTGCAGGGCTATTTGAACGCACATCGCATTGTCAATCTGGCGGTGGAAACCGGCTGCGATGCGGTACACCCCGGTTATGGTTTCCTGTCGGAAAACCCCGAAATTGCGCGCATTTGCGCCGAGCGCGGCATTATTTTCATCGGTCCGTCGGCCGCGGTCATTCATCGCATGGGCGATAAGACCGAAGCGCGCAAAGCGATGCTCGCCGCCGGCGTGCCGGTGACGCCGGGCACCGAAGGCAATCTTGCCGATCTCGAAGAAGCCAAGCGCGAAGCGAATCGCATCGGCTATCCGATTATGCTCAAAGCAACCTCGGGCGGCGGTGGCCGCGGTATTCGCCGCTGCGATAACGAAGAAGAACTGTTGCGCAATTTCGAACGCGTGATTTCGGAAGCGACCAAAGCATTCGGCAGCGCCGATGTGTTTCTCGAAAAATGCATCGTCAATCCGAAGCATATTGAAGTGCAGATTCTGGCCGACAAGCATGGCAACACGATTCATTTATTCGAGCGCGATTGTTCGATCCAGCGGCGCAATCAAAAACTAATCGAGATCGCGCCGTCGCCACAATTGACGCCCGAACAGCGCGCCTATGTCGGCGATCTCGCCGTGCGCGCAGCGCAAGCGGTGAATTATGAAAATGCCGGCACCGTGGAATTTTTGCTCGCGGGCAATCAAGTGTATTTCATGGAAATGAATACGCGCGTACAGGTCGAGCATACGATCACCGAAGCGATCACCGGTGTCGATATCGTGCGCGAACAAATTCGCATCGCCGCCGGTCTGCCGCTCGGTTACCGGCAACAAGATATTCACCATCGTGGCTTTGCGGTGCAATTTCGTATCAATGCCGAAGATCCGAAAAATAATTTTCTGCCGACGTTCGGCAAAATTTCGCGCTACTACGCACCGGGCGGCCCCGGTGTGCGCGTCGATACCGCCATTTACACCGGCTATACGATTCCGCCGTATTTCGATTCGATGTGTCTGAAATTAATCGTATGGAGCCTGACCTGGGAAGATACATTGAATCGCGGTTCGCGCGCGCTCGACGACATGCGTCTGCAGGGCATTAAAACCACCGCGCCGTACTATCAACGTATT
>DASXYH010000021.1:0-4917 GCA_036502545.1 Spongiibacteraceae bacterium
GTTGTAGCGGCTCTTCGAGCGGCGCGTCGTCGAATGCGTGCAGACCGGTTTGCTGTTGCGCTAGCGCGAGCAAATGCTGCGGATCAAGCCGATTATCGATAGCCATCACGCCTCCGTTTTAATAATTATCGCGGTGCAATGATTTGCGATGAGTTGGAATACAGGTTAATGCAGTGCGAAGTACGGAGAAAGTTAAAAAATTGAAATGAAAACAGTTGAAATAAAAAAGGCCGCTCGCGCGGCCTTTAAATTTTTATCGTTGCCCGACGCTGAAATCGTGGCCCCAGAAACTATTCACAGTGCTCTGAAACGAGGAATAGCGATTCCAATCGTCGACCGTCATGCCGTCGGCGCCGTATTCGATCATGAAGCCGCCCGGCGTCAGCATGTAGAAGGACACCATGTGATCGTTCGCATGGCGGCCGAGCGTGCCGGTGAGTTTGGTACCGGTGGCCTGCAGGCGATCGAGCGCGCGGCCGACTTCGTCGATGGCGCAGGTTTCGATCATCACATGCACGCAGCCGCTCGGCATCGGCGATTCGAATAATGCCAGGCTATGATGGCGGCGATTGCAGTGCAGAAAATATAAACGTTTTTCCGGCTCGTTCGGATCGGGCGTGAAGCGCACTTTCATCAGATCGCTGAGACCGAAGCCGAGCACATCGGTGAAAAATTTCACGGTCGCATCGAATTCAGGCGCCGGCAATACAGTGTGACCGAGGCCCTGATCGCCGGTGACGAAACTCTGCACGCCGAGCGGCGAAATGAAGCGGCCGAAATTCGAAATCGCGCCCCAGAACAATTCGTGTTGATTGCCGGATGGGTCCTGGAATTTCACCAGGTCCTGTACTTGGCGCAGCGCGATTTCAGCGGGAGTGCCCTGCGTTGCCGTGACGCCGGCAGCGCGCAATTGTTTAATCGTCGCGTTAAATTCAATTGGATTGGCGGCTTCCCAACCGGAAGCGCCATAGCGATCCTCACCGGCTTTTTCCACTAAAAAGCGAAATGGGCGATCGTCCATTTTCAAAAACAAAGCATCTTTGTTTGCTTGAGTCATTGCGTCGTTGACGGCAAAACCGACCATCTTGGTGCCGTAATCGACCCAGCGCGACAAGTCGCTGGCTTGGACCGTGATGTAACCGAGACTGTGAATCGCCATAATTTGCTCTCTTAAAAAGTTTGTATATTAACGCCAACGCAATTTGTGTTTTTACTCCCTCCCCTGACAAGGGGAGGGTTGGGGAGGGGTTGAATATTTAACCCCCTCGATCCCCCTTGTCAGGGGGAAAGAAAACATTGGCTTCGTGCCTAATGACATTATTTAATCCGTGCGCGCAATTCAGTTTTCAATACCTTGCCCGATGCATTCAACGGCAGCGCATCGACGAATTCGACCCGGCGCGGCACTTTATAGTTCGCCATATTATCGCGGCACCATTGGATCAGCTGTTCCGCAGTCAAACCGCCGCCGGCTTTTTTCACCGCCCATACCATGCACACCTCACCCATACGCTCATCGGGAATGCCGATCGCGGCGGTCATCGCCAGTTGCGGGTGCGTCGCCAGAATATTTTCGATTTCGGCCGGATACACGTTGAAGCCGCCGGTGATAAACATGTCTTTCAAGCGATCGGTGATGCGCAGATTGCCGCGCGTATCGAGCACGCCGACATCGCCGGTATGCAGCCAGCCGTCTTTATCGATAGTGTCCGCAGTGGCCTGCGGATTTTCGAAATAGCCCTGCATTACGTTGTAGCCGCGAATGACGATTTCACCGGGCTCGCCGCACGGCACTGCATTGCCATCGCTGTCGATGCATTTAACTTCGGTGCCTTCGATCGCGCGGCCCGAGGTTTTTGCGATTGTTTCGGCATCGTCATCGGGATGGCACATCGTCGCGGTGCCGCAACATTCGGTGAGGCCGTACGCGGAAATGACGGTATCGATTTTCAATATTTCGCGCATCTGCCGAATCAATTCGACCGGAATCGCGGCGGCGCCAGTGGCCGCGCGCTGCAATGACGAAATATCGTATTGCTGCCAATTCGGAAACGCGAGAATCGATTGAAATAATGTCGGCGGGCCGGGCATCACGTTGATGCGCTCGTGCTGAATCCGCTTCAGAATTTGCTCGGTGTCGAATACCAACTGCGGCAGCGCGGTGCAGCCGCACATCAATGCAGTGAGCAATCCCGCTTTGTAGCCGAAGCTGTGAAAGAACGGCCCGATAATTAAATAGCGATCGCCCGCTTGCAGACCGATCACGTCGGCCCAGTAGCGGAACGTGCGCAGATTCTGGCCGTGTCCGGCCATCACACCTTTTGGCGCGCCGGTGGTGCCGGAGGTAAATAAAATGTCTGCAGTATCGTCGCCGTGTACCGCCTGCGCACGCGCATCGATCTGCTGTGCGGAAATGGTCGAACCGGAATCGAGAAATGCTTGCCAACTCGTGTGACGATCGCTGCTCTTTCTTTGTGGTGAATCGGTTTGGGTTCTTTGTGGTGAATCGGTCTGCGGGCGCAGCAAAACGATTTCATTGAGTGCCGGCAACTCTTCTTCGGCGAGCATGCCGGGATAATCGGCATTCAAAAAGTTATCGATGCAGAACAGCAGTTTCGCGCCGCTTTTGCGCAGAATGAAACCGGCTTCGGCGCGCTTGTAACGCGTATTCAACGTCACCAGTACGGCGCCGATACTTTGCAATCCATACGCGGCGATCACCCATTCGTAAATATTCGGCGCCCAGATCGCGATGCGATCGCCTTTCTCGATGCCGCGCGCGATCAATGCGGTAGCAACTTGGCGCGTGCGCGTGCGCAGTTCGTTGAAACTGATGCGGACTTCGCCCTCGCCGAGATAAATCGTGTCGCCAAAATGCTGCGCGGCGGCATCGATCAGGCTGGGAATGGTGTCATTGCGCAATGGTATCGAAGGCATCGTAACTCTGATCAAAATGCGGATGGAATAAGGTTATTTTTACTGTTCGCCACGCTAATGGATCGGCTCGGCAAAGTCATAGTCCTCATGGACGATGAGCCTATGGCGGGGCGCTCGCATAATCGCCGCACTCTCCCAAAACCGGCCGCCGCGTCGATGGGTTTTAGCTGAGGGCAGCCCGATTTCGATGCTTGGTTTTGATGACCATCGGATAAAACCGATTGGTAAAAACAGGCGGAGCGTTTTGGCGATGACGCTGTTCTGTTGCGCCAGCTTGGCAGATTTATCCGAGGCGGTGCAAGTCCCGTTGTCGCGCTGCATTTCCACCCATTTTCTTGTTTCGAGGTTCGAGGACCGCTATGAGTAAACTGCTTTCCGCAGCGACTGCCGTTGCGCAGATCAAAGATGGCATGACCATCGGCATCGGCGGCTGGGGCCCGCGCCGCAAACCGATGGCGCTGGTGCGCGAACTGCTGCGTTCGGATATCAAGGATCTCACCGTGGTCGCTTACGGCGGCGCCGATGTCGGCATGCTGTGCGCGGCCGGCAAAATCAAAAAATTGATATTCGCGTTCGTGTCGCTCGATTTCATTCCGCTCGAACCGTATTTTCGCAAGGCGCGCCAGAGCGGCGCGATCGACGTGATGGAAATCGACGAAGGCATGATGGTGCTCGGTTTGAAAGCCGCCGGTATCGGCGCGCCGTTCATTCCGACCAAGGTCGGGCTCGGCACCGATGTCATCGCGAAAAATGCCGCGATCAAAGTGATCGATTCGCCGTACGACGACAAAGCGTGGGTGGCGATGCCGGCGCTGCAACTCGATGTCGCGCTGGTGCATGTCGATCGCGCCGATGCGCGCGGCGTGTGTCAGATCAAAGGCCCGGATCATTACATGGACGATTTGTTCGTGCGCGCGGCGGAAAAAACGTTTGCCTCGTGCGATGAACTGGTCGATACCAGTTATTTCCACCAAAACCCGGAAGAATCGCGCTACGTGCTGTGGGAGCGCAGCGAAACCACCGGCGTCGTACACATTCCGTTCGGCGCGCATCCGACCTCGTGCGCACCGCTGTACGGTTTCGATACCGCGCATTTCGGTGCGTACGCGGCGTCCGCGAAAGAAGAGGGCGGCTGGAAAAATTATTTCGATAAATTCGTTGCGGTCAGCGATGAGCAATATCTCGCTGCCGTCGGCGGCGCCGAGCAAATCAAAAAATTGCCGCTGCCCGTATTCTGAGAGGTCAATGATGAGCGCAACCAATTACACATTATCGGATTTGTTGATCGTCGCATCCTCCGAATGCTGGCGCGGTGAAGGCGAAGTGTTAGCCACCGGTATCGGTTTGATTCCGCGTCTTGGCGCATCGCTGTCGATGCTGAGCAACAATCCGCTGTTGATGATGACCGATTCCGAAGCGTATATCGTCAGCGAGCCGGTACCGGTCGGCAAACGCAACGGCTACGAACCGAAACGCGAAACGTGGATGGGCTTCTCGCGCATTTTCGATAATGTGTGGAGCGGCAAGCGCCACGCGCTGGTCGGCCCGACGCAGATCGATCGTTTCGGTCAGGCGAATATTTCGTGCATCGGCGATTATGCGAAACCAAAAGTGATGATGCTCGGTGCGCGCGGTTTTCCCGGTAATTCAATCAGCCATAAAAATTCATTTTTCGTGCCGAATCATGCGAAAAATGTCTTCGTCGACAAAGAAGTCGATATGGTTTCATCGATCGGCTACAACCCCGCGCGTCTGCCGAAAGGTTATACGTTCGATGAAATTAAAATCGGTCATATCATTACTAATTTATGCGTGCTCGATTTCAACGGTCCGAATAAGCAGGTGCGCGTGATTTCGCTGCATCCGGGCGTCACGCTCGAACAGGTGCGCGAAAATACAGGTTTCGAATTGGCGGTGATCGGCAATCTCGGCACCACGCCGGAACCGACCGCGGAGCAGCTCGCGCTGATCGAAAAACTC
>DASXYH010000022.1:0-3947 GCA_036502545.1 Spongiibacteraceae bacterium
AATGATAAGGACTCAAAATTAAACATGTTTAACCGACGAGACATTATGAAAGTCGCCATGGTAGCGCTGGGCGCCGGTTTTTCCGGCTCACTGGCCAATAAGGTATTGGCAGGCGAAGTACCTACCCGCGTTTCTTCTAAGGCGGTCTTCAACGATAAGATTAAACGAATGGTAGCGGCGTTAGCCGAGCTGATTATTCCTGAAACTGATACGCCTGGCGCGGTCGAAGCGGGCGTGCCGGCATTCATCGAAATGATGGTGTCCGATTGGTACAAGGATAGCGAGCGCGATATTTTCTTCCAGGGCCTAGCCACGCTTGATCAATATTGCCAATCTCAATTTAAAACTGATTTCAATGATTGCACGCAGGATCAGCAAATCGCGGCGTTGAAGAGCGTGGAAGCTGCAGCAAAAACCTACAAGAACGTTACACCGATGTCCATGGATGGTAAAACAGTTGATGAAAACATCCCTTTTTTTACGAAAATGAAAGAGCTCACAGTGCTTGGTTATTACACCTCGGAGGTGGGAGCAAAACAGGAATTGTCATACAACCCTGTGCCGATGCGCTTCGATGGCGATTACGACTTCAGCAAAGTCGGCCGGCAATGGTCGTGGTAAGCGTCCGCACTCCGTAGGAGTAGAGAAGGTGCAAAGTTGGCTGCGCAATTGTTGCGGTGAAATATTATCTTAGGGTGAAGTGATATGACGATAACGTACGATTTCGACGCCATCGTGATCGGCTCCGGCGTAACAGGCGGCTGGGCCGCGAAAGAATTGACCGAAAAAGGTTTGAAAGTATTGATGCTCGAGCGCGGCAAGCCGCTCACGCACGGCAAGGATTACACCACCGAACATATTGAGCCGTGGAAAATCCCCTTTGCAGGGCGTCCGATGCGCGATCTGTACGCGAGCGATTATCCGATTCAAAGCAGCCTCTATGCGTTCGACGAAACCACGCGCCATTTTTTCAATAATGATCGCGAAAACCCTTATGCCTACGATCCGCAGAAACCGTTTCTGTGGTATCGCGCCGATGTGGTCGGCGGCAAATCGCTGCTATGGGGTCGCCAAGTGTATCGTTGGAGCGATCTCGATTTCGAAGCGAATAAAAAAGACGGTCACGGCAACGACTGGCCGATTCGCTACCAAGATATCAAAGACTGGTATAGCTACGTTGAGAAACATATCGGCGTGAGCGGACAGGCGGAAAACCTGCCGCATCTGCCCGACAGCGAATTTCTGCCGCCGATGGAAATGTATGCCATTGAAAAAACATTCAAGCAGCGCGTGGAAGCGAACTTCGCAGGCCGCAAAGTAACGATAGGCCGCGTCGCCAACTTGACGCAACCGATTCAAGATCGCGGTGCGTGTCATTATTGCGGTCCGTGTCAACGCGGCTGTTCGGTCGGTGCGTATTTCAGCAGCCACAGTTCAACTTTGCCTGCGGCGCGGCGCACAAATCGCTTCACATTACGTGCGAATAGCCTCGTCGAACGATTGGAGTACGATCCGAATAAAAAGCGTGTATCCGCGGTGCATGTGATCGATACGCAAACCAAGGAGAAATTGCGCTTCACTGCACGTATCGTATTTTTATGCGCATCGACGGTCGGCAGCCTACAGATATTGCTAAATTCGAAATCGGAAAACTTTCCAAATGGCCTCGCTAATTCAAGCGGAACACTCGGCCACTACGTGATGGACCATGTCGATTCCACCAGTGCCATCGGCATCAGCACCGAGTTCAACAATAAATACTATTTCGGCAATCGTCCGAATAGTATTTATATTCCGCGCTTTCGCAACGTTTCGGGGCAAGATAGCGACGTCAATTTCGTGCGCGGTTACGCCTTTAATGCTGTGCCGGTGCCCGCGGAATGGCGCATCGCATTCAGCCAAATACCGGGCTTCGGCGCGGAATTCAAAAAAGCGTTAAGACAACCGCGGTTTTGGATATTCGTACTGCAGTCATTCGGCGAATGCCTGCCCGATAAAAAGAATCGCGTGCTGCTTGACGAGAAACTTGTCGATCGCTTCGGTATTCCGCAAGTCCGCTTCGATATCGAATTCGGTGACAACGAAAAACAGATGGCTGCCGATGCCAACAAGCAGGCGGCAGAAATGCTCAAAGCCGCAAAAATGATGGCAATTCCGATGAATATGATGGGTGTTCCCGGTCAAGCTATTCACGAGATGGGCGGCGCGCGCATGGGTAACGACCCCGGCGAATCTGTTTTGAATGCGCATAATCAGGCACACGATATTCCGAATCTATTCGTCACCGACGGCTCGGCAATGGCCTCGACCTCCTGCGTTAATCCGTCGCTCACGTTCATGGCGTTGACGGCGCGAGCAGCGGATTATGCGGTTAAACAACTCAAAGCGAGGAAAATTGCATGAACTTCAAACGTCGCGAATTTCTTGCAACAGCGGCAGGCATCGCCGGGGCAACTATGATGATGAGTCGAAAGCTTCTTGCCGATCCACTCGGCTTACCGATCGGCATTCAGCTCTACACGATTGCGGATGAGTTAAAAAAGGATTTGCACGGCACACTGCGTGCGGTCGCTAAAATGGGCTATCGCACAGTGGAAACCGCATTTATGCCAGTGCCCGCTAAAGAATTGCGCGCAGCACTCGACGAATGCGGGCTGGAATGTGTCAGCACGCATCAACCGCTATCGACGTTGCTTGCCAACTCTGCGCACGCGATAGAAGACGCGCATACGCTCGGCGCGAAATACATCATCTGTAGTGTGCCGTGGGTTACCGATGTGACGCGCTTCAAACCGCCCAAGGCAGGCGAAACCATGGCGCAAGCGTTCATGGCGCTGATGCACAGCTTCACCCTCGACGATTGGAAATGGAATGCCGAGAAGTTCAACAAATTCGGCGAGCAATTTCAACACGAAGGCTTACAGTTCGGCTATCACAACCACGATTTCGAGTTCGACAAAAGCGGAGACGAAACCTATTTCGATGCGCTCCTGCGCATGACCGACCCCAAACTCGTGGTCATGGAAATGGATTGCGGTTGGGTCACGAGCGCCGGTTTCGATCCCGTCGATTTATTGCATAAATATGCAGGACGCTTTCGCCTGCTGCATGTTAAAGATGTGCAACGTAAATCATCCGGCGCGCAAACAGGAATGGACCCGGCTGAAGTGGGTAAAGGCATAATCGATTGGCCGCGCGTTTTTCGCGCCGCGAAAGAACAGGGCGTCGCCGGTTATTTCGTCGAACAGGAACCGCCTTTCACACGACCGCCACTCGAAGAAATCAATGCGAGCTATCAATATCTACACTCACTAACAATCTAAATTTGCAAACGGCATTGGTGCACGAATGGCATCGGAGATAAATTTAATGAGGAAACTCAACGCGCTGCACGCCGTGGAGCGTCCTCAGCTAACAATCCGCTTCTATTGATTTAATCTATTGATTCGAATACAAAAGTAATCTGAAATTACTCAGCGAAAAACACTATCAGCAACAACGGTAAATCAATCACTTAAGTATTGATATCCGATGCCAAGAATAACAGATAATTGGTTAGACACGATCTGACAGAGTCGTCCCAGCCGAGAGCGCCTTTCAATAATGCGAACGGCAACAATACAGAGAAAAATGGTCGACTGATAAATACCTGCCGGCTTCAGCAGTTCGGCCTTTGCAGTCTTCCAGCTTCTTGAAAACTCAATAGCAAGTTATTGAACTGGAGCGGAGAGTTGTCTATCGTCGGTAGTGGTGTCCATGGCCTTCCCCCAACTTCACGGACACTTTCGATAGGCATGTATGATGCGACTATCGGAGATGACCATGCAACGCAGACAATTTACAGAAGAATTTAAGCGCGAGGCCGTAAAGCTCGCCCGCGAGCCTGGCGCCAGCAAAGCCGCGATCGCTAGAGATTTAGGGATTGGGGCGAATTTGCTCACGCGATG
>DASXYH010000023.1:0-10319 GCA_036502545.1 Spongiibacteraceae bacterium
CGCGCGCGCATTGCTGAAAGACGCACCGATTCTAGTACTTGATGAGGCAACCTCGGCGCTCGATAATGAATCCGAACGCTTCATCCAACTGGCGTTCGAACAGGCAATGATCGGCCGCACCACACTGGTAATCGCACACCGCTTATCGACGATTGAAGCAGCCGATTTGATTGTAGTGATGGAAAACGGCCGTATTGTCGAGCAGGGCACACATGCACAATTGCTGCAGCGGCGCGGGGCTTACGCCAACTTGCACAGCAACAGCTTCGCAGCCTGATCGGGACGTTTACGTGGCAATTGTTCGTGGACGCAACGGTAATTCGCATAACTTCAATAAGGAAAATAATGGAACCGGGAGCGCGAGTGAATAACAAACCGTTGGTTGTCGATCTGGATGGTACGCTGCTGAAGTCCGATATTCTGCTGGAGTCGGGCCTCGCATTTTTGCGCGCGCAGCCGCTGCGGTTTTATCGGCCGTTGCTATGGCTGTTGCGCGATGGCAAGGCACAGCTGAAAGCCCGGCTTGCCGAAATTATTTTTGTCGATATCACCACGCTCCCTTTCAATGCGCAATTGCTGGAATGGCTGCGCGAAGAAAAAGCGCGGGGCCGCTCGCTGGTGTTGGCAACGGCGACGCATCAATCCTATGCGGAAGAAATCGGCAATCATTTGGGTTTATTCGATCGCGTACTTGCTACCAATCAATCGGTTAATTTATCTGCCGAGCGTAAGCGCGATGCGCTGGTCGATGCGTTCGGTGAAAAGGGATTCGATTACGTCGGCAACTCGCACGATGATATGACGGTGTGGGCCGCAGCCAACGCCGCCATTGTGGTCGACCCGGAGCCTGGGGTGGCGCGCCGTGCGGGAGCGATGGCGAACTTCATCAAGATCATCGAGACGCGCAATGGGGCAGGCAAAGCCTGGCTGAAACAGCTGCGTCTGCACCAATGGCTAAAAAACTTATTAATATTCGTGCCGCTGCTCGCCTCGCATCAATTCCGTTCGCTGCCGCTGCTCACGAATGCACTGCTCGCTTTTTTATTTTTCAGTTTATGTGCATCGAGCGTTTATTTGCTTAACGATCTACTTGATTTGAACGAAGATAGGCGCCATCCGACCAAGCGTTTACGGCCGTTTGCGGCTGGTACGTTGTCGGTAAAGAGAGGAATTATCGCCTTTCCACTTTTATTTTTTGCGGCGTTAACGGGAAGTTTTCTCTTGCTGCCGCTTAAATTCACCGCAGCGTTGCTGTTATATTTTTTGGTAACGCTGGCGTATTCGCTGCTGTTAAAGCGTATCGTTATTGTCGATGTGGTTGCGCTTGCGCTGTTATATACGATACGCATCATCGCGGGCACCATGGCCTGCTACCTCGACCTGAGTTTTTGGCTGCTCGCTTTTTCCATGTTTATGTTTTTGAGCTTGGCGTTGGTAAAACGTTATGCCGAATTACATATGGCGCGCGCCAAAGGCGACGATATGAAAATCTCCGGACGTGGCTATTATCCGAGCGACTTGGAGATGATTTCATCGCTTGGCGCGGCGTCTGGTTATTTATCGGTGATGGTGCTCGCGCTGTACATTCAGGATCAGTCGATTTCGCATTTATATAGTCATCCGCGATTCATCTGGCTCGCGTGTCCGCTGTTATTGTTCTGGGTTAGTCGTACCTGGATGCTTACGCATCGCGGCCAGATGCACGATGATCCGGTCGTATTTGCCGTGAAGGATAGAGTTAGTTTACTGACCGGTGCGTTGATGGTATTGGTGTTTTGGATCGCGGTATGACCGGAGGGGAAAGATGGTCCTGGGGACTCTATCCGTATGCGCCGCAACAGGCGCAAGTGTTGCATTGGCGCGATCAATTAGCTCCTGCGCTGAATAAACTCGCGGCTTCAAAAATTACCACATTGCCCTACGGCAATGGCCGCAGTTATGGCGACAGCTGTTTGGCCGATAGCGACCAGCTGTTGCAGCTGCGCGGACTCAATCGTTTTATCGAAGCGAATTGGGAAACCGGAGTTCTGTGCGTTGAAGCGGGCACGACACTCGAAGAAATCTTACGCGTGAGTGTGCCGCGTGGTTGGTTTTTGCCGGTAACCCCAGGCACTAAATTTGTCACCGTCGGCGGTGCGCTCGCGAATGATGTGCATGGAAAAAATCATCATGTGCGCGGCACATTTGGAATGCATGTGCGCCGTTTTGGTTTATTGCGTTCCGATAGCGGTTTGCACGAATGCGCTGCCGATGAAAACGGCGACTTATTTGTCGCGACGATTGGCGGCCTCGGTCTCACCGGTGTGGTGGTCTGGGTTGAATTGCAGTTGATGCCAATTCGATCCAACGCTATTGAGACGATTAATTTCCGCTTCGAAAATCTCCACGAGTTTTTTGCGTTGTCCGATCAATACGATCCGACGCACGAATACAGCGTAGCGTGGATCGATTGTGTGGCGTCGGGCAGTGCGCTGGGGCGTGGTCATTTCACGGTCGGCGATCATGCCAGCGATGGCGATTTAACATTGTCGGTACGGCGCAAATTGGTCATGCCCCTGACGCCGCCGTTATCGCTCGTTAATTCGCTCTCGCTGCGCGCCTTTAATCATTTTTATTATCGCCGCCAGCGCGAACGTGAACGCCATTTTTGTAGCGATTACGACAGCTTTTTTTATCCACTCGATGCGATCGCGCACTGGAATCGCATGTATGGTCCGCGCGGCTTTCAGCAGTACCAATGCGTGATTCCGAACCCGCACGCGCGCACCGCGATACCCGAGCTGCTGCGCGCGATCGCGGTGCACAACGCCGGCTCGTTTTTGACCGTGCTCAAACGCTGCGGCGACAAGCATTCACCCGGTTTATTGTCGTTTCCGCTGCCAGGTGTTTCGTTCGCGATCGATTTTCCGCAGCGTGAGAAGCTCAATCGAAAATTATTTGAACGACTTGATGCGATCGTACATGAGTGCGGTGGGCGTTTGTATCCTGCCAAAGATGCGCATATGCGCGGCGTCGATTTTCGCAATGCTTATCCGGCGTGGACACAAATTGAAACCTTGCGCGATCCGCTGTTGCTGTCGCGTTTTTGGCAGCGCGTTACTCGGGACGACTAATCTAGGAATAAGATCGCAATGAATAATTCGCAACAACATATCGTCATCATCGGCGCCACCTCGGCGATCGCCGAAGCGTGTGCGCGGCGTTGGGCCGAGCGCCCGGCGCAGTTTTTTTTGGTTGCACGCAATTCAGTTCGACTCGAACAAATCAAAAGCGATTTGCAGGCGCGTGGCGCGAGCGCTGACAGTTACCTTCTCGATGCCAACGATCTGTCGGCGCACGCGGCGATGGTAGGCGCGGCGAATCAGACGCTTGGGCGCATCGATATCGTACTGGTCGCGCACGGCACCTTGGCTGATCAAAAAGCGTGCGAGCAATCGGCCGCAAATGCCGTTGCGGAAATCGGTACGAATGGCACTTCCGCTATTTCATTGTTGACACATTTCGCCAATGTATTGGAAGCGCAGCGCAGCGGCACCTTGGCGGTCATTTCCTCGGTTGCGGGCGAGCGCGGCCGACCATCAAATTATGTTTATGGCGCGGCTAAGGCAATGGTGACGGCGTTTTGCGAAGGGCTGCGCGCGCGGTTGTTTAAAATTGGTGTGCATGTACTGGTGATCAAGCCCGGTTTTGTCGCCACGCCGATGACGGCCGGCATGAATTTACCGGCGGCATTGACGGCAACGCCGGAAGTAGTGGCAATCGATATTGATAATGCTATTCGACGCAAGCGCGATGTTTTATTCACGCCGTGGTTTTGGCGTTGGATTATGCTAATTATTCGCCTGATCCCCAGCGCAATTTTTAAAAAATTAACACTCTAGTACCATATAGATTGCCTCGCATCGATACGGGAATCGGATAAACAAAAAAATATTAGGGCTTTCGACCAAATGCATCAGCTTGACAACAAAATTATTTTACCGGGCGGTGCTGGCCTGGTTGGCCAGAACTTGGTAGCCAGGCTAAAGCAGCGCGGCTACCGCAATTTAACTGTGCTCGATAAAAATGCTGCCAATTTAAAAATACTGCAGCAACAACATCCGGACGTTGTCGCCATAGCAGCCGACCTTGCGGTGGCCGGGGAGTGGCAGCACTATTTCGCGGGTGCAGAAGTTATCGTCATGCTGCAGGCGCAGATCGGTTCACTCGATTGCTCTGAATTTGAGCGCAACAATATCACGGCGACAGACCATATTTTACAAGTTGCGCGCCAGTACAATATTCCCTATATCGTACACATCAGCTCGTCGGTATTGGATTCCGTTGCCGATGACGATTACACCGGCAGTAAGCGCGAGCAAGAGCGACGTGTGCTTGCGTCCGGCATAGAGTGCGTCATATTGCGCCCGACGTTGATGTTCGGCTGGTTCGATCGCAAACATCTTGGCTGGTTGTCGCGTTTCATGCAGCGTATTCCAATCTTTCCGATTCCGGGTCACGGCCGCTACATGCGCCAGCCGCTGTACGTCGGCGATTTCTGTAACGTCATTATCGGTTGTATTGAGCAGCGCATCGGCGGCGGCCAGTTGTTCCGGATTTCGGGACTGGAGCATATCGACTATATCGACATCATTCGCGAGATAAAAAAAGCGGTGTCGGCGCGCTGTATCATTGTAAAAATTCCCCATCGTTTATTCGCTGCATTGTTGCGCATCTGGGCATGGTTCGATAAAAATCCGCCGTTTACCGCTTCTCAGTTAGAGGCGCTAACTGCCGGCGACGAATTTACCGTGATCGATTGGCCGCACATTTTTTCGGTGCGACCGACGCCGTTCGCCGAGGCGATTGCCGAAACGTTCAATCATCCTGTTTATAGCAATGTGGTGCTCGAATTTTGAAGAACTCATCAAAACAAATGATCGCGGTGCTCGGCGCCGGGCCGATGGGATTGGCGGTCGCGTATCAATTGATTAAGGATGGTAAACAACCGGTGCTGTTTGAGGCGGACAATCGCGTGGGCGGCATGACAGCTTCGTTTGACTTTAACGGCTTACAAATCGAACGTTTTTATCATTTTCACTGTACATCCGATCGCGGTTTTATCGGCATGCTGGAAGAGTTGGGGCTTGCCGACAAGCTGCATTGGGTGCATACGAAGATGGCTTATTATTATCGGGGCACGGTGTATCCTTGGGGCAATCCATTCGCGCTGCTGCGATTTCCGGGATTGAACATAGTCGAGAAATTTCGCGTCGGTTTATTTGTGTTTTTAGCGACGAAACGCAACGATTGGCGTGCGCTCGACAAGCTCGAAGCGACGGCGTGGATGAAGCGTTGGATGGGCAAAAAAACCTACGATGTACTGTGGCGCAAATTGTTTGATTTTAAATTTTACGATTACGCCGAACAATTATCCGCGGCCTGGATCTGGGCGCGCATTCGCCGTATTGGCCGGTCGCGCTACAGTCTGTTTAAAGAAAAGCTCGGCTATCTCGATGGCGGATCGAAAACATTGATGGAGGCGATGGCAGCGTATATCAGCATCAATGGTGGCCAAATCAATTTACAAACACCGGTACAGAAAGTAGTGATTGAGAATGGGCGCGTATGCGGCTTGCAAATAGGGGATGTGCTGCAAGCATTCGATCGCGTTATCAGTACTGTGCCGCTACCCTACGTGTCGCGACTCATGCCCGATTTACCTTCGAGCGTGTTGCAAAAATTACAGGCGCTAAAAAATATTGCGGTGGTTTGCATTATCGTCAAGTTGCGTCGGCCGGTGAGCGAATATTTTTGGATGAACGTGAATGATCCGGAAATGGATATTCCCGGTATCGTCGAATACACCAATCTGCGACCGCTCGATCACCATATTGTCTACGTGCCGTATTACATGCCGGGAGAGCATTCCAAGTTCGCGGAGCCCGATGAAATTTTTATTGAAAAGGTAAAAAAATATTTAGTGACGATTAATCCTGCGTTGGGCAATGAGGATTTTATCGATATTCGTGTAAATCGATATCGCTTCGCGCAACCTGTTTGCGGTCCCGATTTTTTGCAGACCTTGCCACCTGTACAAATGCCGGTCGATGGATTATTGGTTGCCGATACATCCTATTATTATCCTGAAGATCGCGGTATTTCTGAAAGCATCGATTTTGGTCGTAGCATGGCGCGCATGCTGTCGTGATCAAACATTTTTTGTCGCAGCAATTTGCATTATTTTTATTGACCGGCGGTATCGCCGCAGCGGTAAATTTTGGCAGTAGGATCATATACAGCCAACGGTTCGATTTTTCTGTTGCGGTGGTTTTGGCTTACTGCACGGGTATGCTTGTCGCGTTTGTTCTGGCAAAACTCTTTGTATTTAAGCGGACAATTAATAGTGCTGCTCAATCTGTGGCGGCATTTGTTTTTGTAAATGTATTAGGCGCGGCGCAAACGTGGTTAATCAGCATATTGCTAGCTTTTTATGTATTACCGGCGCTGAATTTCACTTGGCGGCTGGAAGAAGTGGCACATTTCTTCGGTGTTTTATTTCCCGTATTTACTAGTTATTTAGGCCACAAGCACTGGTCATTTCGCTAATAAAAATATTTATTCCGCGCCAGCGGTCGACTTATCGCCGCCAAATAAAGAATAAACATTGCCGGTGGCGGTCCCTGATTCCGCGCGTTTTTTCCAAATCGCATCCTGAACGGTTTTGTTGGGCCCGAAACCTTTAACAATTTCTTCCAGAATCACCTGCACCACGGCGATATTTTCCGTATTGATCGCTTGTCTTAAGGCGGTCAGGCTTTCCTGCAATGGCTCTTCGGCTAGCCACTCTTCTTGCGCGCGTAATATTTTGGCGTGGCCGGTGCCAACCGTTGCGTTGCCAAGCAATAACTCTTCAACGAGTTTTTCGCCCGGTCGTAAACCAATGAATTGAATTTCAATATCGCCTTCCAGATGGTCCACGCTTTTTTCGACATGCCCCATCAATTTAATCATGCGGCGGGCGAGATCGACGATGTAGACCGGCTCGCCCATATCCAGTACAAACACGTCACCCTGCCCGCCCATGGCGCCGGCTTGCAAAACCAGTTGCGCTGCCTCCGGTATGGTCATGAAATAACGCTGCACCTCCGGATGCGTCACCGTTACCGGTCCGCCTTTATTGATTTGTTCGCGAAACAGCGGTACCACCGAACCTGACGAGCCGAGCACGTTGCCGAAGCGAACGACGCAGTGATTGGTGTGCGGATAGCGCCGTGCGCAAGCCTGCACGATCAACTCGGCGACGCGTTTCGAGGCGCCCATGATATTGGTGGGGCGCACGGCTTTATCGGTTGAGATCAGGACAAATGTTTCAACGCCGGCCAATGCCGCTGCGCGCGTGGTGGCAAGTGTCCCAAAGACATTGTTTTCGATTCCTTCGGAAATATTATGCTCGACAATGGGCACATGCTTATAGGCAGCGGCGTGATAAACGGTTTGTACTTTAAAGTGCGCAAACAGGCCGCGCATTTTACGTTCGTTCTGTACATTGCCGAGTAGCGGTACGATAGGAATATCGAGATTTTTCGCTGCGCAGATATCGACCAGTTCGCGATGGATGGTGTACAGGTTGTATTCGGAGGCATCGAGCAGAATTAATTCGCTCGGTAGACAACTTAAAATCTGCCGACACAATTCACTGCCGATGGAGCCGCCGGCGCCGGTTACCAATACAATTTTGTCGGCGATGCATTTCGTTAATAGCGATGGTTGCGGCGGCACTGTTTCGCGGCCGAGTAAATCCTCCACGTCGACGTCGACCACATCGCCCACCTGCGCGATGCCGGATGCGAGTGCCGAAAATGAGGGAATGGTTTTGACATGCAGCGGCAGCTGAGTCAGATAATCGATAATTTTACGTTTATGCATCCGATCGATATCGGGCAGCGCCAATAAAACATGCGTGATATCCATGTCGGCGATCAGATGCGGAAGTTCGCGCGGGTCGTACACGGGAATACCGTTAATTACGGTGCCCTGCAGATTATGGCTATCGTCCAGAAAAACCATCGGCGCGAATTCGCCACTTTGGAA
This sequence comes from Spongiibacteraceae bacterium, assembly GCA_036502545.1. Taxonomy (GTDB): domain Bacteria; phylum Pseudomonadota; class Gammaproteobacteria; order Pseudomonadales; family CAMLJR01; genus CAMLJR01. The sequence goes on from DASXYH010000023.1 coordinate 8,074, forward strand.
TACCGAATGTAATAATTGACGACCGGATGTTCCTGCGCCGTAAATAGCGACCTTTTTGCCGGTCCAGCGCCGCATATTTTGATAGCTCGCGCGTACCATCAGACGGCCGCCACCGATAAAAAATAATGCAATTGCCCAATAGATCAATGGCGCAGAGCGCGGTACCTCGCTGCGAAATACGAACAAGGCGATCGCCAATATGAAGGATGACCAGGTGACATCCTTAACAACTGTTGTGATGGCCTGTTGGCCCATGTATCGCACCATCGCGCGATACAGGCCCGTACGTATAAAAATACAGCCAGAAACGGCGACGGTAACAAAAATGGCGAGTGCTTCGCGCTCGGTAAACTCAAACACCATACCGCCCCAGCGCAAGGCCACGGCAAGCCATACTGCTAACGGTATCGCGCAGAGGTCAAACGCGATGAGGATGCACTGCTTGCTCCTGCGCGGCAGTCCATAAATCCGATCTACCAAAGTTGCCGATCTCACCACGTTGGCGCTGCCCGCTTCGGTATCCATATTTTTATGCTATTCCTTCTTTGGTATTTAAGACTCGAAAGTCAAGCGCGGATTTATACCCGACCACTTAACGGAATACCAGCTTTCAATCGATAGCATCCCCATAACAACGGCGTGTAGGCGATGCACAACCCCAATAAAGCATTCAATTGCTGTCGATATACAAGCCATGCAAGAGGTAGCAACCAACACAAATTGACCGTCATTATCGCTGCAACGGTGCCGGCGTGACTGCCTAAGCGCGCTGTTATTATCTGATATGCATGCATACGATGTGCCTGATACCAGGGTTGACCTGTCGTCATGCGGACAATCAGCGTATAGCTCGTATCGACAACAAATATCCCCAGAAGAATGAGCCAGACGATTGGCGAAGGCCCTTGCAGAGGCGCCGACCATAGCATCAGGCTCCCGAATAAAAAGCCAAGGAAAGCACTGCCGGCATCGCCCATAAAAACTTTCCCTGCAGGAAAATTCCATAAAAGAAATCCGACGATGGCAGCAGAGGCGGTGAATTGAAAGTCACGAAATGCAGACGCATAAGCGGTGCCTGACGCCAGTAGTATGGTTGAAAGCATTACAAACAGCGCTTCCGCACCGGCGATGCCGTTGATGCCATCCATGAAGTTGTACAGATTGATCAGCCACACCAATCCTATCGCCGCGCACAGGCCAAAAATTAGCAATGCCGGCTTACCGACATCTGTGCGTATGACCACATCGTCATAGAGCAAAGTGAGGACGATAACGGCGCACAAGGTATAGAGCAGAAACCGAATACGTATCGATAGGCCGCGTACATCGTCACACCAGCCAATAAAGGCAACACCAAGCGCAAGCATTATTGTGAACTGGATGCCGACATGGCCTTGCAGCTCAAATCCCGCAGCGCCGGCGATCAATAATGCGAATACCAAACCAGCGCCGCGGGGAGTCGCAGTAGCGTGCGAGCTGCGCTCGTTGGGCGAATCGAGCCAGCTGCGTCGCAACGCCAGCCAACGATAAATGCCGATCAATGTGCTGGATAAAATGACGTAACTGCAAAAGAGAATCACGTTTGGTTGCTCAATGCTTCCTGATGCAGTTGGGCGCGCAAGATCTGCTCCATCGAATAGGGCGGTGACCAATCGAGATGTTGTCGGGTCGCGCTGCAATCAAGCGCAAAATCTCCATAAAGTCGGGCCGCCATTCCCGTCCCGAGCATCGCTTTGATTATCTGCTGCACTGCGAAAGGCAAGCGAAATAATTTGGGCTCCATTTTTAATGAGCGTCGGATTATTGTAATGATGGATGCAAGAGAATACACACGATCATCGGCGCACAGCCATGCCCGTTCAGCCGCTTGCGGGCTTGAAATACACAGCTTAATCAGATCAACCAAGTTATCGATGCCGATCATGGCGCGTTGATTGTCGATTCCGGCAAACGGCAGCGGCACAGGCAGGCGCGCTAGCTGCAAAAGACGCGCGAAATTCGCGCCCGCATCAATTCCATAAACCAAAGGCGGGCGCAGAATGACAACTTCCATTGCCGAGCCAACACCCTGTTGCAGCAATTGCTGCTCCGCCTGCCATTTGGACAAGCTGTAGGCATCGCCGGGATTCGCCGGCGACGATTCACGATAAGGTCCATCGGCGCCTTCACCGAATATTTTTGCAGTGCTTATAAAAATGAAGCGCTTGACCCCGGTAATGCGCGCGGCCGCGGCAAGACGCAGGGTG
>DASXYH010000024.1:0-10250 GCA_036502545.1 Spongiibacteraceae bacterium
GCTTCGAGCAAGCGCCGGCGATGCGCGCGTTGGTAAAATACGTGGCGCAACAACTGGGCGCCGATAAAGGCAGCAGCATTTATCTGTTGAGATTATTTCCCGGCAGCCCGGCAAAAATCGCGAGTAAAATTGCCGGCTTGCCGCGCCCGGAAAATTGTTTGTAGCGTTGGGAATCGTATGTCACCGCAACACCTCGATCTGATCGCCAAACCCAACGAACACGCGTTCGCGCCGTTCGTGCGCATTCTCGGCAAGGGCAAAACCGGTTCGCGTTCATTGACGCGTGAAGAAGCACGCGCGGCGATGGGCATGATTCTGCGCGGTGAGGCAAAAGCGGTACAGCTCGGCGCGTTTTTGATGTTATTGCGCGTAAAAGAAGAAAGCGCCGATGAGTTGACTGGCTTCGTCGAAGCGGCACGTCAGCATATCGATGCGCCGCGCACGCTTGCGGTCGATTTCGATTGGTCGAGCTACGCCGGCAAACGCAAGCATTTGCCGTGGTTTTTATTGAGCGCGCTGGCACTCGCCGACAGCGGCACCCGAGTTTTCATGCACGGCGCGTCCGGCCACACCAAAGGCCGTTTATATACGGAAAACGCGCTCGGTGCGCTCGGCATTGCATCTGCGGCCACTTGGTCCGAAGTCAGCAGCGCGTTGGATAAAACGCAATTTACCTTTATGCCGCTGCGTAATTTGTGTGCGCCATTGCAGGCGATGATCGATTTGCGCAATGAATTGGGTTTGCGCTCGCCGGTGCACACGCTCGTGCGCTTGTTGAATCCGTTGCGCGCGGCGTATTCGATTCAAAGCATTTTTCATCCACCGTATGCACTGCGTCATCAACAGGCAGCGGCAGCGTTAGGCCAGCAGCATGCCAGCGTATTCAAAGGCGAAGGCGGTGAAGTGGAACGCAAACCAGAAGCGCTGTGCAAAGTTTACAGCGTGCACGATGGTGTACTGAGCGATGAAACCTGGCCGAAATTGATCGAAGGCCGGCAAGAGCAGCCAGAAGACCTGGATATTGAACATTTGCGGAAAGTCTGGCGCAATGACGTACACGATGAGTACGGCGAACTCGCCATTACCGGCACATTGGCGATTGCGCTGCGACTGCTCGGTAAAAGTCAAAGCAATGTAGAAGCTTATGCTTTAGCGCAGCAGTATTGGCAGCAGCGCAACCGCGAACGATTGCGCTAAAAATCGGTGTTTATCGATCGCTTGATCGCTGCAGTTTTTTAGAAAACAAAATTTTTATAATGCATAACCTTGCGGATTTTGCTTCTGCCAGTTCCAGCTATCGCGCGTCATCTCCAACACACCGCGCTGCGCGCGCCAATTCAATTCACGCGCGGCAAAATTCGGATCGGCATAACAGCTGGCAATGTCGCCGGGGCGACGCGGCGCGATGCGAAAATTAATTTTCTTGCCGCATGCTTGTTCGAACGCCGCGATCATTTCCAGTACTGAATAACCTTGGCCGGTGCCGAGGTTATACGCCGCCACGCCGGGTTTGCTCGCGAGTTTTTCGAGCGCTTTCAAATGTCCCAGCGCGAGATCGACCACGTGAATATAGTCGCGTACACCGGTGCCGTCGGGTGTCGAATAATCGTCGCCGAACACAGCGAGTTGTTCGAGCTTACCGACCGCGACCTGCGAAATATACGGCAGTAGATTGTTGGGAATACCGTTGGGATCTTCGCCGATCAAACCGCTGGTGTGCGCGCCGACCGGATTAAAATAGCGCAGTAAAATGAAATTCCAGCGCGCATCGGCCTTGCCGAGATCGCGCAGGATTTCTTCGATCATCAATTTGGAGCGGCCGTAGGGATTGGTCGCCGACAGCGGAAAATCTTCGGTGATCGGCACGCTGTGCGGATCGCCATACACTGTTGCCGACGAACTGAATACCAAATCGAATACATGGTAACGCGCCATCACTTCGCACAGCGTCAGCGTGCCCTGCACATTATTTTGATAATAACGCAACGGCTGGCTGACCGATTCGCCGACCGCTTTCAAACCGGCGAAATGAATCACCGCATCGAAATGATTTTCCGCAAAAATACGTTCGAGCGCACCGCCATCGCGAATATCGATGCACTCAAGCGGCGCTTTGCGGCCGGTGATTTGTTCGACGCGCCGCAGCGATTCTGCGCTGCTGTTGCTGAGATTATCCACCACGAGAATATCGTGGCCGGCATTGAGCAGCTCAACGCAGGTGTGACTGCCGATGTACCCCGCTCCACCCGTTACCAACACCTTCATGCGATCACTCCGTGCTTTTTATCGATCTGCCAAACTCACTTGGCCGATGGCTACCCAATTGGTCGACGGCTAATTGTAGCTGATGCTCTGGTGCCCGCGGCGTATAATGCCGCCGCCTTCGAAACCACCGGTTCGCGCATGCCTTTAGCTATTATCGACCCCGCCCGTTACGCCGCTCAGCTCGATGAAAAAGTGCAGCGATTCTGCGCAGACTTCGGCGCATTCGCGTTGCCACCTCCACAAATTTTTAGCTCGCCGCCGCTCCATTATCGGCTGCGCGCCGAGTTTCGCATTTGGCACAACGGCGCCAGTTTCGATTATGTGATGTTCGATCCGGACGATCCGCGTACGCCGATACCGCTGACCGAACTTCCGTCCGCGGCGGCACGGATCAACGAATTAATGCCGCTGTTACGCCAACAATTGCTCACTGCCGAACAGCTCCGGCACCGATTATTCACGGTCGAATTTCTCACCACGCTGAGCGGCGATGTATTGATCACGCTGGTCTATCATCGCCGCCTCGACGAGCACTGGCAACACGCTGCATTGCATTTGCAAGACGCACTGGATGTACAAATCATCGGCCGCAGCCGCGGTCAAAAAATTGTATTGCGCGAAGATTACGTTACCGAGAAATTGCATGTCGGCGAACGCACGCTGGAATATCGGCAAATCGAAGGCAGCTTCACGCAACCCAATGGGCGGATCAACCAATGTATGCTGAGCTGGGCTTCGTTGCAGGTAGAAAAAATCGGCGGCGATCTGCTCGAACTGTATTGCGGCAACGGCAATTTCACGCTTGCGCTGGCACCTTATTTCAATCGCGTGTTGGCCACTGAAATTTCCAAGTCATCGGTGCACGCGGCGCGACACAATCTCGTCATCAACCATATCGACAATGTGGTGCTGGTGCGGATGTCGAGCGCTGAAATCGCTTCGGCGCTGGCGCAAGAGCGCGCATTCAATCGCTTGCGCGACATACCGTTGCAGGACTATTGCTTTACCACGCTGCTGGTCGATCCGCCGCGCGCCGGTCTCGATGCGGTCACGCTGCAATTGGCGCAACGCTTCGATCACATTTTGTATATTTCCTGCAATCCCGTTACGCTGCGCGACAATATCGCGGCGTTAAACGGCAGTCATACTATCGCCGCGCTGGCATTGTTCGATCAGTTTCCGTATACGCACCACCTCGAATGCGGATTACTGTTACAGCGCTGTGTTAACCCGGATATTGAATTGGAGACGGTCATATGACGCTGAAAAAAATTCCGCTCGAACAAATTCAACAGCGATTGCAGCAACACCCCGATTGGAGCCTGCGCGATGGCAAACTCTATCGCGCTATTCGCTTCAACAATTTCGCCGCCGCGTTCGGCTTCATGGCGCAGGTGGCGTTGATCGCGGAAAAAGCCGATCATCATCCCGAGTGGCTCAACGTCTACAATCGCGTTGAAATCTGGCTGACGACGCACGATGCCGGCGGTATCAGCGAACGCGATTTTGCGCTGGCCCAACAGATCGATACATTATTGGGTTAGCTAACCGTATGGGTTAACTAACGTATCGATCATGGCGCGCTCGCTTTATTTTTCTCCGGCGCGCTATCGCGCACCATAGCGCGCTGATACGCCGGGCGCGCGCGTATGCGCTGCAGATAATCCGTGATCTTCGGCCAGCGCTGATCGAGATTGGCGCGTTGTTGCGCAAGCTCCAGCGGAAAACCCATATGCAAATCGGCGGCGGTAAAACGATTGCCGGTAAACCATTCGCGCTCGCTCAGAATCTGCTCCATGCAATCGAACTGCAGCTTTAGCTGCGGCAGCACCATGCCCTCTTCCATTTTTCCGCTGATGCCTTTCAGAATCGGCCGCACGAAGAACGGCGCTTTGCTGGTAGCAATGCCTTCGCAAATGAATTTAATTAAAATAAACGGCATCAGCGTACCTTCGGCGTAGTGCATCCAGTATAAATATTGAATGCGTTCGGGCGTGCCAATTTCCGGTACCGGCAATTGGCCCCGATTGTAACGCTCGACCAGATATTCGACGATCGCGCCGGATTCGGCCAGCGTGACATCGCCATCGGTAATCACCGGCGATTTGCCGAGCGGATGCACGGCGCGCAGCGGGGCCATTTGCATGCGATTCTCGATTTGCGTCGGTCGAAAATAATATTTAACGTCGTAGTCCACGCCCAGTTCTTCCAGCAGCCAGAGAATGCGCTGCGCGCGCGAATTGTTCAGATGGTGAAGGATGATCATGGGTTACTCCCCGGTAAGCGGCATATTTTTTTGGATAAATTACGCTGTTGGCGTCGGGCTTTATACGCAACCGTGCATCCGCCGGATCAATCACAGTCGCCGAAAATGGAATTAAGCACAGCACAATATTGTCGCGCACCACGCTATAAAATAGCCGCGCCGAATTCGCGCAGCGCGCGGGTGAGATAATCGTCGAGATGTTCAAAATTTTCGGCGCGCACTTCGATAAAATGCCATTGCTGCTTGCGGTAAATTTCAATGCGCTCCATCGTCGCCGCGATAGCGGCGGCATCTTTTTCATCGCCGCCGACTTCCAGATAAACCTGAGCGGCGGGCAGCCAGAAATCGGCATGGTGCGGTTGCGGCAGCGGCAGACGATGACGATACGCATGCGCGATGCCCGCCAGATACAGCCAATGACAGACCAATAATTCGTTGCGGCTGCGAAAACGATGGCCGTCGCGCGCTTCCAGATCGGTAATGGCCGCGAGCAGATCGTTTTCGCGCTGATCGGCGTCGTGATACAGACGCTGCAGATAATCGAGCTGCGCGGTGACGGTATCGTTTTCGAGCAGACTCTCGGGCCAGGTGATATCGCTGTCGCCGCTATCGCTATCGATACTGATGCCGCCGAGGCGTTCGCCATCGCGCGTCAATTCCCAGCCATTGAACGTGCGCTGCAATAAACCGAGATCGCCGAACAGACGGCGCACTTCGCGCACGCTGATTTGATATTTGCGCGCGAGCTGCGCGCTGTTGAGCAGCCGATTGCTTTCGATGCCGCGCAACAATTGATGTTCGAGCAACGCTTCCGGCCACACGATGTAACGCCCGTAGCGTTTGCTGTGCACGTATTCGCCGCCTTCGAATTCGCCTTTTGCGGTAAGCACCCAGCCATCGTCGACTTTGCGAATCCAACCGCAATCGCGCAGCGTGCCGAATAATTGCTGTAACGGAATATCGAGCGTTTTCGCCAGCGCGGATGTAGAAAGTTTTTGCCCAGCGTCACTCATGTCAGGGCGCCGCTCATGTCACCGGCCCATTTCGCTATAGCGGCGTTGCAGCGCGGCGTAGAGATTTTCCGCGTAAGTCGCGGCGCTACTGTCGAGTTCTTTCAGCAGTTCCATCAAATGCTCATTATCTTCGCGGCCATCCCACTGCTTGCGATAAGTGCCTTCTTTGTAGCCGTTATCCTGCCGAAAGAAATTCAATATATTTTTGCCGACGTAATGGCGATACAGCGCATCGAAATCGAGATCGACCGCGCGCATCAAATCGGCGAATAACGCGACGGAAAATGCGCGCTCGTTTAATGCGTAAGCGGCGAGCGCTTCGGTCGCTGCGCGCACATCCCGCTCGGCATAACGATGCGTTTGCAGCACTGCGGCAATTTCATCGGCGATGCATTCGATACTTTTATTATCGACGAATAATGCACTCAAACCGAAATGCCAGATATCGATCGCTTCGAGTTGCACCTGCTCGATAGCGGGCGTCTGTTTTTTCCACCATTTGTAACCGTAATGCTCGATCAATTCGCCGCATTCGATCCAGATCGCGCGGTACCATTCGTAGTTTTGTTGAATCCATTGCGGATGGACCTTGGTGTTCATGCGATCCTGCAACGCGAGCATCGCAATTAATGCCTGTTTCATACTAACTCCGAGCAGTGTGCCGATAGCGCATACGCGCTTATCTTTAATTTCGCACAGGATACCGCAAACGAGGAGTATTCGGCGTGGACAGGTTTTCCCCCTCTCTCCCAAGAGAGGGAATTTAACAAAAAATTACGACGTCAATAGATCGCTGAAGATCGTCGCGCCGGAGGCGGCATCGGAAACATTGCGGCGAAACGATCCGAATAATATGCGGCCGGTGTCTTCGCCGAACGGCGGCGGTGTGTATGCGGCGGCTTCGCGCAACGACCATTGCTCCGCGTCGATCAGTACGTCGAGCACACCGGCAACGGCATCGATACAAATGCGATCGCCGCTGCGCACGCGCGCGAGCGGGCCGCCGCCGAGCGCTTCGGGTGTCAGATGGATCGCGGCCGGCACCTTGCCCGATGCGCCGGACATGCGGCCATCGGTGACCAGTGCGACCTGGTAGCCTTTATCGAGCAGCATACCGAGCGATGGCGTCAGTTTATGCAGTTCGGGCATGCCATTCGCGCGCGGTCCTTGAAAGCGAATCACTGCGATGAAATCGCGCTCGAGTTCGCCAGCCTGAAACGCGGCGAGAAATTCGTCCTGTTCATCGAACACGATCGCTTCCGCTTCCACGCGCCAATGCTCGGGCTTCACCGCCGAAGTTTTAATCACCGCGCGGCCCAGATTACCAGTCAGCATTTTGATGCCGCCATCGCTGTGAAATGGATCGGCTACGCTGCGCAAAATGGTTGTGTCGCCGCTTGTAAATGGCGATTCGCGCCAGACGATTTGCCCACGTTCCAGCGCCGCGGCACGATGGTACGCGGCGAGATTTTTACCGGCCGCCATCGTCATCACATCGTCGTGCAGTAAACCGGCTGACGTTAATTCGCGCACCAGAAATTGCACGCCGCCGGCCTTTTCGAAATCGTTGATATCGGCGCTGCCGCTCGGATAAATATGCGCCAACAGCGGCACCACTGCCGACAGATCGGAAAAATCGGCCCAATCGAGGCGAATACCGGCGGCGGCGGCAATCGCCACCAGATGTAAAGTGTGATTGGTGGAGCCGCCGCTGGCGAGCAACGCGACGACGCCGTTGACGATGCATTTCTCATCGACGACTTTACCGATCGGACGATAATCACCGGCGACATGCGTGCTGCGCACGATCTGTTCGGCGGCGGCGCGATCGTAAAACTCACGCAATTCAGTGCCCGGATTGACGAACGACGAACCCGGCAATTGCAAACCCATCACTTCGATCACCAGCTGATTGCTGTTTGCTGTGCCGTAAAAAGTGCAGGTGCCGGGACTGTGATATGACGCCATTTCGGCGGCGAGCAATTGCTCGCGACCGATTTTTTTTGCCGCGTATTCCTGCCGCACACGTGTTTTTTCGGCATTCGATAAACCCGACGGCATCGGCCCGCCCGGCACGAACAACGCCGGTAAATGGCCGAACGACAATGCGCCGATCAATAACCCCGGTACGATTTTGTCGCAAATACCGAGCAGCAATACGCCATCGAAAACATCGTGCGATAACGCCACCGCGGTCGAGAGCGCTATCACCTCGCGACTGAATAAACCGATTTCCATGCCGGCGCGCCCCTGGGTGACACCGTCGCACATCGCCGGCACACCACCGGCGACTTGTGCGGTGCCGCCCGCGGCGGTGATCGCCGCTTTCAAGCGCGGCGGATAATCGCCATACGTGGTATGCGCCGACAACATATCGTTGTAGGCGGTGACGATACCGATATGCGGCTGCACGCCGTTCAGCACTGCGATTTTTTCAGTCGCGGAACAACCGGCGACCACGTGCGCGAGATTGCCGCAGCCAATATTGTCGCGCGGATTTTCGCGCTGCGCGCTATGTTCGAGGCGATCGAGATAACGCTGCCGGCTGGCGCTGCTGCGCGCCTGTATGCGCGCGGTCACTTCGGCAATTCGCTGATGTAATGCCATGACATCCACCTCGCCGCTTTTTGAAATTGGATTTTTATTTCGGGAAAATAAATTGGAGAAAATAAATTTTAAAAAATTTTTTGGCGTTAATAATTCAGTAGGCCAGCCATTCGCGGTCGTCCATATGCAATAGCGTATCGGCCTTGGTGGGACCGGAGCTGCCGGCGGGATACGGCGCGACCGCAAACCCAGAGCGGCCCCACAAATCACGTACGGCATCGATCCAATTCCATGACGCCTCAACCTCATCCTGACGCACGAACAATGTTTGATCGCCATGCAATGCATTCGCCAACAACCGCTCGTAGGCACTGTATGAACGCGCCACCTTGCGTCGGTCCAAATGTAAATCCAACGAAGTTTTTTCCAGCTGTATTTCTTCGCTCATGCGCGACTTGTTGGCAATGGTGAGGCGAATCCATTCTTCCGGCTGCAGCTTGATCATCAACCGATTCGGAATCGGCGGTATATCGTGGCTGCGTGAAAACATCGAATGCAACAGCGGTTTGAATTGGATAGTAATTGTCGCCGTCTGTTCGTGCATGCGTTTGCCGGTGCGCAGATAAAACGGTACGCCGGCCCAGCGTTGGTTCTGCACGTAGGTGCGAATCGCCACAAAAGTTTCGGCGCGGCCGTCGGCAACTTCGTCGCGATAGGCGGGCACTTTCGCACCGGCGATGAAGCCCTCTTCGTATTGTCCGGCGACAATACGCGTCGGCTGACTTTGATTGGGCTGCGCCAACGCACGCAGCACTTTCACTTTTTCATCGCGAATATCTTCCGCCGACAAGCTGAATGGATGTTCCATCGCGACGAAAGCCAGCATCTGCAGCATGTGATTTTGCACCATGTCGCGCAGCGCACCGGTCTCCTCGTAAAAAGCGCCGCGCTTTTCCACGCCTATCGTTTCAGTGACGCAAATTTGCACATGATCGATACAATTGGAATTCCACAAATAATCGAAAAAGAAATTGCCGAAACGCAGCGCCAACAAATTCTGCACCGTTTCTTTACCGAGATAATGATCGATGCGATAAATGCGGCGCTCATCGAACGTCTGCAGCATGGCACGGTTGATCGCGCGACCCGACGCCAAATCCGACCCCAATGGCTTTTCCACGATCAGACGCGCATCGCCACCGGCGAGACCGCAGGCGCCCAATTTTTCGGTAATCGGCACGAACATGGAAGGCGGTGTCGCGATATAAAACAAACGCAGGCGCGGCTCCGGTGTGGAAAGCAACGTACGCAACTCAATCCAATCCTGCTCGGAGGTGAGATCGCATTCGAACGAAAAAACGGTATTGAGGAACTGCGCCAAAAGCTCAGCCGCAGTTGCATCGCCGCCCGCAGTCAGGGCGGCTTCAATGCTTTGACGAAATTCGGTATCGATGAAACGGCGCCGAGAAATTGCAATGATGCGATCGGCGGATGTCAATTCGCCGTTGCGAAATAGGCCCCACAATGCGGGAAACAGTTTGCGAAAAGCGAGATCGCCGGAGCCGCCGAATAAAACAAAATCCCGTCGTGAATTATTCATTGATTCCTCGCCTCGCTCGCTGGAATGAATCCATTATCGTGCAACGCCAAGGGTTGTCAATTTGCACGGATGTGCGTTTGCGCTCGCACAGCAATGATCTGCGGCGTAAAACATCGTGATGAGGTAAATAACGGTCGTGAGCTGCGATTCAACAATCGCATGCAGCAAGCTAAATAGCGAGTTAAATTTAGCAGGCTGAACTCAGAATAGAAAATTGAAAAGCCAAAGGAGCGAAAAACTAAGCTTCCACAGATTCGGAAGCTATGGCGCCAAAGCCGCGATATTGTAAAAACCGCATCCGCTTCGCTTTTTCTTTTAAATCAATCGGCGGTTTATCGCCGAACTTATTCAGCTCCAGCTTTTGTCGATTTGCATACCAATCGATCGCCACCTGATTAAATATTTTAGCGATAATCGTATCGGCAATGCCGCGCTCGCGCAATTCCGCTTTAATCCGCAGCGGACCGTACAAACGCTGGGCCCGACTGTGTAGATAAATTTCGGCAAAACGCTCATCGCTTTGCAAATGCTCGTCGCAAAGCCGTTCGATTTCATGATC
>DASXYH010000025.1:0-6386 GCA_036502545.1 Spongiibacteraceae bacterium
GCATTGCGATTGTTCTGATTATCGATCCAACCGTTGTAAACGCGATTGGCACCCAACAATACCACCAATGCAAATATCGCCGTTCCGGCCAAAATGACGAGGAATTCTTTTCTTAGCTCCTGGCGTCGCTCTTCGCGCCAGGGGAGCAGGTTAATATGGGCCATTAATCGAAACTCCTCATCGCCAGACCGCAGGCAATAATCAGCGATGGCGCGTCGTTGGTCAGCGCGGCCACATCGACACGCGAAGCCACGGCCATGCGCGCCAGCGGATTAGCCACCGATGATGCTGTTCCAAGCCGTTCCTGCACTAATTCAGCGAGCCCCGGCATTGAGGCAACACCACCTGCCAACAAGATGTGATCGACATCGTTGTACTGGCTCGACGAAAAGAAAAATTGCAAAGAGCGTGTGATTTGTTGCACGACGGCATCTTTAAAGGGCTCAAGCACATCGTGTTCGTAATCGTCTGGAAGGCCGCCCTGTTTTTTTGCGAGGCCCGCTTCTTCGACGGTCAAACCATAACGACGTTGAATTTCTTCGGTGAGCTGACGACCGCCGAACAACTGTTCGCGGGTGTAAACGGTGTTACCGCCAACCAAAACACTGAGTGTGGTCATGGTGGCGCCGATATCGACAATCGCCACCACGCTAGCATCGTCATAATCGAACTGGCTTTGACAGAGCTTGAACGCGCGCTCAACGGCGTACGCTTCGACATCGACAATTTTCGGCGCTAATTCAGCAAGCTCCAAGGCATCGACGCGGGAATCGACATTCTCGCGTCGGCATGCCGCTAGCAATACTTCGACTTGATCGGGATTGTTCGCCGAGGCACCCTGCACTTCAAAATCCAACGCAACTTCATCCAGCGGGTACGGAATATATTGATCGGCCTCGAGGCTGATCTGCGTTTCCATCGCGTCATCGCTGAGCCCGGCCGGCATGTCGATCAATTTGGTGATGACCGCGGAGCCCGCCACCGCAACGGCGACGGTTTTTAATTTGGTCTTGGCGCGGCTGTGCGCAGTGCGAAGGATATCCGCCACCGCCTCCACTTCGGCGATGTTTTTCTCGACCACCGCATTAGGCGGCAGCGAGGCGACCGAATAGCTCTCCACGCGGTATTGATCGCCGCTGCGGCTCAGTTCGAGCAGCTTTACCGAGGAAGAGCTGATATCAACGCCCAGCACGGGCAGCGAGCGTTTTTTGCTGAATAAACTGCTAATCACAGTAAATTTCCTATTTGCATCCGTGACTTAGAGCACAATTTTACAACGTAAATTAAATACTACGACCAGCGATTGCGCAAATGCCTTCCGCGAAAAAAAGTGCTTATAATTTCACACTTTGCCTAACTCACCTGCGGTACTTTATCGCTAAGCCTTTACCAGCACTGAGAAAACATGTCGAAAACTAGCTCGTTCGCCCGCGTCATGATCTGGATTTTTCTTGGTATCGGCGCGGTTCCAGTGCTGTTGGGGGCGGCGGCGTTCTTATACCTTAGCCCGAATTTGCCATCTGTCGATGTGCTGCGCGATGTGCAATTGCAAACACCGTTAAGGATTTACTCAAGCGATGGAGAACTGATTGGCGAATACGGTGAGATGCGGCGCACACCGATAAAATTGGGCGCTTTACCACCGCTTTTTATCAAAGCGGTGCTCGCCGCGGAGGACGATAACTTTTACAGCCATCACGGCGTAGACGTAAAAAGTTTAATGCGTGCGGGATCGCAACTGCTCACGAGCGGCCATATTCAAACCGGCGGCAGCACGATTACGATGCAGGTCGCAAAAAATTATTTTTTAACGCAGGAACGCACGTTCGCGCGCAAATTCAACGAAATATTGTTGGCGTTACAAATCGAACATGAATTGAGCAAGGAAGAAATTCTCGAACTGTATTTAAACAAAATATTTCTGGGCAATCGCGCTTACGGCGTCGAAGCTGCCGCGCAAGTGTATTACGGTAAATCGATCAGCGAGTTGACTATCGCGCAATGGGCCATGATCGCAGGCCTGCCGAAAGCGCCTTCCGCCAATAATCCCATTGCCAAGCCCGAACGCGCTATTCAGCGCAGGAACTGGATTTTAGGGCGCATGCGCTATCTCGGGTACATCGATCAACAGCAACACGATGTCGCCGTGCGCGAACCGCTGAATGCGAGTTACCACGGTTCTGTGCTCGGCGTGGAGGCCAGCTACGCCGCTGAGATGGTGCGCCAGGAAATGGTCGATCGCTTCGGCGCCAAAGCGTATACCGACGGCTACGTAGCCTACACCACGCTCGACAGCAAATTACAGCGCACGGCCAACCTCGCCATCGTCGATGGATTGCTCAATTATGATTTGCGCCACGGTTATCGAGGACCTGAACGCCGTCTGCCACCAGCGCCAGATGGCGATAGCAAAACGCTCTGGTTGCACCGTCTTGCCGCCACTCCTGAAGCGGGGGGGCTAATTCCCGCCGTGGTGTTAAATGTTGAACAGCGCGCCTTTTCCGCGCTGCTTGCAACGGGACAAACGGTGACGATCGATTGGGAGCATGGCCTCGGTGCCGCGCGTCGTTTCGTCGATGAGGATCATCGCGGTGCGGCACCGCAAACGGCGGCGGATGCGGTGGCGGTTGGCGATTTAATTCGTCTGCGCAAAAATACGAAAGGCGAATGGGAATTGCGGCAGCTTCCGTTATTGCAAAGCGCGCTGGTCAGCATCAATGCGGACGATGGCGCGATCATCAGCCTGGTCGGCGGTTTCGACTTTCGCCAAAGCAAATTCAACCGCATCACCCAGGCACAACGACAGCCCGGCTCGGGGTTCAAGCCATTTATTTATACCGCTGCGCTCGAACATGGATTCACTCCGGCGACGATCGTCAACGACGCGCCCATCGTATTCCAGGACGAGCAAATGGAAGAGGCCTGGCGGCCGGAAAACGACACAGGAAAATTTTATGGGCCGACGCCGTTGCGGCAGGCATTATTTAAATCGCGCAACGTTGTTTCGGTGCGCGTGCTGCAGCAAATCGGCGTCGATACCGCGATCGATTACGTGCAGCGTTTCGGTTTTGATAAAAATGCGATTCCGCGCAATTTATCGCTCGCTCTCGGCAGCTTATCGGTAACGCCGATGCAAATGGTGCGCGGTTTTGCCGTATTTGCAAATACCGGCTATTTGATCGAACCGTATTTGCTGCAGCGCGTTGCCGACCGCTACGGTGCGATCGTGTACGAGGCGAAGCCCGTGCTCGCTTGCTCCGGCTGCGATCAAAATCCAACCGCGCTAATCGCCGATACCGATTCCACAACAACCGAGCCCGACAGCACTGCAACGAACAATCCCGTTAACGCCGTGCAAGGTCCGATAGCGCCGCAGGTGCTCGATAAACGCTACGCATTCATCATGGATTCGATGCTGCGCGATGTTGTCGCGCGCGGCACCGCGGAAGCGGCATCGAGCATGGGTCGCAGCGATATGGCGGGAAAAACCGGCACAACCAGCGGGCCGGTCGATACCTGGTTTACCGGTTATTCGGGCGGCATCGTCACCACCGCTTGGGCCGGCTTTGATCAGAACAAACCGATGGGCCGCGACGAATACGGCGCCACCGTGGCACTGCCGATCTGGATGGAATTCATGCACGCGGCGCTCGCCGGCAAACCCGAACGGCATTTCAAGCAACCCGAAGGTGTTGTGAGTTTGCGCATCGATCCGCACTCGGGATTGCGCGCGCCGCCTGAGCAGGCCGACGCCGTATTCGAATATTTCATCGAAGACAATACGCCGGGCCAGGACGGGTCCGATGTCGCGCCGAGCGGCTCAAGCGCGCCGGCAGCAACCGGCGACATGTCGGAACAGGATTTATTTTAACCGCGATTACAACGCCTCAAGCGCCTCGGCCAGCGTATTGACACCGATCACTTCCACGCTCTCCGGCAATTGCTTTGGTCGATTCGCGCGCGGCACGATGGCGCGGCGAAAGCCGTGCTTGGCCGCTTCCTGCAAGCGCTCTTGACCGTTCGGCACCGGGCGGATTTCACCGGCGAGCCCCACTTCACCGAACACGACAAGATCCGGTGGCAGCACACGATCGCGAAAGCTGGAGACGATCGCCAGCAACAGCGCCAGATCCGCGCTGGTTTCGAGCACCTTGACGCCGCCGACCACATTGACGAAGACATCCTGATCGCCGATCTGCAAACCGCCGTGCCGATGCAATACTGCCAACAGCATTGCCAGTCGATTCTGCTCGACGCCCACCGCCAATCTGCGTGGGTTAGCCTGTTGGGAAGTGTCCACTAACGCCTGGATTTCGACGAGCAGCGGCCGCGTGCCTTCCCATACCACCATTACCACGCTGCCGGCGGCCGGCGTCATGCCGCGCGTCAAGAATATCGCCGACGGATTCTTCACTTCGCGCATGCCCTGCTCGGTCATCGCGAATACGCCGATTTCGTTGACCGCGCCAAACCGATTTTTATTGCCGCGCAAGGTGCGAAAACGGCTGTCATCGCTGCCTTCGAGCATGATCGAACAATCGATCATATGCTCGAGCACTTTCGGCCCCGCCAAGCTGCCATCCTTTGTGACATGGCCGACCAGAAATAACACGGCGCCGCTCTGCTTGGCGTAGCGCGTCAACAGCGCGGCGCAATCGCGCACTTGCGACACGCTACCGGGTGCGGCTGTTAAGTCGGGATCGTAAAGCACCTGGATCGAATCGACGACCAGCACTTTTGGCGCGGTCTGCCGCACCCGATCGAGCAGCGCGTGCACATCGGTTTCCGCGAGCAATTTGAGCTTATCGGTCGGCAACTGCAGGCGCTGTGCGCGCATCGCCACCTGTTGCAACGATTCTTCGCCGGTGACATACAACGCGGGAATGCTCCCAGCTAGATGACACAGCGTCTGCAACAGCAGCGTGCTCTTTCCGGCGCCGGGATTGCCGCCGATCAAAATAGCCGACCCCGGCACCAACCCGCCGCCCAGCACGCGATCGAATTCTTCCGCGCCGGTTGCAATGCGCGGCAAATCGGCGAGTTCGATTTCGCTCAGCATTTTGACTTCGCTCGCGCCAGTGCCGGCATAGCCGATGGCGCGTTCAGCGCGCGGCTCGGTCGGCACACGAAATTCGACAATCGAATTCCACGCATTGCAATCGGTGCATTGCCCCAGCCATTTGCTGAATTCGGAGCCGCACTCATTGCAGACAAAAGCGGTTTTACGTTTGGCCATAACTACTCCAATTAATTATCGTTACATCCTACGCGAAACGCGCGGGCCGAGGCACCAACGTGTTTCTGTGACACGCCGTAAATACATCTCTGTAGGCTCGGTCGCGACATCGTGTCGCTCTACGGTCACAGAAACACGTTGGCGCCTCGACTACCAGCTTCAGCGGTTAGCTTTTAGGATTTACTGGCAGCTCTTCGCTGCGATCCGTACAATCGCACTCCATTCCACTTCTCGGTTTCGATTGCGCATGACACTCCTGGTCCCCGAGCGCATGTTGATATTTTCGCCTTCTCTCGCCGCCACCATCGGCCTCGAGGAAGCAGTACTGCTGCATCTGTTGCACGATCTCAGCGTTTGTCAGCGCAGCCGGCGGCATTCGCAGTGGATTGAAATCGAAACGATCACACTCGAACAATTATTGCCGTTTTGGGATCGCCGCGAATTACAGCGCGTGAGCAAAAGTCTCGCCGATAAAGGCGTGGTGCAAATCGAGTCGGCGCCGCTCGGCGCCAGCGATTGTTTACGATTTTGTTTTTATAACGATCAAAAAAGCGCAACGCACTCGCCATCGGCGTCGCGATCACCGCGTCCCGGCAGCGCATCAGCGCTAGCCAACAACTGGCGACCCGATGAAGATTTATTGCAACTGCTCGCGCTCAATCATGGCATTTCGCGCGCTTTCGCCTTGGCGCAACTCGAGGACTTTATTTTGTACTGGCGCGAGCGCGGCGAAGTCAGTCACGCTTGGGCGAGCCGTTTTCGTCAACACGTGCTGCGCCAATGGCGCCTGCAACAGCAGAACGAAGTTGCCGCGCGTCCTGCAGCGCGCGATTTGATCGGGGATTGGCAGCCGAGCGACGATGCGCTGCAAATTCTCGAACGCGCCGGCATCAATCGCGAGTTTATCGACGACACCGTACCCGAATTCATTTTGTACTGGCGCGAGCGCGGCGGCAACGACGGTACCTGGAATTCCAAATTTATCGCGCATATCCGCCGGCAATGGGCGCGCTATGAAAATGCGCTCGAATACGATCAGGAGCCGCGCCCGATTCCGGCAAACTGGCAGCCGAGCGAAGATGTTTACGATATCTTGCGCATGGCGACGATCGATATCGCGTTCGCGTGCGAATTGCTGCCGGAATTTATT
>DASXYH010000026.1:0-1697 GCA_036502545.1 Spongiibacteraceae bacterium
TGTCGTCAAAGAGTTGCGGCAATTGCGCCGCGATCGTCTGTCGTTCGCGATGATCGCCGGCATGCCGATTCTGCAATTGTTGCTGTTCGGTTTTGCGATCAACATGGATGTGCGCAATCTCGATGCCGCGCTTTACGATGCGGCGCAAACCAATAACAGTCGCGAGCTTGCAGTAACAGTGGAGCGCTCGCAGATTTTTCATTTCCGTTATCAAGTCGCAACCGAAAACGAATTGAACGCGCTGCTGCGATCGGGCCGCATCAGCGCCGCGCTGGTGATTCCACCCGATTTCGAGCGGCGCCTGGCGCAAACCGAGCAGGCCGCGGTGCAATTAATTGTCGATGGCTCCGATCAGTCGGTGCAGGGCGCCGCGCGCCAATTGGCTTCGCTGCCGGTTTCACTGCTGCTGCGCGAGCGGCGCACGCCGAACCTGACGACGCAGGTTGCGCTGGCGAATTTCTATAATCCCGAACGCCGCGCACCGGTAAACACAGTGCCCGGTTTAATCGGTGTAATCCTGTCGATGACGATGGTGATGTTTACCGCCATTGCGCTCGTGCGTGAACGCGAACACGGCAATCTCGAATTTCTGATCACGACGCCGCTGTCGCCGCTCGAATTGACGCTCGGCAAAGTGGTGCCGTACATTGGCATCGGCCTATTGCAGACCACGTTGATTTTAATACTAGGCAAATTGATTTTTGCCGTACCGGTGCGCGGATCACTAATCGAATTGTATCTGGCGGCCTTGCTCTATATTTTCGCGTCGCTCGCGCTGGGAATTTTTATTTCGACGATGGCGCGCACGCAGTTCCAGGCGATGCAGTTATCTTTTTTTACGTTTCTGCCGCAGATTTTATTATCCGGTTTTATGTTTCCATTCGCCGGCATGCCGAAACCCGCGCAGTGGCTCGCCGAATTATTTCCGCTGACGCATTTCATTCGATTGATACGCGGCATCATGCTGCGCTCGGCGGGCATCGCTGATTTGTGGATGGAGTTTGTTGCGTTATTGCTGGTTGCGGTTGTATTGCTTTCGATAGCGGTGAAAAGATTTCATAAACGACTGGATTGATTTTTTGATATTGTGTGAGTGCGCAGTGACCGGTATTTTTATGGCTTGCAAGCAGCATTTTTACAGTGCCAACTGGAAATCCTGGCCATAAAAACACCGGTCACTGCGCCGCTATTTTTAGTGCAGTTGGCCGAAAAAAATGACTTTAACTTCGGCAACCACGGAACTTGCAAGCGTAGGAGCTGGTGTTTTTGTGGCCAGAGCTCAATCGTAGGCAATGTAAAAATGCTGCTTGCAAGCCACAAAAACACCAACTCCTGCGCTATAGCACGGACAATCGAGCCTTAAAATCTCAAACCGTTCTCAAGGAGGCGACGTTATAATGCAGGCCATGATAGAACAGGCCGCACACATTCTCCGCACCATTTACGGTTATCCGCAATTTCGCGGGCAACAGGCGGCCATCATCGAAACCATCGCTAACGGGCGCGATGCGCTGGTGCTGATGCCGACTGGCGGCGGTAAATCGCTGTGTTATCAAATCCCTTCGTTATTGCGTGCCGGTGTTGGCGTCATCGTGTCGCCGTTGATCGCGCTGATGCAGAATCAGGTCGAAAATCTACATCAGCTCGGCGTGCGCGCGGCGTTTCTAAATTCGAGTCTCGATGCCGAGGCGCAGCGC
>DASXYH010000027.1:0-5185 GCA_036502545.1 Spongiibacteraceae bacterium
TGAAAAATCTTCGCTGCGCGATTTGCCATCGGGCGCGCCGTTTTCGGCGCTGGTGAAGCTGCTGCGCAGACCGAAGCCGACGCTGATCGATTGATCCGGACCGATATTGATCGTGCCGCCCGCCTGTGCCAGGGCCGGCAGTAAACCCACTCCTAAAATTGCCGCACTTATTGCACTGCCGAGATATTTCCTTTGTTTTGTTTGGCTCATTGCCGAGAACCCCTTAAGAAATAGGAAACAGAAAAATGAAACAGGCGCCGATTGATTTGCATCCCCACAATCGGCTCTGTATGCATTAGAGGTTTTCGACCGCACACCAGCAATGCGTCAAATGACGTATGAGCTGCATACGATTGCTGCGTTGAACTAGCGTTCTTATTTTTTAAACCGCTGCCTTTGAAACCGCCGCGCAATGCACAAAAATGTGTCAGATGCGATCGATTCGCCCCGTTGCAGAGCAATGCTCTCGCTTAATTAATGGAATTGAGCGGCCCAACATCGGCTCAGCGTTTGCATTGCATGGGTATCGAAGGGCGATACAGCTCTGACGTACAAGCTATCGACATAACAACAGCAGCACGACAACAAAACAGGATTCGCGATGGGGGAATACCGGCCGCAGCGCATCTTCAATATTCGCCGCGATTACAACGCCTGGGTTGCCAACGAAACGCTGGAAGATTATGCGTTGCGTTTTGCACCGCGCTCATTTCGCAAATGGTCGGAATTTCGCGTCGCCAACACAGCATTCGGTTCAATTTCATTTCTGGTGCTCGAAGCGATCGGCGGCTCGCTGACGATCACTTACGGCTTTAGCAACGCCTGCTTCGCGATTCTGGCAGTGGGTCTGGTTATTTTCCTTACCGGATTTCCGATTTCGTATTACGCCGCCAAATACAACATCGATATGGATCTGCTGACGCGCGGCGCCGGTTTCGGCTACATCGGCTCGACGCTGACCTCGCTGATTTACGCATCATTTACTTTCACATTGTTTGCGCTCGAAGCGTCGATCATGTCGCTCGCACTTGAGTTGTATCTCGATATTCCGCTCGCGATCGCGCATCTCATAAGCGCGGTGGTTATCATTCCGCTGGTGACCTATGGCATCACCAATATCAATCGCCTGCAGTTGTGGACACAACCATTGTGGCTGCTGTTGCTGGTGCTTCCATACGGCGCGGTGTTAATCAAGGAGCACGCGGCACTGTCCGGCTTGCTGTCGTTTACCGGCAACGATTCCGCCAATACATTTTCGTGGATACCGTTCGGCGCGGCGACCACCGTTGCCTTTGCAATGATTGCGCAAATCGGCGAACAAGTGGATTTCCTGCGGTTTTTGCCCGAGAAAACACGGGAAAATCGCGTGCGTTGGTGGAGTGCCGTCATTATCGCAGGGCCGGGCTGGATCGTATTTGGAATTCTGCGCCAGCTCGGCGGCGCGTTTCTCGCGTACCTGGCAATTCGCTACGGCGTCAACGCCGCGCACGCGCACGAACCGACGCAAATGTTTTTAATGGCGTATCACTATCTCACCGATAATTCTCAGCTCGCGGTAACTGCGACAGTTTTGCTGGTGATCGTTTCGCAAATCAAAATTAACGTAACCAACGCCTATGCCGGTTCACTGGCATGGTCGAATTTTTTTTCGCGCCTGACCCACTCGCACCCCGGCCGCGTGGTGTGGCTCGTATTTAATGTCGCGATCGCTTTATTGTTGATGGAACTCGGTGTATTCAACGCGCTCGAACGCGTGCTCGGTTTATTTTCGAATGTCGCCATCGCATGGATCGGCGCGCTCGTCGCCGATCTTGTCATCAATAAACCGCTCGGATTAAGTCCATCTTATATCGAATTCAAACGCGCGTATTTGCCGGATATCAATCCTGTCGGCGTGTTTTCGACGATACTGGCGTCGTTGATTTCGATCGGTGCCTATCTGGGTCTGTGCGGCGAAATGGCGCAGGCGTTTTCCGCTTTTCTCGCGCTGTGCATTGCTTTTGTTTCGGCGCCGTTGCTCGCGTATATCACGCGCGGTCGCTACTACCTCGCGCGCGATCGCAATTACTGGCCCGAGGGCGCGACGGCAACCGACAAGTGCTGTATCTGCAACAATCAATTCGAGCGCGAAGACAACGCGTATTGCCCCATGTACCAGGGCACTATTTGCTCGCTGTGCTGCACGCTCGATGCGCGCTGCCGCGATGCGTGCAAACCGGGCGCGCGGCTCGAAGATCAATTGCAAAAACTCGCCGATCGGTTTTTACCGAAGCGATTATCGCCGCAGCTCAAGTTGCGCCTGCTGCAATTTGTTCTGCTGTATTTAATGTTGGCGGGGCTGACCGGAATTTTTGTCGGCGTTATTTATTATCAAGATATATTGTCGATTTCCGCCGGCGAACATTATTACGTTACGTTGCTCTACAACAATTTCCTCAAAATTTATTCCTGCCTGACAATATTTCTCGGCCTCGGCACTTGGTGGCTGATTCTAAACAATGAAAGCCGGCAGGTCGCACAGGAGGAATCGAATCGGCAGACATTATTATTGTTGAAAGAGATCGAAGAACATCGCAAGACCGATGCGAAACTACAGCAGGCAAAAGAGGCAGCGGATCGCGCCAATCAGGCGAAGAGCCGTTTTCTCACCGATATGAGCCACGAAATTCGCACGCCGCTGAACAGCATCCTCGGTTACGCGCAAATTCTGCGCAAGGATATGAGTATTCCCGAGCATCGCCGCGACGCGATGGCGATCATTCAAAACAGCGGTGAGCATTTGTCGCGTCTGATCGAGGATATTCTCGACATCGCGCGCATCGAAGCGCGCAAATTCGATTTGAAGCGCGCGCCGATCGATCTGCCCGCGTTCGTCGAGCACATGGTGCGCATGTTCAAAGCGCAGGCCGAAAGCAAAGGTCTCGCGTTTCGCTGTCAGCTGTTGTATCACCTGCCGCGCTACATTCGCGGCGACGAACATCGGCTCGGCCAAATTCTGATTAATCTGCTCGCCAACGCGGTGAAATTTACCAACAGCGGCGAAATCGTTTTACACGTGGAATACAGCGGACAAGTGGCAGTCTTCAATGTCATCGATACCGGTGCCGGAATTCCCGAGCATCAGCGCGAACAAATATTCCAGCCATTCAGTCGGCTCGACAATACCGGCGGCAACGCCGTTGCCGGCAGCGGTCTCGGGTTGACGATCAGCAAAATTCTCACCGAAATAATGGGCGGTGAATTAAGTATTAAAAATAATTTGCCGCAGGGCACGATTTTCACCGTGCGTTTATTCATGCCGGAATTGCACCCCACCACTGAATCATACAAGGGGGCCGATGCCGTCGAGGAGGCTGAAATTATCGCCTACAGCGGACGTCAGCGGCGGGTATTGATCGCCGACGACCAGCCGCAACAGCGCGAATTATTAAAATCGGTATTGGCGCCGCTCGGTTTCGAATTGCTCGAAGCGGTATCGGGCGAAGATTGTTATCAGCAAGCGCTCGCGCTAAAACCCGATTTGATTCTGCTCGACATGGTCATGTGTGGAATGGATGGCCTGGCAGTCACCACGGCGCTGCGCAAAGCCAGTTGCATCGCCAGCATTATCATCGTCAGCGCCAACGCTTTTCAAAGTCACCGCCATCAGGCGACCGCGGCCGGTTGCGATAATTTTGTCGCGAAGCCGCTGCAGATCGACGAGCTGCTGCGAAAAATAAAATTGCATCTCAGTCTCGATTGGGTCTACGCGGGACAGGAAATGCCGATCAATTACATTGTCGCCGAAGCGCCGATGCATATTCCGCCCGCACATTATTTGGGCGAATTGGCGGAGTTTGCGCGCATCGGCGATTTACGCGGACTCGCAGACAAGCTGCACACGCTGGCGACGCACGAACCGCAATATGTCGCCTTCGTTTCGCATTTGCAAAACCTGTCGAAAGATTTTCGTTTGGCCGACATCAAACGGCTGCTCAATCGCAGCTGAAAATCGTAAAACATATCGATGCATCATAACGATCGAAAGCGAGAGATGGCGATGATTATGCAAGAAACGCTGACACAGGCGCAGGGCACGGTGATGATCGTCGACGATACGCCGGCGAATCTCGCGGTGTTGTCGGATGCGCTCGAAGAATCCGGTTACCGCGTTCTGGTTGCCACCGACGGTTACTCCGCGCTGGAACAGCTGCGCTTTATAAAACCCGATGTGATTTTGCTGGACGGCATGATGCCGGGCATGGATGGCTTTGAAACGTGCCGCCGCATAAAGTTGCATGACGACACCAGCAAGATTCCGATTTTATTCATGACCGCGTTGGGCGATATGGATAATCTGCTGCGCGGTTTCAGCGAAGGCGCTATCGATTACATCGTCAAACCATTTCGCAATGAAGAAGTGCTTGCGCGCGTGGGCGCGCACGTGACACGCGGGCGCACGATCATGCGGGTCGAGCAGGCGCTCGCGGAAGGCGGTTTGGCCGCGCTGGCGATCGATGCCGGCGGCGCGATTACCTGGATCACCGCGAATGCGCTTGCATTGCTCGATGAATTTATCGATGTCAATGCCGAGCCGCGCAAACTGCCGCCGGCGCTGCGCGATTTAACCATGGCGCAATTGAATGCAGATATCGAACGGACGACAACCAAATTTGAATTCAAAAATTTATCGATCAAGGCTTCCGCCTGTTTTTATCAAACCGAATATCTGTTGCTGCTGCAGAAAATCGACAACTGCTGGAATTTGGAAGCGTTGCGCAGCGATCTGGGCTTGACCAATCGCGAAACGGAAATCTTGATGTGGATCTCGCGCGGAAAAACCAACCGCGACATCGGCCTGATTCTCGATTCGAGTCCACGTACTGTGAATAAACACCTGGAACATATTTTTGAAAAATTGGGTGTGACGACGCGCAGCGCGGCGGTATCGAAAGCATTGCAGCGTGTAAAAGAAAATTAAATCCCCTATAGAAAATCTAAATAGACAATAGGCGCCACAATCGGCGCCCCTGCATATACGCGTTAGAACTGCAACTGCACACCGACGACGAACTGATTAGTTTTCTTGTTGTCCGCGATAGGATCATCGTCATTGGGTTTGAACTCGGTGTAAGTCGCGCTGATTTTTGCGTTCGGACCGGCAATCACATAATTCACGCCGATGTCATACTGCTCGAACTTGCCG
>DASXYH010000028.1:0-24571 GCA_036502545.1 Spongiibacteraceae bacterium
GACGTTCTGCTCTTTAAGCGCGTCGATTTCATCTTCGCTATAGCCGAGCTCCGCTAATATTGCGCGCGTCGCCTCGCCGACGATCAGCGGACGGCCCTGAATAACGCCCGGCGTTTTCGATAACGTGAAGCCATCGCCGATCTGATCGAGTCTTCCCACTTCGGGATGATCGAACGCTACCACCCAGCCGCGCTTCACCATTTCCGGATCGTCGTGCAGGTGTTTGCCGAAATCGGGATTGGTCACTTCCGCGGCGATTTTTTCTTTGTCGAAAATCGCGCTCCACTCGGCGAGCGTGCGTTTTTTAAATTCGGCAGTGAATATGTTGCCAAGCTCCGCATCGTTGGCCGCACGTCCCGCGCGCGTTGCAAAACGCGGATCGGAAAGTTTGCTCGGAAATAATTCCGCGAGCCCGGCCCAATCGTCATCGGTAATCGCGGCCACACAGAGCCAGCCATCGGCCGCTTCATATAAACCATACGTTGCCGTCAACCGCTCCTGCATGCGATCCAGACGGGGACGCTCGAAACCTTCGCCGTTGGGTTTCGCGGCAACGAACGAACAATTGAGCAATTGCGCGTTGATGATCGACGTGCCGACGAATTGCGCTTCGCCGGTGCGATCGCGGTGATACAGCGCCTGCATGATGCCGAACGCAGACAAAAAGCCGTTGCCGACATCGCCGAATGAAGTGAACGGCCACAGCGGTTTGCCGCCGTTGGCGATCGCGCCGTCTTCGTATTGATTGCCGGCGAGACACGCGCCGGTTTGATCGTTGCCGGGAAGGAACATGCGACTGCGATCGAAGCCGCGTGTATGGCAATAAATAATTTTTGGATTAATCGCTTTTAAACTTTCGAAATCGACGCCGAGGCGCTCGGCCGCGTCGTAGCGCATGTTGTGTTGCACGACGTCGGCGCTGCGCACCAGCTCGTGAAAAATCTGCATACCCTGCGGTGATTTCAAATCGACTGCGATGCTGCGTTTGCCGCGATTGCACACCATGGAAATATGGGTGCGATGCCAGTAGTAATCGTACGGCGCGTTGATTTTAATCACTTCGGCGCCGAGATCGGACAGCACCTGCGCGCCGAACGGCCCCGCAACAGCGAGGCCGAGATCGAGCACGCGCACGCCTTTCAGCGGCGGCTCGGAATTATTTTTTGCATTATTTTTTGCGACAGGTACGAATTGCGCGCGGCGCGAATTTTTCAATTCATTGCGAATTTCATCGCTGTGCTGACCCGGCAACGGCGCCGGTCCCTTCACTGCAGCCGGCGTTTTATCGAGTTCGATAACAACACCGAGCGCGCGAATTCTTCCCAATTCGGGATCGTCGAGCTCAACCGTGCATCCCTCTTCGAGAAATGCCGGATCGTTCAGCGCCGCTTCGGGCGAACGCACTTCCTGCAGTGTCATGCCTGCGGTCGCAGCGGCCTCCACCCATTCGTCCGCGGTGAATTTCGCCACACCCGCGGCCAGCATTTCCTGATAGTGCGACATCACCAATAATTCTTCCGGCCCCATACCGAAACGATCAGGATCGTTCTGCACCGATAAATCGGGCGAGGAATTAATCGAATCGCCGGCCGATGCCTGCAAAATAAAGCGCGGGTTGGGCACCCAGTTGTGAATCCAGCGCCCGTCCGATGTTTTGAAATGGCCCTTCGGCGATTTGCCGCCGTAAACCCAGGTATTGAACATCGGCGCGTCGACTTTTTCGGCGCGTTGCCACGAGCCGGACAGCGAATTCATCGCGCCCTGCACCAGTGTGGTATCGATTTTTTGGCCGAGGCCGGTTCTGCCGCGCACAACGATCGCCGCGTGCAGCGCAGTGCTCAAATTGTAAAACGCGCCGAGACTGCTCGACGGCGTCGACGCGAACACGGGACCGGGGCGCGGCGGGCCTTGAATCCAATCGTACGGAATTTCCAGATCGGGAAACGGATCGGGAATGCCGGCCATATGATTGAGCTGGCCTTCGGGCCAGCCGCGCTGCTCCCAATGCACACCGCAACGCGCGGCGACCAGTGCGTCATAACCTTTGCGGTCCGCATCGACCGCATCGTTACCGTATGCAGTAACCGAGGCATAAATCAAACCCGGGTTCAACGCGCTCAGCGTATCGTAATCGATGCCGAGTTTTGCCGTCGTGCCCGGTGCAAAACTTTCAACCAGCACATCCGCGTCGGCGATCAATTGCAGAAATACGTCGCGGTCCGCTTCATCTTTGAGATTGAGAATGATGCTGCGCTTGCCGCGCTGCCAGACCTTGTAACCCAACTGAAAGCGAAACGGATCGCCGCCTTCCGGTTCGACTTTGATGACATCGGCGCCGGCATCGGCCAGCAGCATCGTCGCCATCGGGCCGGCAACGCCCCAGGAGAGATCGAGTACACGCAGGTCAGCAAAAACACTCATCGTCACACCTCATTTATTAATTGTTCAACGCCTGCCAGCGAGGTCGTTTTAAGTAAAATCTCCAGCCGATCAAACGCCAAAAAGCGAGCGGCCGCAAGGGGCGATTAGGTTAGCGAACGAGCGGGAGCGGCGGCGATGTCCAATTCTGACATCTCGACGGCAAAAATATGACTTTAGGTTTAAACAAGTTCGTTTAAGTCACAACGCATCGTCGTGCGCTTCCCGCGCGACGATGCGGTATTGAGATGGGCTCAAGCCTGCCCATGCCTTTGTCAGTTTGGCGAGGCCATTCACATCGGAAAATCCGGCCAGCAAGGAAACCTGACTGAGCGAAAGATTGTCGTTCGATATGCTATCTAAAATCAGCTCGCGACGGGCTTCGGCTTTTAATTGGCGATAGCTGCAATTCTCTTCCTTCAGGCGACGGCGCAGCGTCTGGCTGCAGATGTCAAACTCACGCGCCAGCTCTTCCATGGTCGGCATCGCCAGCTTTTTGGACAAACGCGCGCACAGCGATGATGTCAATAAGTTGCGCCAGCTCGGATGAATCTCGGGTGACACCAGCAAATTATGATTTTTCGCTTTGGCCGCTTCGAAATCCGCCATGCGTCGAACCACATTGCGCTTTAAATAATCGCGCGGAAAAGATAGACGATTGCAAGGGCGATCAAACCAGCATTCGATGCCGAACGCTTCGGCATACTCGGCAGGGTCAGCGTGGCTGGAATGCATAAACTCGACGCTGATTAACGGGATATTTTCGCCGATCAACCACTGCGCTAATTTGTGCCAGCGAATGGCTTGCCATTCCATTAAAAAATGATGTTCATCCCGCGACGAATCGGCCGCCGTTATATCGATATGGGCAAGGTCTTGCCGATCGCGCAACTCGAATTTCAGTCCATCCGTCGCCATTTCATAAAATCGACAATATCTTTGCAGCGCATCGCCCAGATTTTTACTCAGCAACATCAGCTCGACGCTTAAATGGCTCGCGCCCGGCGGGCAGCGCGATGACGCTAAACCGTAAAATTCATCTTGCAGGTTTTCGCGAAGAACAGTGGTAAATCGCAATAGGTCTTCAGCGTTCCATTGCGATTTGCGCATCGTTTCGCGTACGCCGATCAGCAGGCTGCTATCGATCGCGTGATGTTTTGCGCTCGCCAACGCGGCCGTTGCAAAATGATGTATCAAATTAGGCGTCGCCACTAACGAGCATCTCGCACTGCTATATGATTCTGCACTAACTCATCCCGTACTACATGAACGACACATGCAATGCTTTGGTGAGAACAGCTTGGTCGACCGGTTTGGTCAGATGTGCCTGAAAGCCCGCGGTAAAACTGCGCATGCGATCTTTTTCCATGCCGTAACCGGTAACGGCAATCAACGTCGGCGGTGTAGTGAATTCGGCATTGATGCGCTGCGCCACTTCGATTCCATCCATTCCCGGCAAGCCGATATCCAGCAACACAACTTGTGGTGAATGCTGTCTTATCGCAGCGAGCGCTTGCAGTCCATCGTAAGCAATAATGGAGCGATAACCCAAGTTCTCCAATAGCAATGCCATGGTGTCGGCGGAATCGTGATTATCATCGACCACCAGCACCGTTTTCGAAAGGGCAGCACTGGTATTTTCCTGCGGCGGGGCGATGCTCGGAAACGAAATAACAAATTCGCTGCCCTCGCCGGCAATGCCGGTGCTGAATACCTGCACTTTGCCGCCCTGCAACATGGCGAGCTGTTGCGCCAGACTCAGGCCGAGGCCGAGGCCGCCAAAAATTTTTTGCGCATCGTCTTCGATCTGGGAAAAGCGATTGAATAAAAGCGGAATTCGTTCCGGCGCAATACCGGGGCCGTTGTCTTTAATAACGATGCTTGCCTGCTGGTTGTCTGCATGCAGATAAATTTCGATGTGCCCGTTGCGCTGGGTGAATTTTGCCGCGTTGTGCAAGACGTTGCCGATGATTTGGACCAGACGTGCGCGATCGCCTTTCACCCACAAATTGCAGCCGCGAAAATCGGCATCGAGTGTCTGTTCATTTTCCGCGAGCAGCGGCGCAATCGTTTCGATGGCTTCGGCGATGACGCTCTCCAACGCGACCGCTTTTGTTTCCAGATGCAATTTGTTCAATGCGATGCGATTGACATCGAGCAGGTCGTTCACCAATCGCGTCAGCTGTTTTAATTGGCGCGCGATGATGTCGTTCGCCGCTTCCACAGCCGGCGGCAAGTGAGGTTCCAAACGAAGAATTGCCAAGGCGTTGGAAATCGGCGCCAATGGATTGCGCAATTCGTGCGCGAGCATGGCGATAAAGGTGGTGATTCGCCGCCCTTCATCCTCCAGCGTCGAGACGCGGCGCTTTTCGGTTAAATCGCGCGTCACTTTCGCGAAGCCGTAAAGTCGTTCGCTTGCATCGAATAGCGGCGTGATGATGCAGTTCGCCCAGAAACGCGAACCGTCCTTGCGCACCCGCCACCCTTCCTCTTCGTAGCGTCCCTCTTCGAGCGCTTTCTTTAATTCCTTATCGGGCCAACCGGTGGCGGCGACATCGGCCGGATAAAAAATCGAAAAATGTTTTCCGATAATTTCGGATGCCTGATAGCCCTTGGTTTGGCGCGCGCCGCTGTTCCAGCTGGCCACATGCCCGGCCGGGTCGAGCATATAAATCGCATAATCCTTCACGCCTTCGACGAGCAAGCGAAAGCGTTCTTCGCTGAGCCGCAATAATTCTTCATGGCGGCGGCGATCGCTCAAATCGCGCGTAATTTTTGAAAAGCCGCGAAGCGTGCCGTGTTCGTCGGTCAGACGCGTGATGATGACGCTGGCCCAAAAACGTGTGCCGTCCTTGCGCACGCGCCAGCCTTCATCCTCGAAGCGGCCGATTTCACGCGCCATTTTCAGCTCGTGCTCGGGCCAGTGCCGCGCCAACAATTCCGGTGGATAGAACACCGAAAAATGCTGCCCGATGATTTCGTCGGCGCTATAGCCTTTCAAGCGTTTGCCACCCGCGTTCCAGCTGGCTATGAAGCCCGATGGATCCAGCATCATGATGGCGTAGTCGCCGACCTCCTCCACCATTAAACGATAATCGGCATCGCTGACGGTGGCGCTCATGAAGGGTGGTTTCGGTTGCGCTGGTTCGATCATAGTAATCTCAAGCAATACGCCGCATCGTGAGTTCGTCGCTAGCATAACCGGAATTTCATCATGGCTGCGCCAGCAAGGGGCCGATCTTTCTTTTCAAGCGCAATTCTATAATCTGGCGTCTAACGATATAAATTAGTTTATTGCGGGGGTGCGCAAGCTAACATAGCGATACTCTTAATTGGCAATCTTTGCCGGCAAGTATTAATTGCTCGAGAAGGAGTTCGCTATGAAACAATACAAAGTTATTCAGTATGCAACCGGCGTAACGGGCAAGCTTGCGATCAAGGCCATGGCGGATCACCCGGAGCTGAAATTGGTCGGCCTGCTCGTGCACGATCCGCAAAAAATCGGCAAGGATGCCGGTGAGATTGCCGGTCTCGATAAACCACTCGGCGTTATCGCCACCGATTCGCTCGAAGAAATTTTAAATCTGGATGCCGATGCGGTGTCATACATGGGCATGTATCCGGACATGGATAAGATCTGCGCCATGCTCGAATCCGGCAAACATGTGGCGATGACATCGGGCCTAACGTTTGCGCCGTATCTCGGTCCGCAAGTGGTCGCACGTCTGGAAGCGGCCTGCATGAAAGGCGGCGTCACCGTATTCGGCGGCGGTATCAGCCCCGGCTACGTGCAAACCATCGCGCCGATTTCATTGACCAGTCTGGCAACGCGCGTCGATAAAATTCTGATCGAAGAATTTTGTGATTTCACCGAA
Source organism: Spongiibacteraceae bacterium (assembly GCA_036502545.1). Lineage (GTDB taxonomy): Bacteria > Pseudomonadota > Gammaproteobacteria > Pseudomonadales > CAMLJR01 > CAMLJR01. Next base: position 6,294 of record DASXYH010000028.1, read on the forward strand.
CTCGATTGCACCGCGGAGCTGATGTGCGACATGCTCGGATTGAGTCGCACGCTCGACGATGTGCAGCAAAACAAACATCCGCAATTCGATACGATGATGCCGCAATTTTTCAATCAGACCGTGGCGATGATTGCCGACGCGGTAAAACTCAAGCTCGATCGCACCGAAGCCGAAATCAAACATTACGTCACCAACATCGGCGGCTCGATGTTGTGCAAACCGCTAGTACCGCCCGGCACGGTTGGCGGCGTGCGTTCGACCTTCAGCGGATTTGTCGGCGACACCGCCAAAATTGTGGTGCGTCTGAACTGGTCGTGCGCGCCCGATCTCGGCCCCGATTGGTTCAAGCCCAATGAGCTGTCAAATTCGACGCAATGGAAAATTATCGTCGAAGGCGACCCTTCGATGCGGCTCACATTCGAGCAGGCCGACAGCATTCTCAATCCGCAACCCGGCCAGAAAAAAAAGATCAAACACTCTTACGTTATTGCGGTAATGAACGTGCTGCACGCAATTCCATATTTATGCGAGCAAACGGAACCCGGTATTCGCCATCACGCCAACATGCCGCTGATGGCGGGCCGTTACACCATGCGCTAATTATTTTATCGCGCTGATTATTCGCAGCGCGAGAAGTGCAATACTCGGATTTTGTAACCGGTGATGAAACAGCAGTAATCACGCGCTGTCGCGAACAGAATTTCTGCAGTGAAGCGCCTTGTAAAAGGAAAGTTGCGTGACCGATGTAAAGCTCGATCCCTACGATCATCAATTTCATTGGGACCCTTACCCGCATTATCAGGCAGCGCGTGAAAACGATCCGGTTTTTTATTATGCGCCGGGCGATTTCTGGTTGCTGACGCGCTGGGAGGATGTCAATCGCGCGTTTCGCGACTTCAAAACATTTATCAACACCGGCGCCGTGGGTTTGGAAAAAGAAGCACCGGAAATGTTTCCGCACCCGATGTTTATTCACAGCGATCCGCCTGTGCACACGCGACTGCGCGCGCTGTTCGCGCCGTTCATGACACCGCACGCGCTCGCGGGTTTGGAAACGTTTATTCGTGCGAAAACTGTTGCATTGCTGGAGCCGCACATGGCGAACGGCCATTTCGATTTTGTCGCCGATCTCGGCTGTTTTTTGCCGATGGATGTGATTTCCCATTTGATCGATGTGCCGGCCGCAGATCAGGACGCGGTGCGCGGCTGGGCCGACGATTTGATCGCGCGCGACGATAAACAGGTGGAACTGGCCGCGCGCAATATTTCCGGATACGCAAACATGGCGAATTATTTTACGGCGCATGCGGACAAGCATGCCAACGATCCGCAGCGCAACGATTTGCTCGGCGTCATACTCAGCGCCGAAGCGCAGGGACAGCTGACGCGCGCGCAAGTGATCGGCAATTTGATTTTGCTCGCGCTCGCCGGCAACGAAACCACGACGAAATTGATCGGCAATATGGCGTATCGTTTGTGGCAACATCCGCAACAGCGTCAATGGCTGGTCGATAATCCCGCGCTGATTCCGCAAGCGATCGAAGAGACGCTGCGCTTCGACGGCTCATCGCAAATTATTTCGCGTCGCGTCGGACGCGATATCGAATTGCACGGCAAGCTGCTGAAAAAAGGCGATCGTGTCGGCTTGTGCATGATTTCGGCGAATCGCGATCCGGCTAAATTCAAAGACCCCGATGTGTTCGATATCCGCCGCGGTTCGCGCGATCACATGGCATTCGGTTTCGGCGTGCACTCCTGCCTCGGCGCTGCCTTGGCGCGGCTGGAAACGCGGGTGGTGTTCGAGGAAATTTTAAAGCGCATTCCGCATTACGAAATCGATGAGGATGGCTTGCGCCGCGCCTTCAATCCCAACGTGCGCGGCTTTACGCATGTGCCAGCCCGTTTTATTGTTGCGCCGCGATAACGCTGACAGTGGCGTCGACGCTGTCGTTCATCAACTCTCGTTTCTCCAATACACCAATACTGTGGCTATCGATAAAAAGAGGCCGCAATTATTATTTCGCTGTAGGTATTTCTACGCATGGCGCTCTGGTCTATCCCGGCTACTCAGTCTACCGAGTTTATCGAGGCGCGCCGTTTATCTGTTTGTTCCTAAGATAATAATCTAACGAATTATCTGTGCTGCGAGAGTTGTGATACGAATTTAGGCGTCCGGAAATAATCGTCGTAAAAAAACTACCATTAAAAATAAATCTACTATCCTGTAACGACACGCGACTCTGCGCGGAAATTCCTGCGCTAAAAATGCCTGAATTGTCATTAACGATTTGTAATAGAAAAATAGTTGCGCAAAAAAAATCTTGTGCAACCGCCGTTTCATCACAAGGGGTAAATCATGTCGAAGAAGCTAATTGCGGCCGCCATTGCGTTCGCCTCGATGCATTCAGCGTTGAGCCAAGCGGATACTTCCGATCAATCGATGTTTTCGTTCAGAGGGTTCGGCACCGTCGGTGTGGTTCATTCGAGCGAGAAAGGTGCGGATTACGTCGGTACGGTATTCCAACCCAACGGTGCCGGACGCACGCACGAATGGGACATGAATGTCGACAGCAAACTCGGCGCGCAGGTCACCGCTACTTTCTCCGATAAATTTTCCGCGGTGATCCAGGCTGTTTCGCAACACCAATACGACAATTCGTATCGACCGCTGATCGAATGGGCGAACGTGAAATATCAGGCGACATCGGAACTGAGCATACGCGCCGGTCGCATCGTGCTGCCGTCGTTTTTGATTTCCGATTCGCGCCTGGTCGGCTATGCCAACCCGTGGATTCGTCCGCCGGAAGAGGTTTATTTCATTGCATCGATCACGAATAACGATGGCGCGGACATCACCTATCGCTCACAAATCGGCGATGCCACCAATTCGCTCCAGGCGTTTTATGGTTCCAACACGACCCACGCCCCGACCAGTACCGTAAAGTCCAAACCGAGCTGGGGTTTGAACGACTCGGTTGAGCTGGGCTCGTTGACGCTGCGCGCCGGCTATATCTCGTCGAAACTCGATCTCAATGTACGCGAGCTCGAACCGCTATTAAGCGGACTCGATCAGTTTGGCGATGCCGCGGTTGCCTTCGGCTTTCAAAGCGCAGGCAATCAGGCGCACGCGATGGCGGACAAATACAGTCTTTCCGATATTCAGGTTCATATCTATACGCTCGGCGCAAATTACGATCCGGGCAATTGGTTCGTGATGGCAGAGGTCGCCAAATTCGATGCCGAAGGATTTCTCGCCGATTCGAAGGCGGGTTACGTTACCGGCGGCTATCGTTTCGGCAAATTCACACCCTATGTAACCATCGCTAAAGTCAAAAGCGATAGCACGACGGAAGACGGCATTTCCACCGCTGGCTTGCCGGGAGCATTTGCAGATGGCGCAACCAGTTTGAATGCGGGCATTAACGCCGTGCTGCCGAATTTTCCCAAATCGCAGAAGAGCGCATCGATCGGCGTGCGTTGGGATTTCATGCGCAGCGCAGATTTAAAAGTTCAATACGATCGTTTGAGCCTCGAAGACGATACCACCGGTCGTCTCACCAATGCTGAAACTGGTTTCGACGGCGGCAAAGTCAACGTCATCAGCGCCGCTATCGATTTTGTGTTTTAAGGGGACGGGCCATGCGAATTTCAAAATATGTAACACGAGCGATCATCGGCTGCGCGCTGGGCTTGTCCGCAAATATCGCGCTGGCGGAAGTGGTAGTTGTGGTATCGGCCAAAAGCGCGGCCGGCACGCTGACGTCGAGTCAGGTGGCGGATATTTTTCTGGGTAAATCGGCCACTTTCCCCAGCGGCGGAAAAGTGACCCCGATCGATCAAAGCGAAGGCTCTGCCGGCCGCGATGAGTTCTATACCAAAGTTGCCGGCAAATCGGCTGCGCAGGTGAAAGCGTATTGGTCGAAGATCATTTTTAGCGGCAAGGGACAACCGCCCAAGGAGGCCGGTGACAGCGCGGCGGTTAAGAAAGCGGTCGCAGGCAATCCGGAATCCATTGGCTATATCGATAAAGCTGCGGTCGATAGCAGTGTCAAAATAGTTTTCGCCAACTAACCTAACAGTAACTACGTATGGGCGGCCGGTATGTTACCGGCCGCCGCCGTTAGAACAATTGTCGAAACAGAGTTTTGCTGGAGATATTATGAAGCTTCTGAAGGAATTGCCGCTGTTATGGAAGTTCCTGTTGGCTCCCATTATCGGGGGAATATGCTTTTTAATTTATTTAAGCTTCACCTTCGTTGTTTCCACGCAAAACAATCATCGGCTCGATCAAATCAGCAATGTGTTTTTTCCAACTTTGGAGGCGGCGACCGAGAATGTGACGCTGCTGGAAAAAGTAACGGAGAATTTGAACGCGGCAGTTTCGGCCGGCGAAAAGGATCAAGTCGAAGCGACCGAAGAGCTGAGTCAAAAGGTGCTCGCTAATTTCTCCAAAGTGCAGACGCTGGATACAGCGCGTGCCGCAGGGGCTGAGCAATTAGTTGCCGAGTTCAAGACGTATTACGACACCGCGAAACAATTATCTTTATCGATGCTCGGCGGTGCTGCGCCTGACCCGACGGTGATTCAAACGATGTCGGCCAGCTTGAATAAATACCGCACCGACCTGACCAATTTCCACAGTGAAAGTTACGCCCGCTTCACCGCGACGGTGACCGATGTATCGAAAGCATCGCGGCACGCGCTACTCGTAGGTATCGTGCTCGGCTTGGGTGTATTCGCGTTATTGCTGCCGGGCCTAGTGTATTGGGTCGCGCGTAAATTGGTCGTACAACCGATGCGACACGCCACGGCGGTCGCCGATGCGATTGCGGCAGGTAATTTGGATGCGACCATCGAAGCAAGCTCCAACGACGAGATCGGACAATTATTGAGCTCGATGCACAACATGGTCACCAAGCTCGCGGACGTGGTGGAAGACGTAAACTACGGCGCCGAAATGCTGGCCAATGCATCGGGTGAAGTCAGTAAGACCGCGCAATCACTATCGCGCGCCACCAGCCAGCAGGCCTCCAGCGTCGAAGAAACCAGCGCGTCGGTAGAACAAATGACGTCGTCGATCGCGCAAAATACCGAGAATTCGAAAATCACCGATACCATCGCGACCAAGGCCGCGCAGGAAGCGACGGAGGGCGGCGAAGTGGTAAAGGCAACGGTGGTGGCGATGAAGCAGATCGCGCAAAAGATCGGCATCATCGACGATATTGCTTATCAAACGAATTTGCTGGCGTTGAATGCCGCGATCGAAGCGGCGCGTGCCGGCGATCACGGCAAAGGTTTTGCGGTGGTGGCGGCTGAGGTCAGGAAATTGGCCGAGCGCAGCCAGCAGGCTTCGCGCGAAATTGGTGAGGTGGCGATCAGCAGCGTCGAGTTGGCCGAGCGCGCCGGCAAACTGCTTGATGAAATGGTACCGAATATCAAAAAGACCTCCGATTTGGTGCAGGAGATTACCGCGGCATCGGATGAACAGTCCGCCGGCGTCAATCAAATCAACTCCGCGGTGGCGTTGTTGAGCACCACCACCCAACAAAACGCGTCGAGTTCGGAAAGACTGGCGACTACCGCCGAGGAAATGAGCAGTCAAGCCCAGCAACTGCAGCAAACCATGGCGTTCTTCAATATCGGTAACAACAAAGCACACGGCTCTGCTCAAACCGCGCTGCAATCGCCACCGCCTTTTGGCGAAAAAAAGAAAGTTGCCAGCGATAAGCCCGAACTCGCATCGCTGTAATCGCATTGCGGCCGATCGGCTTGCGCAATATAACGTTAAATTTATTGATGCAATAAATGCATTGCCGGTGAAATATATCTTCACCGGCGGTGCGCCATTCTGCTCAGCAGATTTTTCGCTCTGCAATCTCAATTACCGTCAATACAAAATACCTTGCTGATATCGCGACCGATAAAGCATTCTGACACCACTCGTTAAAGTGATTCTTCAATGCAGAATTTTATCATTATCGCGGTATTTCTTAGTCTGGGCGCAATCTGTAAACGGCTGTTCGCGCTGCCGGAAAAAGCGCCGATTTATATCAATCAATTCATTATCAATGCCGCGCTGCCGGCGGTGATTCTGTTGAAACTGCCGCAGTTGCCGCTGAATGAAACCGTATTGCTGCCGATGCTGGTGCCGTGGTTATCGGCCATTCCGTTGGTGGCGATCGCGTATTGGGTTGCGCGCCGTTTTGGCTGGTCGCGCGATGTAACCGGCGCATTGCTGTTGTTGGTGTTGTATGGCAACAGTTCGTATTTCGGTTTCCCGATGGTGCGCGCATTTTTTGGCGATGCCGGTATACCGTACGCGATCATGTTCGATCAACTCGGTAATTTCGTGATGTTGGTCATTGGTGCGCCGCTATTGCTGCAGCGCTTTAGCGAAAGCGATAAACCGATTTCCGCGTGGGCGCTGCTGCGCCGTATTTTCAGTTTTCCACCGTTTTTTGCAATGCTCGCAGCGCTGCTAATGAACGGCGTGACGTATCCAATATTTCTGCAGCAATTATTGTCGTGTCTTTCTTTATTGCTAGCGCCGCTGGCGATGTTTATCGTCGGTCTGCAATTGTCCTGGCAGGTGCCTTCGCACTTGCGCAAGCCGCTGGCATTGGTTTTGGCAATGCGTCTGGTGATATCGCCCGCGTTGGCATTATTGATTTGTGTTGTCAGCGGCAACAGCGGCCTGAGCGCGCGCGTCACCATATTCGAAGCAGGCATGCCGACGATGGTAACCGCGGCGATCATGGCAATAAGCGCTAATCTCGCGCCGCGGCTATGCACCGCGGCGGTGGGATTTGGTTTGGGCGTATCGCTGCTGACACTGCCGCTGTGGTTTGCATTGACGCACTGGCTGTTCAGTTGAGTTGATGCGCGTAAATACAACAAACCGCCGATCCAGACGAGTCGATACATCGACTGGATTTTCCGCAGGAATTTTATTTTTCCTGCCGGGTCTCCTCCTGCACTGCAGCTGGCGCGAACTCGCCTAATCCACAGGTTGCGCCCGGCATCAAACTACCTCCGGTGCGATTCAGCACGGTAATGACATCCACGTTGCACAGCTCGCTTTGCGAAGTTTTGTATTTAAATGTATCTGCGGAAGCGAGGCCGGAACACGAATGCGGCAGATGATTGGTATAGACTTTACCACCGCTGACATAAAACAGAATATTTTGATCATCGACCACTTTCGTCTGTTTAATGCTCTTTATCGGAATACAGCGTTCGGCGGTAGTAGTGTCGGACTTTTGCCCATAGGCGTGCACCGCGCCGACCGACAACAGCATCACTGTGCAGATCGCCATCGCTATCTTTGCGCAATTTATTGAAGTTTTCATTGTTCGATCCTCCGTTAACATCGTTTGTGGTTCTGCAGTTTCGGTTATGACTCCGAAACCAGCACTTTTGTTCTACCGCACGCGTATCGCTCCATCTGAATTGATAGGTCTTTCCATTTTTGCTGAAAATAAGCATGCTGTCGCAACGAACGCATGACACCCGAATGGACCCTACATGCAACCAAAGCTGGCTCAAACTTCGTTTTTACTTTTGCTGATAACAATCACTTTACTGTTCGGCTGGATCATGCAGCCATTTTTCGGCGCCATCTTATGGGCGATCGTCATCGCGATTGTATTCCATCCGCTGCAGGCGAAATGGTCGCGACACTTTGGCAGGCGCAAAAGCCTGCTGGCACTGACCGTATTGCTGCTGTGCACTCTGATAGTCATTCTGCCGTTGCTCGGCGTCACGCTCTCGCTCGCGCAAGAAGGTGCGAGTCTTTATGACAAAGTGCACTCGGGGGAAATCGACCTCAACAGCTATATCGATAAGGCCAAAAACGGTTTTCCCGTGGTACAAAATTTATTGCGCCGGTTCGGTATCAATATCGGCAACATTCAACAGCAATTGACCAATACCGCCACCGAAGCCAGCCGTTATGTCGCCACGCAGGCGTTGACGTTCGGGCAAAATACCGCGCAATTTGTCGTTAGTTTCGTGCTGATGTTATACCTCACGTTTTTCTTTTTGCGCGATGGCGATCAACTCATACAGCAACTGATCCGTGCGCTGCCGCTTGGCGATACCCGCGAACATTTATTGCTGCGAAAAATAACCGAGGTCACCAGCGCAACGGTGAAAGGCAATCTCGTTGTGGCCGCCGTGCAGGGTGCGCTCGGCGGTTTTATTTTTTGGGCACTCGATGTTCAGGCGGCGTTGTTGTGGGGCGTCATCATGGCGTTCGCCTCGCTGCTGCCATCGGTGGGATCGGCGTTGATCTGGGCGCCGGTCGCGATTTATTTTCTCGCAACCGGCGCGATTTGGCAGGGCGTGGTATTGATCGCATTCGGCGCGGGCGTTATCGGCTTGGTCGATAATATTTTGCGTCCCATTCTGGTCGGCCGCGATACCAAAATGCCCGATTATCTCGTGCTGTTATCGACACTCGGCGGCATCGCCGTTTTCGGTTTGAACGGGTTCGTGCTCGGGCCGTTGATCGCCGGCGTATTTATCGTATTCTGGGATATCTTCATTCGCGAATTCAATCCATGACTATCGAGAAATTATCGTGACACCGGATTATTGGCAGGAAGCATGCGCGCATCTGGGCAAGCGCTGCAAGGTAATGAAAAATTTGATCGCCGCTTATCCGGAGGCGGCGCTGCGCACACGCGGCAATCCGTTTCAAACATTGGCGCGCGCCATTGTCGGCCAGCAGATTTCGGTAAAAGCGGCGCAATCGGTGTGGAATAAAACGCTGCTCGCGGTTGGAAAAATGACGCCGCAAAATATTCTCGATACCGGCGACGAAGCGCTGCGCGCGGCCGGTTTATCGCGGCAAAAAATTGCATATCTGCGCGATCTCGCCGCGCACTTTGCCAGCGGCCGCATCAAACCGCGGCGCTGGCAGGCGATGAGCGACACTGCGGTGATGGCCGAATTGGTTGAAGTAAAAGGCATCGGGCGCTGGACCGCCGAAATGTTTTTAATTTTTTATTTGATGCGCCCCAACATTTGGCCCGTCGACGATATCGGTTTGATTCGTGCGCTCGAAAAACATTATCACGGTGGCGAGCGTGTCGCCAAAGCGCATATCGCTGCACACCTGGAACGCTTTGCGCCGTGGGGAACGGTGGCGACGTGGTATCTATGGCGCTCGCTCGATCCCATTCCTGTCGAATATTAAATCAGTCGGTTGAGTATCGCTTTGCTATCAGGTGCGAGTCCACTGCGTGACCAGTTTCGGCACACCGATCGAAGCCTTTTCTTTTAACCAGATAAAATCTCCGCGCGGTGACTCGGCAAGATCGAGCGTGACGATATATTTTTCCGCATCGGGCCGCACGAATTGCAACAGCGAGGCCGCCGGATAAACCGCGAGCGACGTACCGACGACCAGAAAAATATCGGCGCGTTCGGTCAGCGCGACAGCCGGCTCCATCATCGGTACCGCTTCGCCAAACCACACCACGTGCGGCCGCAATTGCGCGCCGCGCGCGCAGACATCACCGCGCTGAATATCGTTACCGTTAGTCTCGTACAAATGCTCATCAAGCGTACTGCGCGACTTCATGATTTCGCCGTGTAAATGCAAAACGCGCGAGGAGCCGGCGCGTTCGTGCAAGTCATCGATATTTTGCGTGACGATATGCACCTCGGCGAATTTTTCGAGTTCGGCCAATGCCAGATGCGCTGCATTGGGTTGCGCGCTTAAAACGCCGCGCCGACGTTCGTTGTAAAAGCGCAACACCAATTCGGGATTGCGCCGCCACGCTTCGGGCGTGGCGACATCCTCGATACGATGCTCTTCCCACAAGCCGTCGGCGGCACGAAATGTTTTCAAGCCGCTTTCGGCGCTGATGCCGGCACCGGTGAACACGACAATTTTTCTCATATTCATACATCACTCGACGTGTGAATTCGCTGAGTTGCGCGCTGCATATTTTTTTGCTCGCCAGAAGTCTGCGCTCAAACAGCAAAAATTTTTCGCAAATAGTGAATACGTTGCGCCACCAAATTTCTTGAGAACTCGCTATTCGCCGCCAGCAGATCGTAGCCGTGCACGGTACCTTTGGTCTCGTTCAGCACCACCGCGACACCATTGGCTGTTAACGCATTGGCATAGGCGATACCTTCATCGTGCAGCGGATCGAACTCGGCGGTTTCGATGTACGCCGAAGCGAGTGCCGATAGATTGCCGTGAATCGGCGACGCATAAGTTGCGTTGCCTGGCGCGCCGCCGAGATAAGCGTTCCACATGGCGCGAAGCGAGATCGCCTTGAACGGTTGTGTATCGGCGTAAACGGTACTCGATGATGTTTTGCAATCCATATCGGTAACCGGATAAATCAATAGTTGAGCGCAGAGTGCAATACCATTTTCATGCGCGGCTTTTTGCGCAATCGATGCTGCCAATGCTCCGCCGGCACTGTCGCCGCCAACAGCGATGCGCTGCTTGTCGATACCCAACACATCCGCGTTATTGAACGCCCATAACAGCGCGGCGTAGCAATCGTCGAATCCGCGCGGGAAATGATGCCGAGGCGCCAGCCGGTAATCGACAAAAATCACGCAACAATTGGCTTCTTGCGCGTAGCGGATTGAATTCTCAATGTGCTGCGGGGCATAGCTGAGCACGAACGCACCGCCATGACAGTACACAAGCGCGGGACTATGCGGCGGCAAGCCGGCCGGCTTGATAAACGTCACAGGAATTTTGTTGCCATCGAGACCGACAATTTTTTGCTTGGTAACGCTGCCTGCGAAGGTTCTGCGCTTGAAAGCATTGAGCAATTTCAAAATCGAATTTATCCATGCCAAGCGCCTGGAATCGAATGGAATTCCGGTCTGCGGAATTTTTCGGAAGTCGGGGTGGATATTACTTTTATCGTACATGGCGGCTGAATAATTCCATTTGTCATATTTAGCTTTGATTAAATGTTTTTAACTATTGCGGTGATCTCGCAAAGGCTGGATATTGGTCACCAACAACGACCGTGAATTTTCGCGAGTACCGGGACTTCAAATCGAAAATTGGGCCGAGACTTAGGCGAAATTAATTCATCGACAGCGTCGACGAATCCGACAGCTTGATCACCGCATTGATACGCGTACCGTCCCAGACAAATTCATAATGCCGTATTTGCAGTACCGAGCTGATCAAATGCGGTGAAAATAACGCGTAACAGCTTTGGTCCGGTTTGCGTACGGATTCGAACCAAAGGCCGTCTTTATCAGCGGTTTTAATCGCACCACCCAGTTGCCGCGCCGCGGTGTAATCATCGCGATTGTACCAGCCGAATTTATCGATTTTCGGTGTGCGAATATTCAATAGCGTCGCGGAAAATGTAAGTTTTAAACCGCGCATCACGATGCGATCGTATTTCAGTCCGCGCAATTGTTTTTGAAAATAACGTTGCTGGTGGTAGCACGTTTCCGCGATGGCAGTATCGATTTCTTCTGCCGCATACAGCACACCGAATTCGCCGCGCGAAAAGCGCGACCCCAATCGATTGATATGCGTGAACGGCGCCAGCGCGTAATTGCATCCGGTAATGCCGAACGGCCGTCGCTCCGGTCGTATCAAACGGATATGACCGACTTCATCGAGCAGCCGTGGATTGGTGCGCGCCTGCAAGCGATACAGCGCTTCGAATTCGTCATTACTGGCGACATCGTCGAAAATATCGATCGGCGGAAACTTACTGTTCACCAATCGATACGCGATCTGGTCGCGAAATTTTTTCTCCGGCAGTTTATCGATATCTACCACTGTCCGCCCCGCAGCCCATCGACATGCCGAAACACTTCATACAGTGCCGCGCAACGACCCGACTGCATGAATTGCAGCGGCGATAAGCCGTTGAACGGCGCACTCTGATTTTCCAGCCGCACAAAACCGTAAACGTTTTCGGGATTGCTGAACAACAGACGCAGCGCATGGTGAGTATTCAGCAGATAGCTCACGCGCTCGGTCAAATCGTGCGTGACGCGCGCCGATTGCGGATCATCCTGATATTTATGCAGCGTCGAGCGTTTGATACCGAGCAGCGCCTGCTTCTCGATTTCGCTGCATTGCCATTTCTGCAAAATATTCAGCACAGCCTTGAGGCCGATGCGCACATCGTCATCGCTGCTGGTGATCGGCGTTGCCGGATTGGTTTTAACTCGCGTTTTTGTCATTTTCCAAATATAGACATAGAAATTGTTTATGTCTATAGATAGAATATGGACTTCGCGCAAGTTGCGCATCGTCGTATGCCATTTGCCGAAGGCGGCGGCAGTACATGATCGTCGGCCTTCGATAGACAAACCGCAGCCTTCGGGTTAATTTGAATGGCAACAGGGAGAGCTGCTCTAACCCAGTGTTGGCGTGGCTTCCAAACAATGAAACTCCGGTATATCGTAGCGTTCGCAGTCTCAGTGATTAGTGGTCAGCTCCGCTTGCACGTTTGTCTGAAAATGGCTGACACACCTTGCACTTTTGAATTAAATAAATTTAATAACTCAAAAGGGATTAATAAGATGAAAATCGTAAAAAACATATCCATTGTAATTGCTCTAATTTCCGGTACAGGTGCCGCACATGCTGCACTATATGACCGTGGCAGCGGCATGATTTACGACAGCGCGCTGAACATTACTTGGCTTCAAGATGCGAACTTCGCTAAAACCTCTGGCTACTCGCTCTCAGGTCTTATGACTTGGGACCAAGCGACAACTTGGGCTGACATTTTGAACTATGCCGGGTTTACTGGTTGGCGTTTGGCATCCGCAGGATTGATCGATACTACCGGCATGAGTTTCGATGGCAGCACGGATGACAGTTTTAATAACACACGCAGCGAAATCGGTCACCTATTTGACGAGCTTGGAAATAAGTCTAGATACGACGTAAACGGTATCCTCCAATCGGGATACGGTGTGACCGGTACTACTTTTTTTGATGCAAGCGAAAATCAAGATATAAGTTTTTTTAACGTACAGAATGATGTGTATTGGGAAGACGAAACGTCTAAACAAGACCCGGCTGCCGCTTGGTTTTTTGCTACTTTTGTCGGCAATCAAGGGGCTGCTAGCAAGAGCTATAGCTATGCTGCGTGGGCAGTTCATGACGGTGATATTGCTAATGTTCCAGTCCCGGCAACAGCATGGCTGTTCGGCTCTGGTTTGATTGGCTTGGGGTGTGTCACTCGCAAACATAAAATCTGCTTAATACAAATTTTTTCACTGGCCGCCTAAGTGCGCATCTAGTAAATGCACTTGAAATCAAAAAGCTGGTAGGTGTTACTAGGATTATATGTATGATTGGTAATCGCCTAACCAGGAGCTGTGATTTACACCGGTACCGTTTCGGTTTCAACAGACTCGTGCTCGCGGTGATCGCGCGCCAGCAGTGTATAAAATACCGGTAGCACGAATAGCGTAAACGCGGTGCCGACCGACATGCCGCAGACGATCACGAGGCCGATATTAAAACGGCTGTCGGCGCCGGCGCCGCTGGCGAGCAGCAGCGGAATCAAACCGACCACCATCGCCGCCGTCGTCATCAAAATAGGACGCAGGCGCACCTGCGCGGATTTGACGATCGCAGCGAATTTGTCGAGCTGCTGTTGCCGCTGCAATTTATTGGCGAAATCGACCATCAGAATGCCGTGCTTGCTGATCAAACCGATCAGCGTGACGAGGCCGATTTGCGTGTAAATATTCAGCGTGACGAAGCCAAGAAAAATCGGCAGCAGTGCGCCGAAAATCGACAGCGGCACTGTGATCAAAATAATCAGCGGATCGCGCAGGCTGTCGAACTGGGCGGCGAGCACGAGAAAAATCACCACTAGCGCGATGCCGAAAGTGGCGACCAGCCGATTGCCTTCCTGCACGTACTGGCGCGAATCGCTGAGCCAATCGTAATTGAAACCGGCCGGCAGAATTGTGCGCGTCTGCGCTTCGAGAAAATGCACCGCATCGCCCATCGTCACGCCGGGTGCCGGCATCGCCTGCAGCGTCGCCGCGTTCAATTGCGCGAATTGCGTCAGCGCGTTCGGTTCGATTTCGTCCTTGATCGATACCACTGTCGCCAACGGTATTTGCTCGCCGCTCGCGGTCGGCACATAAAACTGCGCGAGATCTTCCGGGTTGAAACGATACGAGCGCGGCACCTGCATGATCACATCGTACGAGCGGCCGTCGAGATTGAAGCGATTGATGTAATTGCCGCCGACCAGCAGCGTCAGCGTATCGCCGATCGCCTGCATATCGATACCTAACGCATTGGCTTTGCTGCGATCGATAACGATGCGCGTGCTGGGGTTATCGAAGGCAAGATCGCTGTCGACGACGACGAACATACCGCTTTTGCGCGCCGCGTCTTTTAATTTTTCCATCGTTTCATAAACGACCGGATATGGCGCCGCGCTGTTGATCACCATTTGCACCGGCAAGCCGCCAGTGGAGCCCGGCAATGACGGCAGCAAAAACGCGAACACCCTCTGACCCACCACCTCGCCCAGTTTCATTTGCAGCTGCGGCAAAACTTTTTGTGTGCTCATCTTGCGTTGATCCCACGGTTTGAACAATACGCCGCCGAATGCATTGCTCTGACCGTCATTGCCGTTGATACCGAAACTCGAATACGCACCCGGCATGCTTTCCATTATGCTGGTGGCCTGATGCATATACGCTTCGGTGTAATTCAAATTCGCCGCGCGCGGCCCTTTGGCCGAAATCAAAATCGTACCCTGATCTTCGGGCGGCGCCAGTTCGCTGCGCGAACCGGTGTATAAAAACCACAGACTCGCAATTACCACTATCGCGAGCAGCAATGTCACCGGACGATAATGCAGCGATGTTTGCAGGCGTGCGCCGTAACCGGTCGCCACGCGCGAAAATAAATGATCGACGCGTTTGGCGAATGGTCTGTTCAGCGCTTCGCGTTTCAGAAATAACGCACACATCACCGGCGACAGCGTCAACGCGATCACACCGGAAACAATCACCGCGCCGGCGAGCGATAGCGCGAATTCTTTAAACAGCGCGCCGGTGAGCCCGCCCATGATGCCAATCGGCGTATACACCGCGGCGAGCGTCAATGTCATCGCGATAATCGGCCCGACAATTTCGCGCGCGCCGTGCAAAGCGGCCTGCTGCGGCGACAAACCTTCTTCCATATGCCGATGCACATTTTCGACGACGACAATCGCATCATCGACAACAAGTCCGATCGCCATCACCATCGCCAGCAATGTCAGCAGGTTGATCGAAAAGCCGAGCAACAACATCAGCGCCGCCGTGCCGATCAGCGACAGCGGAATCGTCACTACCGGAATCAGCACCGAGCGCAATGAGCCGAGAAATAAAAAAATCAGCAGCACGACAATCGCCACCGATTCGATCAGCGTTTTGCGCACCTCATTGATTGCCGCCTGCACGAAACTGGCGACATCGAAATTAATTTCCGCATGCAATGTCGGTGGCAAATTGCGCTGAATTTCCGGCAATTTTTCGCGCACGATTCGCACGATGTCGAGTGGATTGCCGGTCGGCGTCGCGAATATCGCGATATAAATTGCGCGCTTGTTATCCATCAAACCGGTTTGATCATAACTCTGCGCGCCGAGTTCGACGGTGGCGATGTCCTGCAGCCGCACCAGCGTGTCGCCCTGCGCGCGCACCACCATCTGTTTGAAATCCTCGACGCTGGTCAGATCGGTTTCCGCGCGAATATTGCTGATCACAAACGAGCCTTTGACTTGCCCCGGCGCGGCCTGAAAATTATTGCGCTGAATCGCCGCCGAAACCTGCGCGGCGGAAAGTCCGTGTGCCGCCATCCGTTTCGGATCGAGCCAAATGCGCATCGCCAGCGTCTGCCCGCCCGCGAGCATCGCCTGCGATACGCCGGGCACCGCGCTGATAACAGGCTGCACTGCGCGCGCAACATAATCGTTGATCTGCGCAAGACTTAATTGCTCGCTGGTAAAGCCGATGTAGGTGATGGCGGTGGGATCGCCGGTGGTTTTTTCGATCACCGGATCGTACGCCTCGCGCGGCAGCCGGTATTTCACTTCGTTCAGCTTCGCCATGATTTCGGTCATGGCCTGATTCGAATCGGCATTTAATTTCAAGCGCGCGGTAATCACGCTGGTGCCCGGCGTTGACGACGACTGCAAATATTCGATGCCGGCCGCGGTGGAGATCGACTGCGCGATCGGCGTGGTGATAAAACCCTGAATCGTTGCGGCGGTGCCGCCGGGATAATTGGTGGTGACGGTGATCGTCGCGTTTTCCATCAACGGAAATTCGCGAATCGGCACGCTGCGCAACGCGGCGATGCCGATCAGCAAAATCAGCGTATTGATGACGAGCGACAGGATCGGACGGCGGATAAATAAATCGGTGAGTGCGGCCATGATTTATTCCGGGCGCCCCTGCAATTTTTTCGCGGCATCATCGAGCGTTGTGCTGTCGACAATTTTCACTTCGGCGCCATCGTGCAATTTCAATTGACCGCTGGTAACAATGGTATCGCCCGCTTTCAAGCCGCTGCGCACGATGACGCGTTCGCCGTAGCGGCCATCGGTTTGCACCAGCATGCGAGCCGCGATCAATTGCTCGCCGTTATCGTTTTTCTTTTTATTGATCACGTAAACCGAATCGCCGTGAATGCTGAAATCGATCGCGGTGACCGGTACGCTCAACACATTTTGTTCAGGCTCCAGTTGCAGCGCCGCATGCGCGAACATACCCGGCGCCAACAAATGTTTTGGATTATCAAGTTGCGCCTGCAATCTAATAGCGCGCGTATCGGCGCCAATCTGCGGTTCGATCGCGATAATTTTCGCTTTGAATTGTTGCTTTGGCGAGGCATCGACCGAAAATTGCACCGGCTGCCCCAACGTCAAACGGCTGTGCCATTGTTCGGGCAGCGTCATATTTAAATACAGCGTGTTTAAATCCGTCAGCGTCACCAACGGCGTGCCCGCGTTCACGTATTCACCCAGATGCACGCGCTGCACGCCGAGTTGACCGGCAAACGGTGCGCGAATCGCCTTCTGTGCAATCACTGCCTCGGTGCGCGCAATATCGCCCTCGACACTATCGAGCGCGGCCTGCTGCGTATCGATATCGCTCTGCGCCACCGCGAGCGGCAGCAATTGTTTGGAGCGTTCGAGATTGATGCGCGCGAGTTTCGCCTGCGCGCGTAAACGCTGCAGATCGCCCTGCTCGGGGCCGTCGTTCAACTGCAATAACGGCGCGCCGTTTTTCGCCTCACCGCCGGGAGTGAAATGTAATTGTGTGATGCGCCCGCTCACCTCGGACGCAAGCGTGACCTGGCGCACCGCTTCGAGCGTGCCGATCGCGTCGATGCTACGCGGCACCGCACCGGCTTCAGCGCGGATCGCGGTGACCGTAACGGGCGGCGGCCGATACGCGCCGTATACTTTCCATTTTTTAAAATTTTGATAGAAGTGCCAGCCAAACAGGCTACCAAATATCACAACCAGAAATAGCCCCATCAATAAGAGGCTTTTAATTAACCTGGGATTACTCATCGTGAGTCAACTACGGTCGGGAGAGAATGTGTCTTATATAAATTTATTGAGGTCATTGGCAACTTAAATAAATATTAGGAAACGATGGCACAACATGTCACAGATTGATTGCTTCGTTTTTAGAATGAACTGTTACCATACGGGCACCTTATCGCGATGCTGATGAATGCAACGAGTCGATTGCATCGCTCAATTCTTATGCAGTCAAGGAATGCAACAATGAACCAACCGACAATTGCGCTCAACGATGGACAGCATATTCCGCAACTGGGGTTGGGTGTGTGGCAGGTGCCCGACGATATCACCGCAAAAGTGGTAACCGAAGCGCTCGCAGCCGGTTACCGCTCGATCGATACCGCAAGGATCTACGATAATGAGAGCAGCGTGGGTGCCGCCTTGGCCGCGAGCGGGCTGCCGCGCCACGAATTATTCATCACCACCAAGCTGTGGAATTCGGCGCACGGCTATGATGCCGCGCTACGTGGCTTCGATGCGAGTCTGCGCCGCCTCGGTCTCGATTATGTCGATCTGTATTTGATCCACTGGCCCGCACCGCGTAAAAATCTATACGTCGAAACGTGGCGCGCATTGATCGAATTGCACAAGCAGGGTCGCGCGCGTTCGATCGGCGTATCGAATTTTCACATCCCATATCTGCAACGCATTCTCGATGAAACCGGCGTGGTGCCGGTACTCAATCAAATCGAACTGCATCCG
>DASXYH010000029.1:0-10552 GCA_036502545.1 Spongiibacteraceae bacterium
TTTATAAAGGAAAGGTTGGCGTTATCGTTACAGCCGACACGGGCTACGCTAACGAAGCTAACATGCAATACCTGCACGACAACGGCATCGATGCTTACATACCCGACAACCAATTCCGTTCGCGCGATCCGAAGTTTGCTGAACAAAAGAGCAAGTACGGCAAGCGCCATCAAGACAAACCCGGTGTGCGCAACGTCATTCCGGCGAGTGAGTTTCGCTTCGATCCGGTGAATAAAACCTGTGAGTGTCCGGCCGGTGAATCGCTGCGGCTGCAAGGGCAGATTGACGATGGCAAGGGCAATCTCAAATGGTTGTACGAGGGCCGCATACTGCAATGCAGAAACTGCCACCTTAAACAGCGTTGCATGCAAAAGCCCGAGCAAGCCGATCACGGCAACGGGCATGGCCGACAAGTCTCGTTCACCGTGCGCAGCCAACCGACCTATACGGACTGGATGAAGCAGCGCGTCGATAGCGACAAAGGCAAACAAATTTACAGCCACCGCATGTCGACCGTCGAGCCGGTGTTTGCGAATATCACGTCGAGCAAAAAATTAAGGCGATTTAGTCTGCGTGGTAAGACAAAAGTGCAGAGCCAATGGCAATTGTTTTGTATGATGCACAATATCGAGAAGCTGATGCGGTATGGGAAGATGGCGGCTTAGCAGTAGAGGAAGAAATCGTGCGCGTTGCGATTTTTAATCGATAAATAATTACCGACCAATAAACTAAAAATACCGAGCCAGGAAAATGCTGCAATGAAATTCGATCGATCAAAATCTGTTTTTCTACAGGCTCGTTGATTGCGCAGCGCAAAATACAGGCATCCACCGGTTGGCTATTGGCGTTGTTGTTGGTCTTGATAGTCGATCCGCTCGCGGTACTGGATGTCGGCTTTTGGTTTTCGTTTGTCGCGGTAGCGGCAATTTTGCTGGTTGTCTGCGGTCATCGCGAACAGAATGCATCGCGTCTGCGCGGGGCGTCGCTGGTGAAAGCCGCATCGGCCTGGTGGCGCGTGCAATGGGCGATATTCGCAACGTCGCTGCCGTTATTGCTATGGCTGTCGGGGCAATTCACGCTGCTGGCATTGCCGGCGAATTTAATCGCGATTCCGCTTTCGACATTTATCTCGTTGCCGCTCGCATTTATTGCGCTGCTTGCCGATGGCGTTGTGCCGCGATGCGGCGAAATGTTATGGCAATACGCCGATCGTTCGCTCGATTGGTTGTGGCGTTATTTGCTTTGGCTGCAACAGCACGGCGATTTCGCGATTTGGCATCCGCTCGGCGTAACTACATTCGTCTGGGTTGTTTACGGTGGCGGCAGCGGGGTTGCTGCTGTTGCCGCGCGGGATTCCCGGCAAAGGCTTCGCATTGCTGTTGCTGCTGCCATTGGCGGCACCGCCGCTCGGTCGGATTGGCCCCGGTGCAATAACGGCAACGGTTATCGATGTCGGTCAGGGACTCAGCGTATTGATCGAAACGGCGCAGCACAGGCTGCTATACGATACCGGCCCGCTGTTCGGGCCCGAGCGTACGGTGGCGGAATTAACCGCTGCGCCGTTGCTGCGTCAGCGCGGCATCGCAACTCTCGATACGGTGATCGTGAGCCACCACGACAGCGATCATGCCGGCGGTTGGCCCGATATCGAACGCGAATTCAGCGTGCAGAAATTGCTTGTCGGCGAAAATATCGGCGCAGCGCGTGCGCAATTCTGCAGCGCCGGTATGCAATGGCGCTGGGATGATGTCGATTTTGAAATATTGTATCCGGCGCACGGCGATGCCGCAGATACATTCGTCGGCAATAATCGTTCGTGCGTATTGCAAATCAGCGCGGGCAATGCGCATATTTTATTGACCGGCGATATCGAGCGCGGTGCGGAATACGTGTTGCTCGACAATGCACGACTGCAATCGGCGACATTATTATTGGCGCCGCATCACGGTAGCCGCAGTTCATCGACCGCCGCATTGATCGAACGCTTAAAGCCGCAATTTGTCGTGTTCTCGGCGGGCTATCGCAATCGCTTCGGACATCCGAGCGCCGAAGTCGAACAGCGCTATCGAGCGAGCGGCGCGATATTGTTCAACACCGCCAACGATGGCGCGCTGACTTTCAACTTTCAAAACGGCCGTGTGGTGCAGATCACGCGGCAACGATCGCAGCGGTTGCATTACTGGGATTAGGGGCGCGCGGCTCTTCGTCTGTCCGATAGCGTGTGCTAGAGTTGCGCAGCTTTTGACGGCTGGTGCGCATGAATAAAAAACCGCCGCTGCGACAATAACACTGAAAGCCCAGTTATTTTAAAGCGAGGATACGCGGTGTTCGAGATTCTCAGAGCCGGCGGCTGGTTGATGCTGCCCATTGTTGCCTGTTCAATTATCGCGCTGGCGATCAGTGTGGAAAGACTGCTGGCGTTGCGTATCGTCAAAGTGGCGCCGCCGCAATTGCTCGGCGAAGTGTGGGGCATGATCAAAACCAATCAGCTCGATGCCAATAAACTGCGCGATTTAAAACAGACGTCGCCGCTCGGTTTATTGCTCGCTACCGGCATCACCAGTGCGCGTCACGGCCGCGAAGCGATGAAGGAGAGTTTGGAAGAGGCCGCCGCGGTGGTGGTGTACGGCATGGAGCGTTATTTAAACGCGCTCGGCACCGTAGCGCTGGTGGCGCCGATGTTGGGATTGATCGGTTCGGTGCTCGGCATCATGCACGTGTTCAATGAAATCCGCTTTCACGGCACGGGTGACCCTACCGTGCTCGCGGGCGGTATTTCGGAAGCATTGATCACCACCGCATCGGGTCTGATCGTCGCGGTGCCGACCACAATCATGCATCGTTTTTTTAACGGCCGCATCACCACGCTCGTGCTCATGCTGGAGCAGGAGGCATTGAAACTGGTCGATGCGTTGCAAGGCGATCGCAAAATAGAAGTGAAGGTCGAAGTTAATAAGGGATTGGGCTGATGCGCTTCAAGCGGCCGAGCACCACCGATGTCGATATGGGCACCAATATCATCAATCTGGTCGACGTGCTGTTGTTGCTGCTTATTTTTTTTATGATCTCGACCACGTTTACAAAAAACAGTCAGCTCACCGTGCAATTACCCGAAGCGACCGGCGCAGCGATCGAACGCAACGATAAACAATTGGAAATCGTGATCACGATGAATGGCCATTACAGTATTAACGATCGCAATGTCTCCAATAGCGATATCGAAACGCTGAAAGCGGCGTTGCACGAAGTTTCCGCAGGCGATAATACCCTGCCGCTGACAATCACTGCCGATGGCAATACGCCGCATCAAGCCGTCGTGCGCGCGATGGATGCCGCCGGGCAATTGGGGTTTACGCATTTGAGTCTGACCACGCAAACGCCTAACGAAAAACATTAATTGCACGCCCAGGAATTCGCCGCGGCATGAATCTCGATCAGCATCTGCAACGCCGCTGGTACGGCAATCCCGGTTGGCTGCATTTACTGTTTCCGCTCGAATTCATTTACCGATTCGTTATCGTGCTGCGGCGCCGCTTGTATCGCAGCGGTTTGCTGTCGAGTTGGCGCGCGCCCGTGCCCGTCATCGTCATCGGCAACATCACGGTCGGCGGCACCGGTAAAACGCCGGCGGCGATTGCGTTGTGCGAAGTATTGCAGCGTGCAGGATTCAGGCCCGGGGTGATCAGTCGCGGTTATCGCAGTCATCCTCCGCATGTGCCCTACACGGTGAATGCAACCGATAGCGCCGCTGTCGGCGGCGACGAACCGCTGCTGATAGCGCGCCGCACGCGCTGTCCGGTGGTGATAGCGCCGCGGCGAGCCGATGCCGCTCGCTATTTACTGGCACAACACCGCTGCGATGTAATTATCTGCGACGATGGTTTACAGCACTATGCGCTGCAGCGCGATGTGGAAATAGCAGTGATCGATGCCGCGCGCAAATTCGGCAACGGCCATTGCCTACCGCGCGGTCCGCTGCGTGAACCCGCGACGCGACTGCAGGAAGTCGATGCGATTTTATTGAACGGCGCCGCGATCGCAGTACCGCCCGAATATTCTTTCCAGTTGACGCCGAGCGCACTGGTGCAGCTAAACTCCGGTCAAGCGATACCGCCGCGCACATGGTGCAAACAGAATGCGCGCGTGCATGCGGTGGCGGGCATCGGCAATCCAGAGCGTTTTTTTGCGACGTTGCGCGCATTGGGTTGCGATGTGATTGAGCATGCGTTTCCCGATCATCATGCGTTCAATACGAGCGATTTAATGTTCGACGACGATTTGCCAATCGTAATGACCGAGAAAGATGCAATGAAATGCGCTGCATTCGCGCAGGACCGCCACTGGTATTTACAGGTACGCGCGCAATTGCCGGATTCGCTCGCGCAGGTCATTCTCACTAAATTAAATGCGGTGCGGCGCGCCAAAAACATATCGCCTAGCCACAGTAGCTAGCTGATCGGTCTTGCCGTTTGCAGCGACCGTAGAGCGACAGGATGTCGTATAGGGATATATTTACGGCGTGTCGTCGCAAACGGCAAGACCGAGCGGCGGATCGTTGGCTGGATCTATTTTTGTAATCGATATTAAGTGCGAATAATTATGCAATTCATCGTAATCATCCCGGCTCGCCTCGCCTCGACGCGGCTGCCGAATAAACCGTTGCTCGATATTGCGGGCAAACCGATGCTGCAATGGGTGTGGGAGCGCGCGCGCAGCAGCGCCGCCAGCCGCGTTATTATCGCGACCGACGATCGGCGCGTCGCTGATGCCGTTGCGGTATTTGGCGGCGAAGTATGCATGACGAAATCGACGCATGAATCCGGTACCGATCGCATTCAGGAAGTGGCGGAAAAACTTGCATTCGACGACGAACAAATCATCGTCAATGTGCAGGGCGATGAGCCGTTGATTCCGCCCGCGGTGATTAATCAGGTTGCGCAAAATCTCGCGAGTTCGGAACGCGCCGGCATCGCTACATTGGCCAAGCGCATTCGTGCGCGCGACGAAGTTTTCAATCCCAATGTCGTCAAAGTGGTTGTCGATAACACCTTGCATGCGTTGTATTTCAGCCGGGCACCCATTCCCTGGGATAGAGAGGCCTGGAACAGAGAAACCTGGAATGAAAATACGGTGGCGAGCAATGAAATCGCAACGACAAAATTATCGAGCGAGTGGGCGCGCCATATCGGTATTTACGCTTATCGTGCGAGCTTTCTGCATAACTTTGTGCGCTGGCCGGTCGGGCGTTTGGAGCGATTGGAAAGACTCGAACAATTGCGCGCGCTTGAAAATGGCGTTGCGATTCATGTCGGTGAATCGTGGGAGGAAATTCCGCCCGGCGTCGATACCGCGGAAGATCTCGAACGCGTGCGCCGTTTTCTGAGCGCGAATGCATGAGCGTCGGCGTTTTATTTGTTTGCCTCGGCAATATTTGTCGCTCGCCGACCGCGCACGGTGTATTTCAGCGCTTGGTCGACGCGAACGGATTAAGCGATGCGATTGTTATCGATTCGGCCGGCACCGGCGATTGGCATATCGGCCGTGCCCCCGACGCGCGCACCTGCGCCGCCGCGCAGCAGCGTGGCTATGATTTGTGCGAATTGCGCGCGCGCCAAGTCACATCGGCCGACTTTCAGCGTTTCGATTACATCCTGGCGATGGATTCGCAAAATCTGCGCGCTTTGCAGCGGCTGCGCCCGCACGATTATCGCGGCGAGCTCGCGCTATTTTTAAATTACGGCCAAACCGATGAGCGCGAGGTGCCCGATCCGTATCACGGCGATGCGAATGATTTTGAACGCGTGCTCGATTTGATCGAAGCCGCCGCCGCTGGTTTGCTGCAAACGATCCAGTCGCGGCATTCATTACCGCAGCTGCGGCGCTGAGGCGTTTCGTGCAAATTATCGAGCATGTCGATTTGCAGCCGTGCAACACACTGGCGCTGCCGGCGCATGCGCGTTATTACACGCGCATCGAAAAGCTCGCCGACGTGCATGCCGCCATCGCTTGGGCAAACATAAAAAAACTACCGCTGTTACCGCTCGGCAGTGGCAGCAATATCGTATTGCGCGGCGAGTGGCCCGGTCTTGTCATGCAAATCGATTTGGTCGGAAAGCGTATTGAACGTCACGCTGATCATGCCGAGGTCACCATAGCAGCCGGCGAAAACTGGCATGCGCTGGTGCAGTGGACGTTGCAGCAGCGCGCATATGGGCTCGAAAATCTGACGTTGATTCCAGGCACCGTCGGCGCCGCGCCGATTCAAAATATCGGTGCATACGGCGTCGAGCTATCGCATTTTTTGCATGCGGTGCGCGGTGTTTTGATCAGTGAAAATCGCGTTGTCGAATTGTCTGCCGCACAATGCGAACTCGATTATCGCGACAGTATTTTCAAACATGCGCTTAAAGATAATTTTATTGTCACCGAAATCGTGTTGCATCTGCGCAATCGTTTTGTGGCGGTGGCGGATTATCCGGCGCTGCGCGAACAATTGGGGGATACCGATTATTTCGATGCCAAGCAGATCGAACGCGCGGTGCGCGCGATTCGGCAGAGCAAATTACCCGACCCGGCGCAGTGGCCGAACGCCGGCAGCTTTTTTAAAAATCCGGTAATCAGCGTCGCGCAGTTCGAACAGCTGCGGTCTAACGATGCCGATCTACCGCATTATGCGGCGCGCGCCGGCGTGAAAATTCCGGCGGCGTGGTTGGTCGATCGCTGCGGCTGGAAAGGACGGCGGCTGGGAACGGTCGGCGTGCATACGCAGCAGGCGCTGGTGCTGATTCATTATGGCGGCGGTGATGCGGCGGCGCTGCTGGCGCTGGCAGAAATGATTCAGACCGACGTGCACACCCGTTTCGGTATCGTATTGGAGATTGAACCGACTGTTTACGGGCTGTGATTATCGTGGCCATGTTTTATATCGCTGTGAGTTTTTGCGCGGATCCGATAGGGCCGCGTTATAGGAACTACAATATAAGAACTATATAAAGAGAGGTTCGCCGTGATTCGAATACTGCTGGCCGATGATCACGATCTGGTGCGCAACGGCATCGGCCGCATGCTCGCCGATATCGACGATATGGCCGTGATCGGCCACGCCATCAGCGGCGAGGAAGCCGTGCAGCAATGCCGCGAATTGCAGCCCGATGTGGTGCTGATGGATGTGCGCATGCCCGGCATCGGCGGGCTGGAAGCGACGCGCAAAATCACCGCGCGCGACCCCGGCATTAAAGTGATCGCGGTCAGTGCCTGGGACGACGATCCGCTGCCGTCACGGTTGTTGCAGGCCGGCGCTTCGGGTTACGTCGCTAAAGGGGCGCCTTTTGACGATGTGGTCAAAGCTATCCGCAAGGTAATGGCGGGGCAGCGCTATTTGAGTGCCGGCGTCGCCGAGCAAATGGCGCTCAAACAGTTCGATAATGGCGCGGCGTCGCCGTTCGAAAAACTTTCCGAGCGCGAACTGCAAATCGCCATCATGGTGGTGAGTTGCGAGAAAGTGCAGGACATCTCCGATAAGCTCCATTTGAGCTCGAAAACGGTCAACAGCTACCGTTATCGGCTGTTTGAAAAACTTGGTATCAATAGCGATGTCGAACTGACGTACCTGGCGATCAAGCACGGGCTGGTCGATATGCCCGCGCGCTGATGTGATAACCTACGGCCTCTTTTGGCAGTGGAATATTTAAATTTCCTGAGTTCATTTGTAGCAGCACCATGGCGTCCGCCCAATCCGATCGTTTCGATTATCAGACATTTCTGAAAACTATCACCGGCAAACCGGGCGTTTATCAAATGCTCGATGCGACCGGCGCAGTGCTTTACGTCGGTAAAGCGAAAAATCTCAAAAAACGCATCGGCAGTTATTTTCGCAGCGGCGCGGTGCCGATCAAAACGGCAGCAATGGTAGGGCGAGTTCACCAGATTCAGGTGACGGTCACAAATACTGAAGCAGAAGCGCTGCTGCTCGAACACAATCTCATCAAACAGTACGCACCGCCGTACAATATTTTGCTGCGCGACGATAAATCGTATCCGTATATTTATCTGGCGGCGGATCAGCCGTATCCGCGCCTGAGTTTTCATCGCGGCGCTAAAAAAGGCAAAGGCCGCTATTTCGGTCCCTATCCCAGCGCAAGTGCGGTGCGCGACAGCCTGAATTTTTTGCAGAAAGTATTTAAGGTTCGGCAATGCGAAGACAGTTTTTTTCGCAATCGCGCGCGGCCGTGTTTGCAATATCAGATTGGTCGCTGCACGGCGCCGTGCGTCGATACCATCAGCGCGGACGATTACGCCGAGGATGTGCGTCACACCGAAATGTTTTTGAGCGGACAAAGCGCCGCGCTGGCGTCGGAACTGGCCGATCAAATGGATCGCGCCGCCATCGAATTGAATTTTGAAAAAGCCGCGGCGTATCGCGATCAAATTCAATTGCTGCAACAAATGCAGGCGCGTCAGTACATCGAAGGCGAGAGCGGCGATCTCGATATCGTCGTCTGTCAGCTGCAAGCCAATCTCGCCTGCGTGCAAGTGTTATACGTGCGCGATGGGCGCATTCTCGGCAGCCGCAGTTATTTTCCGAGCAGTCATCTCGACGAAGACAGCGCCGATGTGCTCGAAGCATTTATCGCACAGCATTATTTGAGCGGACTGGGCAGCCAGGATATTCCGCGCGAGCTGTTGGTCAACGCCGAATTACCGAATCGGGAAATCTTGGAAGAGGCGATCGGTATCGCGCGCGGCCGCAAAACTCAAATTGGTCACAACCCGCGCGGCAATCGCGCCAAGTGGTTGCAGCTCGCAGTGATGACGGCACAGCAAAACCTGCAAAGCCGGCTCGCCAACAAGCAGACGCAATATCAGCGTTTCGAAGCGTTGCAGGAAGCGTTGCAGCTCGACGAATTGCCCGAGCGTTTGGAATGTTTCGATATCAGTCACAGCGGCGGTGAAGCGACCGTGGCCTCGTGCGTGGTATTCGATACCAATGGTCCGCTCAAATCCGACTACCGCAAATTCAATATCGAAGGCATCACGCCGGGTGATGATTACGCCGCAATGACACAGGCGTTATCGCGACGCTATGCCCGCTTGAAACGCGGCGAAGGCAAGCTGCCGGATATTTTGTTTATCGACGGCGGCAAAGGCCAGGTGACACAGGCGGTGCAGGTACTCGAAGAAATGCAGATCAACGAAGTATTGATCATCGGCGTGGCCAAAGGCGTCGATCGCAGGGCGGGGCTTGAAGTGTTGATACGACCCGATACCAACGAAGAGTTAGTATTGCCGCGCGATTCGAGTGCGCTGCATTTGATTCAACATATTCGCGACGAAGCACATCGATTTGCCGTGACAGGGCACAAAATGCGGCGCGACAAAAAACGGCGGCAATCGACACTCGAAGAAATACCTGGTGTTGGCCCCAAACGGCGCAAGGATTTGTTGCGTCATTTTGGCGGTCTGCAGGGCGTGCAGTCGGCAAGTCTTGATGAGTTGTGCCGCGTTCCCGGTATCAGCGGCAAAATGGCTGAACAGATTTATGGCGCATTGCACGCGGACTGAGGCTTCCGGTTAATATGGCGACATTGAGACGGGAGACCGCTGCTTGAGCCTGATTAACATCCCCAATGCGCTGACGCTGCTGCGCATTATTTTAATTCCGGTATTCGTGGTGCTGTTTTATCTGCCGCAGCATTGGAGCAACGCTGCATCGGCGGTGGTGTTCGCGCTCGCCGGCGTTACCGATTGGCTCGACGGTTATCTCGCGCGCCGACTCAATCAGAGCACGCCGCTCGGCGCTTTTCTCGATCCGGTAGCGGACAAATTGATGGTGGTCATCGCGTTGGTGCTGTTGGTCGAGTTCTATCATGCGTGGTGGTTCAGCCTGCCGGCGATGGTAATCGTTGGGCGCGAAATTGTAATTTCGGCGCTGCGCGAATGGATGGCGGAAATCGGCAGGCGGACCAGCGTCGCGGTTTCCCATATCGGTAAAATCAAAACAACATTGCAAATGATCGCCATCACCGGATTTTTGTTGATAACGCCGGAAAGCGGAGCATGGATGACCATCGTCAGTCAGCTGTTGTTATACAGCGCTGCGTCGCTGACATTGTGGTCGATGCTGATTTACATGGGCGCTGCGTGGCCCGAGCTGCGCGGCTGATACCGGCGCGCAAAATTCGCACAAACCCAAGCGCTTCAAACACTTGATCCATTAAGTTCGCGGCTTTTGCTTGACTCTGCGAAGTTAGCCAATACAATGAGCCTTCCCAAAAATCTGGCCCGGTTATGCCTGAAATTGGGAGAAGTTGCGGGAATAGCTCAGCTGGTAGAGCGCAACCTTGCCAAGGTTGAGGTCGCGAGTTCGAACCTCGTTTCCCGCTCCAATTTTTCAAAGTAAGTTTAGAAACAAAGTTAACGGCGCGGTAGCAGAGTGGTTATGCACCGGATTGCAAATCCGTGAACG
The DNA here is from genome assembly GCA_036502545.1 of Spongiibacteraceae bacterium. Classification (GTDB taxonomy): domain Bacteria; phylum Pseudomonadota; class Gammaproteobacteria; order Pseudomonadales; family CAMLJR01; genus CAMLJR01. The sequence goes on from DASXYH010000029.1 coordinate 10,466, forward strand.
CCGGTTCGATTCCGACCCGCGCCTCCATTTTTAACAAAGTCTAAGTCAACTGAAGTTCCAGCTTTTAAAAGTCCCATCTAAAAATAA
>DASXYH010000030.1:0-15583 GCA_036502545.1 Spongiibacteraceae bacterium
GAGTTAATTTGATGTTGATAATTCCCGCTATTGATTTGAAAGACGGCAAGTGCGTGCGTTTGCGTCAGGGTTTGATGGACGATTCCACTGTATACGGCGATGACCCGGTTTCGATGGCGCAGCGTTGGGTCGATGCCGGCGCGCGGCGTTTGCATCTGGTCGATTTGAATGGCGCCTTCGCCGGCACGCCAGTCAATGGTGAAGCGGTCATCGCGATCGCGAAAAAATTTCCGCAATTGCCGATTCAAATCGGCGGCGGCATTCGCAGCATCGATATCATCGAGCAATATCTCAACGCCGGCGTCAGCTATGTCATCATCGGCACCAAGGCGGTGAAAGAACCTGAATTCATCGGCACAGTCTGTCGTAAATTTCCGAATCGTATTATCGTCGGCATCGATGCGAAAAATGGGTTGGTCGCCACCGATGGCTGGGCGGAAGTGTCGTCGATTAAAGCGACCGAATTGGCGCAGCGCTTCGAACAGGACGGTGTCACCGCAATCGTTTACACCGATATCAGCCGCGACGGCATGCTGCAGGGCGTCAACGTCGAAGCGACCGCCACCCTCGCGCAGGCATCGACAATTCCGGTGATTGCATCTGGCGGCGTCACCGATATGCGCGATATTCGCGCGCTGAAAGCGGTGGCGGCAAAAGGCATTCTCGGCGCGATTACCGGCCGCGCAATTTATGAAAACACATTGAATTTAACCGAAGCACAAATTTATTGTGATGCATAAGTGTAGTGCGACCCATAAATGGCGTATTGCGACCGATAGACGTTTCTCTATTAATGAAATGAGTACAGCGCGATGACCAGCATCGGTACTCCGCTTTCCAGCACCGCGAAAAAACTATTGCTGCTCGGCGCGGGCGAACTCGGCAAGGAAGTCGCGATCGAAGCGCAGCGTTTCGGCGTTGAAGTGATCGCGGTCGATCGCTATGCGAATGCACCGGCGATGCAGGTAGCGCATCGCAGCCACGTAATTTCGATGCTCGATGACGCCGCGCTGCGCAAAATTGTCGAAAGCGAAAAACCCGATCTAATCGTGCCGGAAATCGAAGCGATCGCCACCGACACGCTAATAGAACTTGAACGCGAAGGTTTTTGCGTAATACCGACCGCGCGTGCCGCGCGCTTGACTATGAATCGCGAAGGTATTCGCCGGCTTGCGGCGGAAGAATTGCTATTGCCCACATCGCCGTATCGTTTTGCTGAAAACGAAAATGAGTTTCGCGAAGCGATTGTAGCGATCGGCATGCCGTGCGTCGTGAAACCGATCATGAGTTCGTCCGGCAAAGGACAATCGGTGGTCAAAAACGCGGCCGACATCGAGCACGCGTGGAATTATGCGCAAGAAGGAGGGCGCGCCGGTGCGGGTCGTGTGATCGTCGAAGGCTTTATCGATTTCGATTACGAAATCACGCTGCTCACTGTGCGCACCTCCCATAATATCGACAACAAGGGCGGCACACAATTCTGCACGCCAATCGGGCACTTGCAGATCGCCGGCGATTATCGCGAATCGTGGCAGCCGCAGCCGATGTCATCGATCGCGCTTGATCGCGCCGAAGCGATCGCACGCGCCATTACCGATGCGTTAGGCGGCAGCGGTTTATTCGGTGTCGAGTTATTCGTGCGCGGCGACGAAGTGATTTTTAGCGAAGTATCGCCGCGCCCGCACGATACCGGATTGGTGACATTGATATCGCAGGAGCTGTCAGAATTCGCGCTGCATGCGCGCGCGATTCTCGGCTTGCCGATTCCAGTCATTCATCAATATGGCGCTTCGGCTTCGTGCGCATTATTGGTCGAGGGCGATTCCGATCACGTGCAATTTCATAATATCGATGCCGCGCTACAACAACCCGATACCGCACTGCGTTTATTCGGCAAACCCGAAGTGTATGGCCAACGCCGCATGGGCGTCGGTCTCGCGCGCGGTGATTCGATAGAAATCGCGCGCGAAAAAGCGCGCAACGTAGTAGCCGCCATTCAAGTAGCGCTGTAACTCTCATTTCAGGATTTTTTTATGGGCCTCGCAAAACGCATTATTCCCTGTCTCGATGTCGATAAAGGCCGTGTCGTTAAAGGCGTTAACTTTGTCGATATCCGCGATGCCGGCGATCCGGTTGAAATCGCAAAGCGCTACAACGATCAGGGCGCCGACGAAATCACGTTCCTCGATATCACCGCCAGTCACGAGGACCGCGACACCACCGCGCACACGGTGGAGAAAATCGCTGAGCAGGTGTTTATTCCGCTCACGGTCGGCGGCGGCATTCGCAGCGTGCAGGATATTCGCCGCTTGCTGAACGCGGGCGCCGATAAAGTCAGCATCAACACTGCGGCGATTCACAATCCCGATTTTGTCAAAGAAGCCGCCGAGCGTTTTGGTTCGCAATGCATCGTCGTTGCGATCGATACAAAACAAGTTGCGGAAAATCGGTGGGAAATTTTCACGCACGGCGGCCGGCGCGCAACCGGCCTCGACGCTGTGCAATGGGCAAAACAAATGGTGGCGAACGGTGCCGGTGAATTATTGCTGACCAGCATGGATCGCGACGGCACCAAGGCCGGCTTCGATCTGGCGGTGACGCGCGCGATCAGCGATGCGGTGACGGTGCCGGTGATCGCCTCGGGCGGCGTCGGCAATTTGCAGCATTTAGTCGATGGAATTAAAGAAGGCGGCGCGGATGCGGTATTGGCGGCGAGTATTTTTCACTTCGGTCAATTCAATGTGCCGGAAGCAAAACTCTTTATGAAAATGCGTGGAATCGAAGTCCGTCTCTGATCCGATCTGCTCGGCAGAGAAGAACTTCGCTCGATATTATTGAGTCAGCGCAGCGTATAACCGGGACAACGTTTTCGGCTCCGCCAACGTCATGAACTCAAGAAAATCGTACAGTCCCTGTTCGGCTTCGCGACGGTCATCGAAAGGCCCCATTGGAGCACCCTCTCGTGTCTTGAAGTACCAATCGCCACCGACCACAAAAAACCGGTTACGCCGTTGGGGAACAGCTTTTACATTTTCACCAGCGCGACTACTGTTCATCACCATGGTCGATTAACTCGCCTCGGATTGATATAACCAACATTTCTTTTATTCTACCTATATTTCTTCTTTTGTACATGAGCACACACTGGGATTCCGCCAAAGACTTGGCTAAATCGAAAACCGCGAATAGCCGTTTTAGCGTTTGACGAACTATCGGCTCTCAAATTCCACAATCAGCCAGTATATTGGCGCTCAGTCGCTTATTGCGCGGCGGCAGACTGGACGGCCACTTTGGCGCCATCGGTTAATTGCTGAAGGCCGAGAACATTAAGCCCCTTCAACAGCGTCAATGCTTCATACAATTGATTATCGCTGCTGATTAACTTGTCCAGCGGTTCCTCCTTACGCAATTTACTGCTGCTCTCTTTGCCACCGTCGCCATTGCGCAAATGACCTTCCAAATCGGCCTCGGTAATGTTATCGCCGCGCGGCAGCGCTTCAATTTTTGCACGCTCGACATTGATATCAGGCTGGATGCCATGCGCCTGAATCGAGCGGCCATTCGGTGTGAAATAACGCGCTGTCGTGAGCTTTATCGCACTGTTTTCCGACAGCGGCATTACCGTTTGCACTGACCCTTTGCCGAAACTTTCGGTACCCATGATTACTGCGCGTTTTTGATCCTGCAGTGCACCCGCGACAATTTCCGAAGCGGATGCCGAACCGCCGTTAATCAACACAACTATCGGCAAACCGTTGGCGATATCGTCCGGCGTTGCTTTGAATTGCGATTTGGAATTCGGCAAACGGCCTTCGGTGTAAACGATTAAACCATCGCGAATAAATGCATCCGCCACATCGACGGCGGATTGCAGTACGCCACCCGGATTATTGCGCAAGTCGATGACAAAACCTTTCAATCCTTTATTTTCTTTCTTCAATTTTTCCACCGCTTTGCGCACCTCGGTTCCGGTGTTAGCCTGAAACTGCGCAATGCGAATGTAGCCAAAGCCCGGCTCGAGCGTGCGGCTTTTTACGCTGAGCACTTTGACTGTGTCGCGCTTTAACTTAACATCGAAGGGTTGCCGTACGCTTTCGCGCACGATCGATAATTCGATCTCGCTGCCGCGCGGGCCGCGCATTGCATCGACCGCTTCGTTCAACGTCATCCCTTTCACCGGCTTTCCATCGATTTTGATAATAAGATCGCCCGCTTCGATACCCGCCTTTTGTGCCGGCGTATCGTCGAGCGGACTGATGACTTTAATGAAACCGTTTTCCATGCCCACTTCCAGGCCAAGCCCGCCGAATTCGCCGGTGGTATTCACCTGCAACTCGTCGAACGATTTCGCATCGAGATACGTCGAATGCGGATCGAGTCCCGCGAGCATGCCGCGAATGGCATTTTCCAATAAAGTTTTGTCGTCGACTTCTTCGACATAACTCTGCTTGATTTGATTGAACACATCGGCGAACGTGCGCAACTCATCGAGCGGTAATTTACCGTCGTCGTTTTTCCCCTCTTGCGCAATCGCTCCATTTATCAAACACGCCGCAATCGCAACAGCACTCGCCCAACGCCGATACTGCCTGTTCATAGTTACCCTCTGCGGTAAATACATCAAAAAAACTACGGGAATCTTACGCTCGTTTACGCGCGCCGACACCAATCGGCAGGATCGCTTGGAACGCCTTTGTGACGGATTTCGAAATACAACCCAGCCTGTTGTTCACCACCGCTGTTGCCCACCGTTGCGATCGCGTCGCCCGCTTTCACGGCATCACCGGGCGCTTTCAACAACGTTTGGTTATGTGCATATAGACTGAGATAACCATCGCCGTGATCGACGATGATCAACAGACCGAAGCCGCGCAACCAATCGGCAAACACCACACTGCCATTATGAATGGCGTGCACAGGCTCGCCTTCGCGCGCGCTGATGTTAATGCCCTGCCAGCGCATATCGCTGCCTTCGCGCAGGCCGCCGAATTGATTGATCGGCTTGCCCGCAACCGGCCACGGCAGCTGACCACGCAGTTCGCGAAACGGCTGTCCGCCGAGAACAGGTTGTAATTGCGCACGCGCGATCGTATCGCGTTGTTTGGTTTCGCGCGCGAGCGCATCGCGTTCGATCTTACGCAGCACTTGCTCGAGCGCATCGCGATCGCGCGCGCGTTGCCGCAGCTGTTCATCCTTGCCCTGAATCGTGCTATTCAGTTGCGCCAGTGTACGCGCGCGCCCTTCGCGCGCGCCCATCAACTCTTTGCGTTGCGCATCCAGTTCGGTTTTCGCCGCGCGCAGGTCTTCTGATTTTTGTTCGATTTGCGGCTGCAGCAAATCGAGCTTGCCGATTAATTCGATGTATGCATCAATCTGCTCCGCGCGCGCGCGATTGAAATAGTCGTAATACGCCATTGCCCGGCTGATTTTGGCAGGATCTTCCTGATTCAACAGCGCCTTTAACTTATTTTGCTGGCCTAACTCATAAGCCGCCTGCACCTGACGCGCGATGTGCTGCTGTTGTTCCGACTTGGATTGCTGCAAGCTTTGGCGCCGCTGCTGCAATTTCTGCAATTCCTGTTGCTGTTGCAACAACTGTTGTTGAATCTGCTGAATTTTTTTCTGTGTTGCGCCGATGTCGATTTCCGATTTTTGCAAATCATTGCGCAACTTCGAGCGCTCGTCCTTGAACTGTTGCAGTGCCTGCTGCAACTTGCCGATTTCATTTTTGATTTGATCGAGTTGTTGACGCGTATCGGCGGTGTCCGCAGCGCAGACCGTTATCGCTGCCGCCGCCAATATAGCGGCTAAACAAATGCGAACAAAAAGCAGTATACAGTGCGGCAAGAAAGCGTCCTTCAATTGAACTGCGCCAAATTGTGTCCCGTCATTTCGGCGGGCTGCGGAATATTCATCAATGCAAGCAATGTCGGCGCTACATCCGCCAGTTTGCCGTTGCTTTGCTGCAGCTGTAGCGCGCGCTTGCCAATATAAACCAGCGGCACCAGATCGGTGGTGTGCTGGGTGTGCGGTTGACCGCTGTTGTAATCGTGCATTTGTTCGCAGTTGCCGTGATCGGCGGTAATCAGCGCTTCGCCGTCGACTTCGTTCACCGCGGCGGCGACGCGCCGTAAGCTGACATCGATCGCTTCGACCGCTTTGACTGCCGCGGCAAAAACACCGGTATGGCCAACCATATCGCCGTTGGCGTAATTGCAAACGATCAAGTCATATTTACCGCTCTTGATCGCCGCCACCAATTTATCGGTGACTTCGGGTGCGCTCATTTCCGGCTTCAAATCATAAGTCGCCACATGCGGCGACGGCACCAGAATGCGCTCTTCGCCCGGAAACAATTCTTCGCGGCCGCCGCTGAAAAAAAACGTCACGTGCGCATATTTTTCCGTTTCGGCCAGACGCAATTGCGTTTTATGCAACTTCGCCAAATATTCGCCCAACGAATTCGTCATTGTCTGCGGCGCATACGCGCAACTTGCGGCGATGTCGGTAGCATATTCGGTGGTCATCACAAAATCGGCCAGCTGCGGCCATTTAGCGCGGGTAAAACCGTTAAAATCTTTTGCGACAAATGCGCGCGTCAGTTCGCGAGCGCGATCGGCGCGAAAATTCATGAAAATAACGACATCGCCGTCGTCGATGGCGGCACTCGGATCAGCATCTTTCTGTATTACTGTCGCTTTAACAAATTCGTCGTCTTCACCGCGCTCATACGCAGCGCGCAACGCATCGACAGCGTTATCGGCGCGAAATTCGGCTTTCATTTGCGTGAGCAAATCGTATGCGAGCTGCACGCGCTCCCACCGATTGTCGCGATCCATCGCATAATAGCGGCCGATAATTGAAGCGATGCGGCCGCATTCGAGTTGCGCAAATTTCACTGTGAGTTCGCGCAATGATTTTTCCGCACTGCGCGGTGGCGTATCGCGACCATCGAGAAACGCATGCGCATAAACACGCTTGGCGCCGCGTCGTGCCGCGAGTTCAACCATCGCGTGGATATGATTTTCGTGGCTGTGCACACCGCCGGAGGACAACAGCCCCAATACGTGCACCGCTTTTCCAGTCGCGACCGCTTTATCGACCGCCGCGGTATACGCGGCATTATTGAAAAACGAGCCGGCGGCAATATCCTGATCGATACGGGTGATGCTTTGATAGTCGACCCGTCCGGAACCGAGCGCCATGTGGCCGACTTCCGAGTTGCCGAATTGCCCGGCGGGTAGCCCGACCTCTAATCCGGAGCCCGAAATTAACGTCTTCGGCGCAGTCGCCCACAACTTATCCCAGGTGGGTGTGTTGGCGTGATAGATGGCGTTGTCCTGCGGCTCGGCGCGATAACCCCAGCCATCGAGAATGATCAATACATACGGTTTTCTGCGGGATTCCATGACGAGTAAATGCACACTGCGACGAAACTCCGATTGTAACTTGACGCTCAGCGAATAACCACGCTGGCGCGCTGTGGCAATTGCAGGTCGCCGTGTATACTTACGCGCCTTCAGCCGACCGGCCGTTGTCATACGAATACACTATTGCGGACGTTAGAGTAATGTTTCTGGAATTTTTGCTGCAGCAATGGCCGCTCGCTTCTGCGCTTGCGGTCACCGTGCTGCTGTTGGTTTTGCACGAATCGAAACGCAGCGGCAATGCTGTCACGCCGCAGCAATTGACGAACCTCGTCAATAATCAGCAAGCGACTGTGATCGATCTGCGCGATCAGGTCGATTTTCGCAAAGGACATATTGTCGATGCGATCAATATTCCGTATGCAAAGCTCAATGAACGGATCGGCGAACTGGATGATTTGCGCGAGCGTCCGGTGATTTTCGTATGCAAGCTGGGCCAGTTTTCGTCTGCGGCCGGCAAGCAGTTGCTGGCAAAAGGTTTTAAGCAGGTCTATCGATTAAACGGCGGCATCGGCGAATGGCAGGCCTCGCAACTGCCGCTGGTTAAAGCTTAGCGGTTGTATAGTTGCGATGGCTGCGGTAACGCTTTATACCACTCGCTATTGTCCTTATTGCGTCGGCGCGAAACGCCTGCTCGATCGCAAAGGCGTTCAATACAACGAAATCGCCGTCGACGGTAACTTCGCTTTGCGCGCCGAAATGGAGACGCGCAGTGGCCGTTATACGGTGCCGCAAATTTGGATCGGCAAGCGACATGTCGGCGGTTGCGACGATTTACATGCATTGGAACGCGCCGGACAACTCGATGCGCTTTTAAATGCACCCGATGTGTGATCAATCAAATCAATAATGACGATGAGGATTTTTTATGAGCGACAATCAACAAAATGCAGCGGAGCAGGAACAGCAATTTGCGCTGCAGCGAATTTATATCAGGGACCTTTCGTTCGAAGCTCCGCTCGGCGCGCAGGCGTTTTCCAAGCAGTGGCAGCCGCAGGTGCAAATCGATCTTAATACAAAGGCCGATCGCATCGATGGCGATGTTTATGAAGCGGTATTGACGATTACGATAACGGCCAAGCTTGGCGAAGAGACTGCTTTCGTCATTGAAGTGCAGCAAGCAGGCGCGTTTTTCGTTAAAGGTCTTGAAGGCGAGCAACTGCGTCGTATTTTAATGATTATGTGTCCGACGATTTTGTTTCCGTACGCGCGCGAAACGATCGATTCGCTCGCGATGCGTGGCAGCTTCCCACCGTTGATGTTGCAGCCGGTGAACTTCGAAGCATTGTACGTGCAGGCACAGCAGAAAAACGCGGCACCGCATTAGTTGTTAGGCGCCGGGCTCGCCGCGCGCGAGCCCGTTAATTTTATGCAATCTGTAAATAGACTTGCTTCAGCTTCCTTCTGGAAAACCCCACTGCCGCCAAACTTCGAACACCGCGACAGCGACTGTGTTCGACAAATTCAAACTGCGGCTCTGTGTGCGCATCGGTAATCGCAATATTTGTTCGGGCGGCAGCGATTGCAACAAATCCGCCGGCAAACCGCGACTTTCAGGGCCAAAAATCAACGCATCGCCCCCAGTGAATTGCGCGCTGCCATAGTGCGTCGTTCCTTTTGTGCTGAATGCGAATAAACGCGCGGGCTTGCAATCGCACAGATACGTTTGAATATCTTTATGTATCCGCATGTCGGCCCATTCGCGATAATCCAAACCCGCGCGCCGCAATTTTTTATCGTCGAGCGCAAAACCCAGCGGCTCGATCAAGTGCAACTTGGCACCAGTGTTAGCACAAAGGCGAATGACATTGCCGGTGTTTGGCGGAATCTCCGGCTGGTAGAGAACAACATCCAGATTCACGATGCCGGCCGATAGACCTTGACGTTGCGATAACCCTGCTCGATCAAATGCGCCGCGTGTAATTTACTCATTACACCTTTGTCGCAATACAGCAGATAATTTTTTTCCTTATCAAGTTCGGCAAATTTATTTTGCAGCTCGTAGAACGGAATTTTTTCTATGCGCACATTGCCTGCACGTAACGGCAATCGCTCCGCTTCAAGGGGATGCCGCATATCGACGATAACGGCATCGAATACCGGTGCGCTGAGCACTTCGATCTCCGCGCTTTGCATTTCCGCATCCGCCACTTCGTCGATATTGATGTAAGCCGCGTTCGCTAACGCGCGCTCAAGCACCGCGAAATCAAATTTGGTTTCCTCGTATTCGACTTTGGGTAATTTTGCCCGCGTGGTCGGTTTTACTGATATAACGCCGCAGTATTCGGGCATTCGCGCGGCATATGTTTCGGTGCCGATTTCCGCAGCCGTGCGGATAATTTCGCCCTTAGCCATCGTGATTAAAGGCCGCAATACCAATAAATCGGTCGCGCGATCGATAACATTCAAGTTGACCAGCGTCTGACTCGAAACCTGCGCCACCGCTTCGCCCGTCACTAACGCCTGCGCTTGCAATTTCGCCGCAACTTGCGTCGCCGCGCGCAACATCATGCGCTTCAGCACGACACCCATCTGCGAATCGTCAACATTTTTTAAAATTTGCGCGACGACTTCCTCAAAGGGAACAGCAATAAATTTCACGCGCGACGATGCGCCGTATTTCGACCACAGATAGTAGGCGACCTCTTTGACGCCCAGCTCATGCTGACGACCGCCGAGATTGAAAAAACAAAAGTGCGTGCGCATGCCGCGGCGCATGGTGAAATAACTGGCGACGGTGGAATCGAACCCGCCGGAAATCAGCGAAACCACGGAATCCTGACTGCCCAACGGAAAACCGCCGATGCCCGGAAAGCGCTCATTGACGATGTACAGATGCTGGTCGCGCACTTCTATCCGCACCTGCTCGTCTGGTTTCTTTAAATCGACACCGCGCGCTGCGCTATTTTGATTCAACAAACCGCCGACATAGCGCTCAACATCGAGCGAGGAAAAATCATGCGTACCACTGCGTTTGCAGCGCACCACGAAGGTCTTACCCTGTAGACGCGGTACCCATAACGCGGACGCTTTTTGATATATATCATCCAAATCGAGCAGCGGATATTGCTGTACATCGAGAAAATAGGCGATGCCCGGGGTGTTGCTCAGAACATCGATTAACCGATCGCGTTTTTCGACATCAATGCCAGGAGCCTCGATAGTGAGCTTGTCCCAATCCCGGACAATGTCGATGCCGGCGTCAATCGGTTTCACTAGTGCACGCAAATTGTCGCGCAGCTGTTTAGTCAACTGCTTGCGGACCGGGCGGCTCTTGATGGTGATTTCGGGAAAAAATTTGACGATAAACTTCACGGCTCACCCAGCCATATACGGGGGCGCGATTATACTCCCGCGCCAATCCCATTTGCTTGACCTGCCTCAACGATGTGCCGCACCATTACGGACCCACTTTGCCCGTTTTGGTGCAACGCCTTTTTGACCACCGCCTGTCGCCGCCCTCGAAATCTCTCCAATTCAGCTATTTAACGGCTCGGATTGCGTGGCATAGAGTTTGCGTCAGCACCGCCAGCTCCGAGATTCAATAACAGCAGTGAGTAATTTCCCGATTCGGCCTTATAATCGGCCGCCCTGTGATCCGGCGGTCGAGCCGTACGTAACTTCAAAATCCTGATGGAGGAAACCCTAAAATGTCAGAGAAAACTCTGCAATTAATCAAAGATAACGAAGCCAAATGGGTCGATTTTCGCTTTACCGATACGCACGGCAAAGAGCAACACGTCACCTATCCGTCCAAAACGGTTGATGCCAGCACCTTCGTTACTGGAAAAATGTTTGACGGCTCCTCTATCGCCGGCTGGAAAGGCATCAATGAATCCGACATGATTCTGCTGCCCGACGATTCCACCGCGGTGCTCGATCCGTTTTTCGACGATCCAACCGTTATCCTGCGCTGCACCATCATTGAGCCCGCCACCGGCCAGGGCTACGAGCGCGATCCGCGCTCTGTGGGTCAACGTGCGGAAGCCTATTTGAAATCGACCGGCATCGCTGATACTGCGCTGTTCGGACCCGAGCCGGAATTCTTCATTTTCGACGACGTGAAATGGCACGTGGATATTTCCGGCGTCGGCTACAGCATCAGCTCAACAGAGGCTGCGTGGTCATCCAATAAGGAGTTTGACGAAGGCAATACGGGCCATCGCCCCGGTATCAAAGGCGGCTATTTCCCAGTGCCACCGGTCGATTCGCTGCACGATATCCGCGCCGCCATGTGCGATGCCGGCGAAGCCATGGGCCTCGACATCGAAGTGCATCACCATGAAGTGGCTACCGCCGGACAGTGCGAAATCGGTGTCGGTCCCGCTACGTTGGTAAAGAAAGCCGATGAAGTGCAAATTCTGAAGTACGCGATCCACAACGTTGCGCATGCTTACGGCAAAACCGCCACATTCATGCCGAAACCGCTGGTTGGCGATAACGGCTCCGGCATGCACGTGCATCAATCGTTGTCCAAAAATGGCGTCAACCTGTTCGCGGGCGATGTGTATGCAGGTCTGTCCGAATTGGCTCTGTTCTATATAGGCGGCATCATCAAACATGCCCGCGCCTTGAATGCGTTCTGCAACCCAGGCACCAACTCTTACAAACGTCTGGTCCCCGGTTTCGAAGCGCCGGTTATGCTGGCTTACTCTGCCCGCAACCGTTCGGCATCGATCCGCATCCCCTACGTAACCAATCCCAAAGCGCGCCGTATCGAAACCCGCTTCCCGGATCCCTCAGCCAACCCGTATCTGTGCTTTGCCGCATTGATGATGGCCGGTCTCGACGGTATTCAGAACAAGATTCACCCCGGCGATGCCGCCGACAAGGATCTGTACGATCTGGAGCCGGAAGAAGCCGCAGCGATCCCAACCGTGTCGCACACTCTGGAAATGTCACTGGCAGCACTCGATGCAGACCGTGGCTTCCTGACCGCCGGTGGCGTGTTCCCGGACGACATGATAGATGCGTATATCGAGCTGAAGCGCCAACAGGTCGAAAAACTGAACATGACCACGCACCCGATCGAGTTTGCAATGTATTACAGCTGTTAAAAGCGGATATAGCTGCTAGTTAGCCGCGTGTTCGCAATACCAAGCCCGCCTCCTGGCGGGCTTTTTTTTGTTCGCGCGTCAGTGAATAATGCAGTGAGTTGGCCGAGGAGCACCCTCCATTGAAACATCCGCTTGCACTAGCCATCACCCTTGCTACCGCGATGACAACGCCGCTGTGCGCGCAGACGATCTATCAATCGAAGGATGCCAAGGGCAATCCGGTATTCACGGACCAACCAAAGCCCGGCGCTAAGGAAGTTGAACTGAAGTCGATCAATACCACCCCGGCGGTTACCCCAGGCAGTGCCCCGGCGAACCCGGGGTCGGCGTTCAGCGGATACAGCCATATTGGTGTTGCAGTGCCGAACTCAATACCCAACGGATTGGCACCCGTCACTATCGGTATTAGCACTGAACCTGCTCTTCAACCCGGACACAGCTGGCAGTTGAAGCTCGATGGCAGCGTTATCGCCTCAGGCACAGAGTCCAGCACAACGGTGGCCAGTATGCCGCGCGGCGATCACACACTTGCGGTCGATATTCTCGCGGGCGGGTCCGTTATCGCCAGCTCTGAATCCACCGCCATTTTTGTATTCTGGCCTTCAAAAAATCGCTGATGCACTATAGTAGTGCCGAAGGCATCTTTTTGCTTCGCCTTCCCCGGTATAAAAAAGGCTGATCCATTTTTGCACCGAAATCGGTTAATCGCCCTATCCGTAACGGTGCGCGGCTCTCGATCCGAATTGCACCATTCCAAAACAAACATACTTTCCTGATCTGGTTTGGAAATTGCAGTTTCGGTACAGCGAAACGCGTCAATTCCAACCTCCCAGTAGTGCCAAATGGCTTCCGATACGCTCCACATACGTATTCTCGATAACCTGAAAACAGCCATTTTGCTGGTTGAGCCCGATCTCAAGGTTGGGTACATCAATTCCGCTGCGGAAGCGTTATTGGAAATTTCCGAAAGTCGGATGCTGGGCGAGCCGATCACGAATTTATTCATCGAGCAGGGCGATACCGCGTCCGGTTTGCGCGAGGCAATCCGTGCCGGCAGCGCCTATACCAAACGCGAAACATTGCTGAAATTGCCGAGCGGTCAGCAGATTACCGTCGATTATGCCGTCAGCCCGGTGTTGCAGGATAACGGCGGTTTTGCGCTCGTTCTTGAAATTCAACCGCTCGATCGCATGCTGCGCATCAGCCGCGAAGAAGGCATTTTAAGCTCGCAACAAAACACGCGCGCGCTGGTGCGCGGACTCGCGCATGAAATCAAAAATCCGCTCGGCGGATTGCGCGGCGCGGCGCAATTGCTCGCGCGCGAACTGCCGGATAACGCGCTCAAGGATTACACCAACATCATCATCGAAGAGGCCGATCGGCTGCGCAATCTGGTCGATCAAATGCTTGGTCCGCACAAAGTGCCGGATAAAAAGCCGCTCAATCTGCATGAGGTGGTCGAGCGCGTGCGCCAATTGCTCGAAGCGGAAACCAAAGGCCAGATTCGCTTCGTGCGCGATTACGATCCGAGCATTCCCGATTTATTGGGCGATAAAGAGCAATTGATTCAGGCGGCACTGAATATCGTGCGCAACGCCGTCGAAGCGCTTTCCGGCATGGCGAAAAAACCGCTGCGGCCGACGATTCTGCTGCGTACCCGCTCGCTGCGCCAATTCACGATCGGCACGCAGCGCCACCGTTTAATCGCCAAGATCGACATCATCGACAATGGCCCCGGCGTGCCGCCGAATTTGCTGGAAACAATTTTTCTGCCGATGGTCAGCGGCAGACCGGATGGCACCGGTCTCGGCCTTTCGATTTCGCAATCGATCATCAACCGCCACAGCGGCCTGATCGAATGCCACAGCCAGCCTGGGAACACGACGTTCTCCGTATACATTCCGCTGGATCAAAATTAATGCGCGCTTAGTCAGCCGCTGCTACGCAATGATTGGAGCAATGAGGAATGAGCAAAGCGAACACCGTATGGATTGTGGATGATGATCGCTCGATTCGCTGGGTATTGGAAAAAGCACTGAACCAGGCCGGTATTCGCACGCAAGTATTCGACAGCGCCGAAGCGATAAGCCACGAACTGAGCAACATGCAGCCCGACGCGGTGATCAGCGATATTCGCATGCCCGGTATCGATGGGCTGGAGTTGCTCGCGCGCCTGGGCAAAGATTTTCCCGGCCTGCCAGTCATTATCACCACCGCGCACTCGGATCTCGACAGCGCGGTCGCCTCCTACCAAGGCGGTGCCTTTGAATATCTGCCGAAACCATTCGACATCGACGATGCTGTAGCCGTCACCAAACGTGCGTTGGCGCACGCGCGCGAACGCCGCGTACAACCGGAACCGGAGCCGCCGCACGCCACCCCCGAAATCATCGGCGAAGCGCCGGCGATGCAGGAAGTCTTTCGCGCAATCGGGCGCCTCTCGCATTCCAATATCACCGTGCTGATCAATGGCGAATCGGGCACTGGCAAAGAATTGGTCGCGCGCGCGTTGCATCGCCACAGCCCGCGTTCAGGTAAACCGTTTATTGCATTGAACATGGCGGCGATTCCGCGCGATTTGATGGAATCGGAATTGTTCGGGCATGAAAAAGGCGCATTCACCGGCGCATCGCAGCAGCGTCAGGGTCGCTTTGAGCAAGCGGATGGCGGCAGTTTATTTCTCGACGAAATCGGCGATATGCCGGCGGAAACGCAAACGCGTTTATTGCGCGTGCTCGCCGATGGCGAATTTTATCGCGTCGGCGGCCATACACCGGTGAAAGTCGATGTGCGCATTATCGCAGCGACGCATCAGAATCTCGAAAAGCTGGTGCAGGAACATAAATTTCGCGAGGATTTATTTCACCGCCTCAATGTCATTCGCATCCACATTCCGAAATTGTCCGATCGGCGCGAAGACATTCCCAAATTAATGGGGTATTTTTTTAAAAAAGCGGCCGAAGAACTCAGCGTCGAATCAAAAACGCTGACCGAAGAAACCGAAACATTTTTAACCAAGCTCGAATGGCCCGGCAACGTGCGACAGCTGGAAAATACCTGCCGCTGGATCACCGTGATGGCGTCGGGCCGCGAAGTGCA
>DASXYH010000031.1:0-4687 GCA_036502545.1 Spongiibacteraceae bacterium
CCGAACACGCCGCGCGCTGCGCCGAGCACTTCGGTTAAGCCGAGCATATAGCCCAGCGGCAAGCCGATACCCCAATAGGCGATCAATGTGATCAGCATTGTTACGCGCGTATCGTGATAACCGCGCAAGCTGCCGATCGCGGTGACCTGCAAACCATCGAACAATTGGAATGAAGCCGAATACGCCAGAATTTTTACCGTCAATAAACGCACCGCTTCATCGTGCGTATAAGCGGCGGCGATGGGATATGGCACGCTGAGCATGATCGTTGCGCTGCAGCCGGCAAATAAAATTGAAGTCAGTGCGCCGAGCAGGGCAAAGCGGCGCGCACGAGCGGCTTGCAATGCGCCCAGCATGTGGCCAATTTTTACGGTGAGTGCCTGGCCCAAACTCATCGGTACCATAAACATCAGTGCGCTGAAATTCAGCGCGATTTGATGCGCGGCCAATGTCGTCGCGCCGAGGCGTCCGATCAATAGCGCAGCGCCGGCGAAAATACTGGTCTCGGTAAACATTGCACCGCCGATCGGCGCGCCGAGATAAATCAGTTTCCACAGTTGCCGCCACTGCGGTGCGCGCGATCCGCCGGTTTCTTTTATTTGTAACAGCGGTTGCCACGAGCGGCGCAGCAACCACGCCAGCAAAATAAATTGCAGCCACATCACGCTGCCGGTCGCCCAGCCGCAGCCGGCGCCGCCGAGTTTCGGCGCGCCGAACAAGCCGTGAATGAATACATAATTCAGTGGTAGATTGACGAGGAGCGCGATCAGTTGAATGATCATTACCGGTTTGCTGCGGCCGCTGCCTTCGCTCAATGCGCGCAATACCTGAAATAACATGATCGCCGGCACGCCGAACGAAATACCCTGCAGATAAATTTTACTCAGCGGTTGTACCGCGGGATCGACCTGCATCAACGGTAGTAATAAATCGGCGTGGCCGATGAGAACCATACTGAACAGCGTGAGTCCGAGAGCAAGCCAGATACCTTGTTGCAACGCGCTCGCCTGTGTCGATCGATCGTTCGCGCCCACGGCCCGTGCAATCGTCGCCGTGACCGCGCTGAGCACGCCGATACCGAGCACATAGACAGGCAGCCACAAGGAGAAACCGACAGCGACGGCGCCGAGATCGATTGGACCGACCGCGCCCGCCATGACGGTGTCGGCGACTCCCATGGCCAATTGCGCAACTTGGCCGATCAGCATCGGCCAGGCAAGTTGCATCAGCTCGCGCCAGTCGCGCGCGGGCGATGGCAGTTGCGATTCGGGTGGCGGCGTTGTGGAATACAAATTCAAAATGGGTCAACGTAGCGGTTGCGGCCGGCTATATTAACCTACTCCGGCAGCCAACCCGCTGCGAGATCGGTGGATATTAGAGCGGTGGAATTAAAGCAAAACACTTAATCAGTTTCCTTAAACAAAACGCAAAACAAGTCATGCGTGGAGATAAGTAATGCAAACATTGGCGCAGTGGGCCGTTTTTATTATCGATGGCCTCGGTATTTTTCTTTTTGTGGTGCTGCTCGGCTTGGCAATCAGCTTTGCCGTGATGTATATCCAGGATTGCTTTCAGCATCAGCACGCGGTGCGCCGCAACTTTCCACTGATCGGCCGCGTGCGTTACGGCATTGAAAGTCTGGGACCGTTTCTGCGCCAATATTTATTCGATACCGATCGCGGCCTGTTGCCATTTAATCGCGCGGAGCGCGCCTGGGTATATCGCGCGGCGAAAAATCTCGATAACACCGTTGCGTTCGGTTCGACGCTCAATTTGACCGAACCGGGCACGGTGATTTTTGCCAATAGCGCATTTCCGATACTCGATCAGTTGGGGGAAAACGCGCCGAAATTGGTGATCGGCCCGCACACGCCGAACCCGTACACACCGCAATCGTTTTTCAATATTTCCGGCATGAGTTTCGGCGCGCTATCGAAACCGGCCGTGCAGGCGCTTGCGCGCGGCGCGGCGAAAGCCGGTTGCTGGATGGATACCGGTGAAGGTGGCCTCGCGCCTTATCATCTCGAAGGCGGTTGCGATATCGTCATGCAGATCGGCACCGCTAAATATGGCGTGCGCGATCTCGAAGGTAAGTTGAGCGATGCGGCATTGCGCCAGATTGCCGCGTATCCGCAAGTCAAAATGTTCGAATTGAAATTGAGCCAGGGCGCGAAACCGGGTAAGGGCGGTATTTTGCCGGCGATTAAAGTCACCGCTGAAATTGCAAAAATTCGCGGCATTCATGCAGGGCAGGATTCGATCAGCCCCAATCGGCATCCCGAAATTAAAAACACCGACGATCTGCTCGATATGATCGAGCACATCCGCGCCGTCACCGGCAAACCCACCGGCATCAAATTAGCGCTCGGCGAACCCGAGTGGATCGATGAGCTATGCGAAAAAATCAATCAGCGCGGCAGTAATTTCGCGCCCGATTTCATCACGCTCGACAGCGGCGATGGCGGCAGCGGCGCCGCGCCGGAAACGCTGATCGATAATGTCGGTCTGTTATTGCGCGAAAGTCTGCCGGTGCTGGTCGATAAATTGACCGAGCACGGTTTGCGCGAGCGCGTGCGCGTGATCGCCGCCGGCAAATTACTCAATCCCGTAAGCGTGGCGTGGGCGCTGTGCATGGGCGCCGATTTCATCAACAGCGCGCGCGGCTTTTTATTTGCGCTCGGTTGCATTCAAGCGATGCAGTGCAATAAAAATACGTGTCCCACCGGTATCACGACACAGGATCCGCGCTTGCAGCGCGGCCTCAACGTCGAATTAAAAGCCGAACGTGTGTATCACTTTGCAAAAAATATGGTGAAGGAAGTCGAGGTGGTGGCGCATTCGTGCGGAGTATCGGACCCACGGCAATTGCGTCGTCATCACGTGCGCATGGTAACCGAGGGCGGCCGTTCGGTGCGGCTCGATCAACTATTTCCGCCGGCAACGCCAAAGGCGGAACCACTGCGCGTGGTCGACGGCAGCCAAGCCTCGCTATCGCCAAGCTGAGCATCTACTGCCAACGTGTTTACCAAGCAGGCAGTGTATTTGCCAAGCAGCCAACCCGTTTGCCAAGCAGATAGCAGCGCGGCGATAATCGCGCCCTTGATAAGACCTTATCCCTTGAGAAGAAAACTCCTTGATCCGCAAATGGTTTAAATCGTTAACCGGCGAAACTGCCGTTCCCAGTGCCGACAATTCCGCGCAATTCGTTTCCAACGCAGCGCAGACATCCGCTGCAACAGCGCGCAAAGAAAGCACCGGCGCCAAACCGCGCCGCACGCGCGGCGGTAAAAATAGAGCGGGCACAGTCAAACCAGAACAACAGCAGAATTGGTCGCCGGAGCAGTTTCAGGTACCGGTAGTGCCCGATAAAACGCGCTTTCACGATCTTGGTCTCGACGATCGCATCTTGCACGGCATCGCTGATCTCGGTTTTCAATATTGCTCACCGATTCAAGCGGCGACGCTGCCGCAGACGCTGCGCGGTCACGATGCGATTGGCAAAGCGCAAACCGGCACCGGCAAAACCGCCGCGTTTTTGATTACCGTTTTTGACGATCTGCTCAGCAATCCGATCGAAGGCGAACGCTTCGTCGGCGAGCCGCGCGCGCTGGTTATTGCGCCGACGCGCGAACTGGTGCAGCAGATCGGTGCCGATGCCGAAGAGCTCGGCAAGTACACCGGTTTGCGAGTCATTACGCTGATCGGCGGCATGGATTATCAGAAACAACTCCATCAGCTTGGCAGCGCGCTGGTCGATATCGTGGTGGCAACACCGGGACGTTTACTCGATTTTCAGCAGCGCAAGGATCTGTATCTCGATCAGGTGGAAATACTGGTGATCGACGAAGCCGATCGCATGCTCGATATGGGTTTTATTCCGCAGGTGAAACGCATCGTGCGCAGCACGCCGGCGAGTTCGCATCGGCAAACGTTATTATTCAGCGCGACGTTCACGCCCGACATAATCAATCTTTCTGCGCAATGGACGTTTGAGCCGATAAGTATTGATATTCAGCCCGAGCGCGTGACGATCGATGCGATCGATCAGAAAATTTACATGGTCACAGAGAAAGAAAAATTTCAGCTGCTGCGCAATATTTTGAAGCAGCGCGATGCGACCAGCGTAATTGTGTTCGCCAATCGCCGCGACGAAACGCGCTGGCTGTACGAGAAATTGAAAAAAAGCGGCGTCAATTGCGGCATGATTTCCGGCGAAATTCCGCAGAACAAACGCACGCGCACATTGCAGGATTTTAAAGACGGCAAATTGCAGGTATTGGTTGCGACCGACGTTGCCGGTCGCGGCATTCATGTCGATGCGGTCAGTCATGTCATCAATTACGCGCTGCCGGAAGATCCCGAGGATTATGTGCACCGCATCGGTCGCACCGGCCGCGCCGGTGCCAGTGGCACTTCGATCAGTTTTGCCAGCGAGGACGACGGTTTTCTATTGCCGTCGCTCGAACAATTGCTCGGCAAAAAACTGGTCTGCGAAATGCCGCCGCAGGAATTGCTGGCCTGAACTTCTCCCTCCCCTGACAAGGGAAGGGTCGGGGAGGGGTTTCTGTCAGCTCAAACAAAACCCCTCCGCCTCTCGCGGCACCTCCCTTATCAGGGGAGGCCATCGGTGCCACGATGAGTCGCTAGGAAACATGTTTTGAAATTTATAAAAAAATTCCTGCTGTGG
>DASXYH010000032.1:0-2357 GCA_036502545.1 Spongiibacteraceae bacterium
AGCATGGGAAGGTTCAACAATGGATTCGAGACTATTAACCCGACAACAAAAGTTGTCGCTGATAATTAGTCGAATCGCTCGCGAGCCCGGAGACCGGCCTTTAGCGTTAAACGGTGTTGCGGAGGGCAAACGCCGGCAGTCGTGTACTGTCGCGCCTCCGCTATGTCGAAATTAATCGCGTGCGGGTGTGCATGCCAGACAGGAGCTTCACGATGTCAAAATCGCTTTCGTTTTTTTCGCGTTCAAATTTCTCTTCCATTAATTCCGGGTCTTCACTATCTATTTTTCTAACGCTCGCACTACTAATGCTGGCCACGCGCTATTACCACGTCGGTTCGGCTTGGCATTTACCCGATGCTTCGTGGGCGATATTTTTTCTCGGCGGTTTTTATCTGCAACGTAAATTTTTTCTGCTGTTATTGGCGGAGGCGGTCGCCATCGATTTTATTTTCTTCGCGCTGGGCGGCAGCAGTTATTGTTTGAGCGCCGCGTATGGATTTCTGGTGCCCGCCTATGCCGCACTGTGGTTTGGCGGCGAGCTGCTGCGCAAATCCAGAGCACGCGATGTCATGTTCTTTGTGCGCGGTGCGGCGTATTGGTGGGTGAGCGCATCGCTGGCGTATTTATTTACCAATGCCAGTTTTTATTGGTTATCCGATAAAGCAGTCGATCCAAGCTGGAAGAACTATTTCGCGCACGCGAAAATTTGGTACAGCGCTTTTGTCAGTCGTCCGCTGCTGTATTTGCCGCTCGCCGCGCTGGTGCATTTTGCAATGGTGCAATCGCAGCGTTTGCGAGTGGCGTTGCGTTGACCTATTGCCCGGCGCTGCTGATCACCGCGCCGTTTTCCGGCAGCGGCAAGACTTCAGTGACAGCGGCGCTGGCGCGTTTACATAAACGCAATGGACTGCGCGTGCGCTGCTTCAAGGCCGGTCCCGATTTTATCGATCCCACCATTCTCGTGCAGGCATCGGGCGCGCCCGTTTACAACCTCGATACCTGGATCATGGGCGTCGACCATTGCCGGCAATTGTTATTCGACGCCGCGCAAAACAGCGATTTGATTTTGGTCGAAGGTGTGATGGGTCTGTTCGACGGCGAGCCGAGCAGCGCCGATCTTGCGCGCACATTTGGTTTGCCGATTTTAGCGGTGATCGATGCGTCGGCGATGGCGCAAACATTCGGCGCGGTTGTGCACGGCCTTGCAACTTATCGCGAGGGAATGACGATCGCCGGCGTGGTGGCGAATCGCGTCGGCTCCAATTATCACGCCGCATTATTGCGCGCCGCGATACCGGAAACACTATTACCGGGAACATCGTCATCAGAAAAATGGTCGTTCAGCGCATTGCCGCGCGACGCGGCAGTAACATTGCCCGAGCGCCATTTGGGTTTGCAAATCGCGGCGGAAATAGGCGATCTCGGCGAGCGGCTCGAACGATTGGCCGATACCATCGCCGCTACCGAACTCGCGCAATTACCGGCGCCGATTGAATTTCACGCGTCGCCAAATTGCGCGGAAATTCCTGCGCTGTTGGAAGGAATGACGATCGCGGTTGCGTTCGATGCGGCATTTTGTTTTTTGTATCAGGCCAATCTCGAATGGCTGCAGCGCATGGGCGCGCATTTGAAATTATTTTCGCCGCTCGCCGATAAACAAATGCCCGAGGCCGACGCGGTGTATCTGCCCGGTGGTTATCCCGAATTGTACGCGGCTGAACTTGCCGAAAACGAAATGATGCAAAATTCATTGTGCGCGCATATCGAAGCCGATAAACCGTTATTGGCAGAATGCGGCGGCATGTTGTATCTCGCAACGACGCTGATTGATTTGCAGCATCAGCGCCACCCGTTGCTAAATGTATTACCCGGCACGGCAACGATGGACGAAAAACTGGCTGCACTGGGTCCGCAGCAATTGACACTGGGTGCTGCAACGCTGCGCGGCCACACGTTTCATTATTCGAGCCTGCAAACCGACATCAAACCGATCGCACAAGCGCATACGGCGAATGGCGCTGCCGGCGAAGCAGTGTATCGAATCGGCTCCGTGCTCGCCTCGTATGTGCATTGGTATTTTCCGTCCAATCCGCAATTGATCGCGCAATGGTTCAATAACTCCCTCCCCTGATAAGGGGAGGGTTGGGGAGGGGTTTTTTTAATAAGATCATATGCGGGTTTGGTAAAAGAATAACCCCCCTCGGTCCCCCCTTGTCAGGGGGGAAGAAAATCCACAGCAGGATGAGATTGAAATTGTATCCGCAACGCATCGTCTGCATGACCGAAGAAACCACCGAAACGCTGTATCTGCTCGGTGAGCAAGAGCGCATCGTCGGTATTTCCGGTTTCACCGTGCG
>DASXYH010000033.1:0-4034 GCA_036502545.1 Spongiibacteraceae bacterium
GGCACTCGGCGCCGAACTCGATCGCAGTAACGCCGAGGAAGCGGCAAAAAAAGAATTGTTGACGGCATTGCAGGCCGGCGTCTTGAGCGGCCAGCAAGGCTATACGCCGGTGCTGGTCAGTCTCGCCCGCAATACGATAGAAGGCCTGTGGCTAACCGCTATCGAAATCGGTGGCGGCGATGTCAATTTAAAAGGCGCAGCGCGCAAAGCGGATTTTGTGCCGGTTTATATCGATAAAATCGTCGCCGATAGCGGTTTCGGTCCGCGCGAATATCGCAGTCTGAAACTGCAAACCGATGAAAAAGGTTTGCTGACGTTTGAATTGCGCGGCCACCGCGGCGAAGGCGATAACAAATGAATCCGCGCATTAAACAGCAATGGCAGCAACTGCAAGCGCGCTTCAATGCGTTGAAGCCGCGCGAGCAATTGATGATTACCGCAGTCGGCGCAATTGTTTTACTCGCGCTATGCGATCAATTGTTCTGGACGCCGTTTGCGCGCAGCAATACTCAATTTGAAAATCGCATTGCCGAACTGCATGCGCAACAGGAAAAACTGCAGGGCGAACACATCGTCGTAAAAGCGCGCCTGGCGGAAGATCCGAACGCCGAACTGCAGCGCGGCATCGATGCAGTGAGAACGCGCATCGATGCACAAAATAAGCGTTTGGCCGCACTGACTGTCGATTTGATTCCGCCCGAAAAAATGGCGGATGTGTTGCGCGAAGTGTTGAATCAGCGCCGCGAATTGCAATTGATCGCACTGCAAAACGAGCCTGCTACCCACGCTTTTATGCCGCGTGAAAAAACCGAAAAAGCTGCGGAGGAAACGGATCAAGCCGACAGCGGACACATACCCGTTGTCGTTTTCCGCCACGGCCTCA
Source organism: Spongiibacteraceae bacterium (assembly GCA_036502545.1). Classification (GTDB taxonomy): domain Bacteria; phylum Pseudomonadota; class Gammaproteobacteria; order Pseudomonadales; family CAMLJR01; genus CAMLJR01. The sequence continues at coordinate 884 of DASXYH010000033.1, forward strand.
CGCTGCAACTTAAAGGCCGTTATTTCGAGATCGTCAATTATTTGCAGGCGCTCGAACAATTGCCCTGGCATTTTTATTGGGAAAGACTCGACTACAAAGTCGATAAATATCCAGATGCCGATGTCACCGTGAAAATATACACGCTGAGCAATCGCGAGGGCTGGATCGGTGCTTAACGATAACGCGAATAATTACAGCACGAAGCGATTTTTCGCAGAGACGATTAACTGGATTGATAAATGGCGTAAATCGATCGCGCTAATTGCGATATTTGCGCTCTGTTGCAGCGCTGCGCGCGCGACTGACGAAGGGCTGGTCGATCCAACTCGTCCACCCAACATCAACAGCGATACTAAATTGAATACCGAAACGCCGGCCGATGCGATGAAACTGTCCTTGATTCGCCTCGGCGCCGAACCGCTCGCTGTGATCAACGGCCGCAACGTGCAACCGGGCGAAATCATCGATGGCTATCGCCTGCTATCGCTGCAATCCCGCAGTGCAACGCTTGCCGGCAGCAGCGGCCACATCGTGCTGCAACTGACGCCGGCATTACGCAAATCCATCGCAACTTCTCCACCGCACTCTCTACCGCAGACCAGATGACCATGATAAAACCGCGCATTACTATTTTTATTTCTGCGTTACTGTTCGCAGCCTGTCAGGCCAACCCGCCGGTGACGCAGGATATCGATAAATCGATGCGCGAAGCGTCGACGCCGGTTGCCGCGCCGGTGACGCCGCCAGCCACGGTCAATGAAGCTTTGCTGCCGCCGGTGACGCGTCCGCCGCTGGCCGCGCGCGAAAATCGTTTCGATATTTCGGTGAAAGATGCATCGGCGCAGGATTTTTTCATGGGCCTCGTTGAGGGTTCGCCGTACAACATGCTGGTACAACCCGGCGTCGACGGCAAAATCACGCTGAGCCTGAAAAATGTCAGTGTGCCCGAAGTGATGGAAGCGGTGCGCAATGTCTACGGCTACGACTACACCTATCGCAACGGCATTTTCGAAGTGATGCCGGGCGGATTGGCAACGCGCTTTTTTCCGATCGACTACATCAATTTAAAACGAATCGGTCAATCGCGCGTACGCGTCAATTCCGGTCAGCTTGCTGAAACTGGTAGCGGCAACGGCGGCAGCAACAATTCATCAAGCAACACCGGCAATTCCGGCAGCAATGTCGAACAAATTCCTTCCACCGAAATCAGTACCGATACCGAAGCGAATTTGTGGGTGGAGCTACAAGCGGCACTGCGCGCAATGGTGGGCGAAGGCGAAGGCCGGCAAGTTATTGCGAGTCCGCAGACCGGCATGGTCATCGTGCGCGCACCGTCGCGCGAACTCGGTGCGGTCGATGATTTCTTGAAGCGCGCGCAATTGAGTCTCGATCGCCAGGTTATTCTCGAAGCAAAAATTATCGAGGTGACGTTGTCGGATGGATTTCAATCCGGCATCAACTGGAGCAAATTGGGATCGATTAGCGGTAATCCATTTAATGTTGGATTGTCCGGTGCATCGTTAGGCGGCGCTACGCCGGCCGTTCCATTCGGCGCGATTACGCCGACGGATGCGAATCCACTCGGCGGTGTATTTTCCGGCACGTATTCGTCGGCTAATTTCGATGGCGCCATTGAGTTGCTGAAAACACAAGGCACGGTACAAGTGTTATCGAGTCCGCGCGTATCGACGGTAAATAATCAAAAGGCAGTGATCAAAGTCGGTTCGGACGAATTTTTCGTCACCGCAATTTCGTCGAATTCAAATACCAACAGCGCGGGCGGCACCACCAATACGCCGAATGTCACGCTGACGCCGTTCTTCTCCGGTATTGCACTCGATGTCACGCCCCAAATCAGTGAGCAGGGGCAAATCACGCTGCACGTGCATCCATCGGTCAGTCAGGTTGTCGATCAGCAGAAAAAATTGAAAGTATTCGATCAGGATTTTGAACTGCCGCTGGCGCTGTCAACCAGCCGCGAAACTGACACCATCGTGCGCGCCCGCAACGGCCAGGTCGTGGTGATCGGCGGGCTGATGCAGAACAAAGCCAACGACAATGAAGCCGGCGCGCCCGGTTTATCGAACATTCCCGTTCTCGGTTATCTGTTTAAACAAAAACGCAATTCGACCACCAAATCCGAGTTGGTGATTTTATTGCGCCCGATCGTACCGAACGATGAAATCTGGGAAGAACAGGTCAGCAAGGCGCACACGCGACTCGATGATCTGCACCCGCCGCTCGATACCAAAGTAGTGCCCTGATCACCATGTATCTCTATCACTTCGGTTTGCAACGGTTACCGTTCGGGCTTACGCCCAATACCAGTTATTTCTGCGAACTGCCGGGCCATCGTGCGGCGCTGAACGTATTGCATATCGCGCTCGCCAGCGGCGAAGGTTTTATTAAAATTACCGGCGAAGTCGGCACCGGAAAAACGCTGCTATGTCGAAAATTACTTGCCGATCTCGATAACGAATCGCCCTTTGTGCAAGCAGCCGGGCAGCGCGCGCAGTGCGCTTACATTCCGAATCCCGTGTTGACTCCGCATGAATTACGACTTGCGCTCGCGCACGAACTCGGTTTGGCGTTAACCGCCATCAAATCGCCAGCGCTGTTGGCGCGCCGGCTCGAATTGAAGCTGCTCGATATCGCGCGGCATGGCCGGCCGGTAATTTTAATTATCGACGAAGCACAGGCGCTGCCCGATGACACACTCGAAACGCTGCGTTTGCTTTCCAATCTGGAAACCGAGCGCCATAAATTATTGCAGATCGTTTTATTCGGTCAACCTGAGTTGAATCAACGCCTGCACAGCAATCGCTTTCGCCAATTGCGCCAACGCATCGCCTTCAGTTATCACTTGCCGCATTTAACGGCGGCGCAAATGACGGCGTATTTGTCGCACCGGTTGCATCTAGCCGGACGCAGCGGCGCGTTGCCGTTCAGCAACTCAGCATTTCTCGGCATCGCGTTGTGCAGTCGCGGTATTCCACGCCTCGGTCACGTGCTTGCGCACAAAACTTTGATCACAGCGTTCGGTAAGGGCTTACCGCAAGCGGGATTGCTCGAAGTTTTCGCCGCGGTGCGCGATACGGAGGATGTCAGCATTCGTTTTTCGCTGCTGCGCAAATGGCTGCTTGCGTCGGGA
>DASXYH010000034.1:0-3049 GCA_036502545.1 Spongiibacteraceae bacterium
GTTATTGCATTGCGCGCAGCCTTTGGCATGGTAAATCGTTGCGCCTTTCAAACCTAAAAAGGTTTGCTCCATCGCGGTCGGCTGACGCGCTTCCTTGCAATGCGGACACAGCACCCGCACTAAACGCTGCGCCAATACGCCGAGCAGACTCGAAGCGAGCAGAAACGGTTCGATGCCCATATCGCGCAGACGCGTCACCGCGCCAACTGCCGAATTGGTATGCAACGTCGATAACACCAGATGTCCGGTCAAGCTCGCCTGCACGGCGATCTCGGCGGTTTCGCGATCGCGAATCTCGCCGACCATCACCACATCGGGATCTTGCCGCAGCATTGCGCGCAAACCGCGCGCGAATGTCATATCGGCTTTGACATTGACCTGTGTTTGGCCGATGCCTTCGATGTTGTATTCGATCGGATCCTCGACCGTCAGAATGTTGCGTGTCTGATCGTTGATTTCGGAAAGTCCCGCATACAGCGTGGTCGATTTGCCCGACCCAGTTGGTCCGGTCACCAACAAAATACCGTGCGGACGCAATAACAATTCGGTGAGTTGTTTGCGCAGATTATCGGGCATGCCGAGCGCGGTCAGCGTTAAGCGGCCCGCTTCCTTATCGAGCAGACGCAACACGACGCGTTCACCCGCGCTCGATGGCATTGTCGAAACGCGAATATCGATGTCGCGACCGCCGACTTTTAACGAAATGCGCCCATCCTGCGGTACGCGTTTTTCGGCGATATCGAGTTTCGCCATAACCTTGATACGCGATACCAGCAGCGGCGCCAATTCGCGTTTCGGCTGCACCACCTCGCGTAACACGCCGTCGACGCGAAAGCGCACTACGAGGCGACGTTCGAATGTCTCCAGATGAATATCCGACGCATTTTGCTTGATCGCTTCGGTCAACAATGCATTGATCAAGCGAATGATCGGCGCGTCGTTTTCTTTTTCGAGCAGATCTTCGGTTTCAGGTACGGAATTGGCGATGCTGGCCAAATCCATTTCACCGCCGAGATCCTCAACCATTTGCATCGTCGCGGTAGAATCGCGCTGATATGCGAGCGCGAGTTCGCGATCGAATTGATCGTCGCTCAACGCGCGACACTCGAACGACACCTGCAACATACGCGTGACTTCAGCCAGGACTTGCGGTGCGACATCGGGACGGTGGCACAACATCGGCGCAGCGGCCTGCGGATCGAGAAACACGCCGAAGCGTCTGGCGAAACTGAAAGGCAGCGCTGTATTGGCCTGCTCTGCTTGCATCTGCATAATGCGGGGCTCCGCTGAATTTTCTGCCGGGCGCTATTGTCTGCCGACACCAATTCATTTGTATAGTAAAAAACTTCGATAAAACAAGTGCTTATTTATTTCGATGAGACCAGCTTCACGCTTTTGTATACGCACGGGCGAAACGGCTCGGATTGTGGAATCGATTCTAACAGTCGCGCATAAATACTTGTCGTGACTGCTATAATGGCTCTAAGTTCGGGCGCACTCAAGAATTACTAGAGGACATCTATTTGGAAGCGGGCCGCTTATCGACTTGGCGCAGCGCGATTGAAAATCCGCAGCCTCTCGTTTTGGCGATTTGCATCCTCGCGTTTGCCGCGTTGATCGGCATTGAATTATGGTCAGCGGCGGCAGCGCAATTAACCCCCGCCGACAGTCAACCTCGCGCTGCTACTAATCCGCAACGCGATCAAAGCGGCGTCGACCAAATCACCGCAGCCGATTTATTCGGACATGCGACGAACCAAAACGCCAATCTCCCCGAAACCACCTTACAGCTCACGTTGCGCGCGGTGTTCGCAGCGAGCGATCCGCATGCGGCCAGCGCGGTGATTGAAGCGAGCGATGGGCATGCGCAAATGGTTAAAGTTGGCGCCGGCGTTGGCGGCGCTGCGACGCTGCAGGAAGTGTATGCAAACCGTGTCGTGCTGGCGCGCAATGGTGTGTTGGAAACGCTGTATTTTCCGGCGCCGCAGGAATCCACAGAAATGACCGTTGCGCAAAATACGCAAGCGCCCGGCGATACGGCTGAAACGCCGGATTCCACAGCTAACAATGCGCCCGCCGGCGCTTCGGCGGAAGAAATAAAACGAGCCGCTATTTTGCAGCGGCTGGAAGAATTGCGCGCACGCAGTTCGCGCTGAATATCAAGGATCATCGCAATGCGATTTTGTCAAAAATTATTCGCTTGTGCTTTTGCCGCGCTATTGGTGACGCCGCCGCTGCTGCACGCGCAAACCGCTGCTGCTCAAACTAGCGGTGCGCAGACCAATGGCGCGCCCGCCGATAACGTCACGATGAACATGCGCGATGCCGACATCCGCACCTTGATTCAATGGATCGCCGATCAAACCGGCAAGAACATGGTGGTGCATCGCGACGTGCAAGGCAAAGTCACTGTGCTCTCGGCTAAACCGGTTTCGCGCGAAGAAGCCTATCGCGTATTTTTATCGGTACTGCAAGTGCATGGTTTCGCTGCGATCGAAACACCGGAAGCGGTAAAAATCGTGCCGGCAAGTATCGCCACGCAAAGCGGGCTGCCACAGCGCAGCTCCGATACCGACGATATGGTGGTGCAGGTTTTCAAAGCGAATAACGTCGCCGCTACCGATCTCGCGCAAATGTTGAAACCGCTCGCCAGCCGCGAAGCGATTGTCACCGGCGATGCCAGCACCAATATGCTGCTGATCGCCGATCACGCCAGCAATGTGCAGCAACTGCAAAATCTGGTGCAAAAACTCGACCGCTCCGGCGCATCCGAAGTCGAGCTAGTGCATTTGCAATACGCTAATGCGAAACAAGTGCTAACCAGCCTGAGTACATTATTTCCAACTCAAGGCGGCAATGGCATTTCGGGTGCACCGGGGCAATCGGGCAGCATGTCGTTTAATCTTTCCGCCGATGAACGCTCCAACAGTATTTTATTGAGCGGCGACGCCGGCAAGCGCGCACAGGTGCGGCGCCTGATTCAGCAGATGGATACCGAAATCAGCGGCAGCGGCAATACGCAAGTGGTGTATTTGCAATACGCATCGGC
>DASXYH010000035.1:0-27919 GCA_036502545.1 Spongiibacteraceae bacterium
GCAGCAAAAGTATTGGGGCTATCTGTTTTTTGTCGGCCTCGGTATCGGTTTGCTGGCAAAAGGACCGCTGGTCGGCGTATTAACTTTTCTGCCGATCCTGCCGTGGATCGCGTTTCGAAAAAACTGGCTGCAGGTATGGCGTGCATTGCCGTGGTTCAGCGGCAGCGCATTGATGTTGATCATCGGCGTGCCGTGGTACCTCATTGCCGAACACAAGACGCCAGGATTTCTCGCCTACTTTATTTTGGGCGAACATTTCGGTCGCTTTTTGAATCCCGGCTGGGATGGCGATAAATACGGCCATGCGCATGCCGAGCCGCTCGGCATGATTTGGATTTATTGGCTCGCCGCTGCGCTGCCCTGGTCATTTGTGTTTCTTTCGAAGGCGAAAACGGTTGTCCAGCACAGACGCGCCTGGCTCGCCGAAAGCGATGGATTGATCAGCTATCTATTGTGGTGGTCGTTCGCGCCGCTCGTGTTTTTCACGTTCGCACATAACATCATCTGGCCGTATCCATTGCCGACGCTGCCCGCATTCGCGATTTTGGCGATCGAATTATTGGCGCGCTTTAACCGTAATAATCAGCCGCTGGGAATTCGCCTCGCCGCGCTCAACTTCGTGACGCCGGTGATATTGCTGATTGTCGCCGGGCTCTATGCCGTCGATCATTACGGACTATTGAAATCCTCGCAAAAAGACAGCGCCGAGTTTTATCTGCAGGTGCGGCCGAGCGCCGACAGCGGTCTGTATTATTTTCGCCGCCGTTACTATTCCGGCGAATTTTATTCGGCCGGCAAAGCAAAGATGATCGAAGCGGATGCGATTCCAACCCTGTTCGAAAACGACACGACGGATTTTCTAGTGATCTACAGCGACGATCTGGAAAAGCTTTCGCCTGCATTGCGCGCGCATTTCAAACCGCTGCGAACTTTCGGCGAACTTGTCATGCTGCAGGAAATCGTATCTGCTCACTGACACAATGCAGTCGCTAAACCGTAACGCCGGCCCTTAAACCTAAATGCTTGCAGATAGCTGCCCGGACAGTTATGTTCGCGCCAGCGTCCCTGCACGAGATCGTATTATGTCGCTCAGTTCCGTTTCCTCTGCAGTACCGAAATCCGCGCCGGCGTACGAGCCTTCGATCTCCTGCGTCATTCCCGCTTTCAATGAAGCGGAAAACCTGCGGGTGTTGATTCCGCAGCTCACGGCGACATTGGCGGCGCTCTCGCGTCGCGTCGAAATCATTATTGTCGACGACGGCAGCTCCGATGACACCGCCGCGACCGCCGCCGCGCTCACCGAAAATTATCCGGTGCGCTGCGTTTTTCTATCGCGCAACTTCGGCAAGGAGGCGGCACTGACCGCCGGCATTCATGAAGCCACAGGCGATGTTGTCGTGCTGATGGATTCCGATTTGCAACATCCGGTGGCGATGATTCCGGTGTTCTTCGCGAAATGGCGCGAAGGCTACGAAATGGTTTACGGCGTGCGCGCCAACCGCGACGATGAAAGTTTTCTGAAGCGACATCTCACCCACGGTTTTTATACATTGCTGCGCCGCGCCTCGCGTATTCCGATTCAACCCGACGCCGGCGATTTTCGTCTGCTCGATCGCAAAGTGGTGGATTCGCTGAAAGCGTTGCCTGAACGCAGCCGCTTTATGAAAGGGTTGTATGCGTGGGTCGGTTACAGGAGCATCGGCATTCCCTTTCAGGTCGAAGAGCGCCGCGCGGGCCGCTCGACGTTTAATTTCCGCCGGCTCACGCGGCTGGCGATTATGGGCATGGTCGCATTCACCGAATTGCCGCTGCGCATCAGTGCGATAATTGGTTTATTCATTTCTTTTGCGGCCATCATCTACGGTATCTATGTCGCCATTCGCACCGCATTGTTCGGCGCTGATTTACCCGGCTGGGCAACGCTGGTGGTCGCCATCACCTTTCTCAACGGCATCCAATTGATGGCTATCGGCGTCGTCGGCGAATATATCGCGCGCATTTTTAACGAAGTAAAAGGACGACCGAATTACATCGTGGCGCGGCGCATCGGTTTCGATGACGAACACCATAAAACGAGAGCCGGCTCCGGAACCAACGCGGACGACCGTGCGCTGTGATCGCTCAGCTCGCCCGCTTCGGTGTGATTGGAGTCACCGCGATGGCGGTGCATTGGACTGTTGTGGCTATTCTGGTACCGCTCGGTATCGCGCCGCTCATAGCTAACGTGATCGGTTTTTGCGTGGCCTTCAATGTCAGTTTTTTTGGCCATCATCGCTGGACGTTCGCCAGCGAGGAAAACCAGCAAAACACTTTTAAACGCTTTGCTGCGGTTGCGTTGTTGGGTTTCGCGCTAAATGAAGTGATGTATTCGCTGCTGCTTAAATTCACCGCCTTCGACTATCGCATCGCGCTCGGCATCGTGCTCGTCGCGGTCGCCGGTCTTACTTTCGTGCTCAGTCGCTGCTGGGCCTTTCGTCCGCAATGAAGAAAATTATTCTCTGCGCCGACGACTACGGTCAATCCGCCGCGATCAGCGCAGGCATTATGAAATTGGTTGCGCAAGGACGTCTGTCCGCTGTCAGTTGCTTAAGCGAAGGCGATTTCTGGCTCAGCGCCGACAACACATTGCTTACCTATCGCGATCGCATCGATATCGGCCTGCATTTCAATCTCACGCACGCATTTCCGGCACAGGCAATTCTGGCGCGGCCGCTCGCTGCCATTTTGCGTGCAGTGCTCAGCGGTCGCTGCGATCGCAACGCAATTGCCACAGCGCTGCATGCGCAATTGGATCGCTTCGAAACCTTCGCCGGACAAGCGCCGGATTTTATTGACGGTCACCAGCACGTGCATGTGTTGCCGGCAATACGCAGCGTCGTAATCATGGAATTGGCGCAGCGCTACAGCGATAGAAAACCGTATTTGCGCGCGGTTAATCCGCACTTACCCGGGCACGGCGGTTTTATCAAATTGGCGATATTGAAACTGCTGGGATTGGGGTTTAGCGAATTCACACAGCGCCACGGCATGCAAACCAATCGCGGTTTTGCCGGTATTTACTCGCTGCAACCGCAGGCGAATTTCAGCGCGTTGATGCAGAACTGGATCGCTGCGGCACGCACCGGCGATCTCTTGATGTGTCATCCGGGTTGCGCCGATAACGATATTTCCGACCCTATCGCCGCTACCCGTCCGCATGAATTGGCACTGCTGCAAAGTGCGGAATTCGGCGCCCTACTCGATCGCAACAATGTGCGTTTGAGCCGCTTTCGCGACCTATGAACAATAAAAATCGGCACGCCGAATTCGGCGCAAAACACTCGACATTGCTATTTATCCTTCCCCTTTTCTTTTTCAGCGCGGTGGAATTCCTGTAATTGCGCCGGCTTTGCCTCGCTCTGATAGCGCGTCTTCCACTCCGAATAAGGCATACCGTAAATGCGTTCTCGCCCGTTTTCATAATCGATTTCGATTCCCGCTTCGGCTGCCGCAGCGACATACCACTTCGCCAAACAGTTGCGGCAGAAGCCGGCGAGATTCATCAAATCGATATTTTGAACGTCTTTGCGATTGTCCAAATGCTGCAGTAAACGGCGAAAAACAGCTGCTTCAATTGCCGTCTCAGCGGATTTATTCATGTCGCTTTCCCCTCTTCAAAATGGATTTCGAATTGTCGCGCTGCGATTTTTGCACCGCAATTTGTTCGCTTCAGGCTCCGTCACATTTTGCTTTTCAGCAAAAAATTAAGCCAATACAAAATTAATGAACACAAAAAATACAAAATTTCTACACAATATTAAAATCCGACGTATAATTGATCGCGTGTTACTGCACAAATCCACCAACTCTACTGACAAGGATTTAATTCATGGCAGCAGCAAAAAAGAAAGCAGCAAAGAAAGCAACATCGGTGGCGGCTCTGGAGAAGCAGATCAAAGCTCTCGAAGCTAAGCTGAAAAAAGCGAAAGCTAAACAGGCCGCTGAAGAGAAAAAATCTGCAGCTAAAGCGAAAAAAGCCCAAGCTAAAGCGAAGAAAGTAGCAGCAGCTAAAGCGAAAAAAGCCAAAGCGAAAAGCAAAGCGAAACCGAAGACCAAGGCGAAAGCGAAAGCGAAAACCAAAGTTAAAGCGAAAGCCAAAACCAAAGTTAAAGCGAAAAAAGGTCGTCCCGGCCGCCCCAAAAAGGCAGCAGCTGCGAAAACAAAAGCTCCCCGCAAAGCAAAAGCCAAAGTGAAAGCGAAAGCGAAAACCAAGGCAAAAAAAGCTCCGCGTAAAGCTCGCGCTCCAAAAGCAACTCCAGCCGCAGCGGCTCCATCAGCAACGATGGCTTAATCAGTAGTAACCCGGCGCCGCCCCGATCTATAACATTTGGGCGGCGCAGTTTTTCCCTTCTCAACCCGTCCGTCGACGGGGTGGTTTCTGTTTCTCTCTGCTATTTTCCCGAGCTGGGGCATTCATTTCGGCAATGCAAACGGCGAATTACCTCGTCAAGTGCGATCCGTATAGCAATTTATCTGCGTAAAAATTCCGTTTTCGCCGCATCGGCTAAAATAACTTCCAGACTTCCAACTGCGCGCGCCGATTAGCATGTGTGAATTATTTGGTATCTCAAGCCGCAATCCGACGACGGTAAAATTCTCTCTCGCCGAATTCGCGCGCCGAGGCGGCAATACCGGTCCACATATCGATGGCTGGGGTATCGCATTTTTTCGCGATGGCGACGCACTGGTCATTCGTGAACCCGAACCTTCAGCCGACAGCGCGCTACTGCACTTCATTCACGATCAACATGTTCCCAGCGCGTTGGCGATCTCACATATTCGCAAGGCAACTCAGGGCGGCGTCAGCCTGCGCAACACGCAGCCTTTCACGCGCGAACTGGGCGGACGTCCGCATATCTTTGTGCATAACGGCGATCTCGCCGATTTGCGCCAGCGCATCGAACTTGACCAAGGTTATTTCCGCACGATTGGCGATACCGATTCGGAACACGCCTTCTGCTATTTATTATCGTTACTGCAACCGCTGTGGCTCTCGACGCAATCGCCCTCGCTCGATCAACGCCTGAATACTTTCGCCCGGTTTGCGGAGCGCATGGCTGAGTTTGGCGCCGCCAACTTTCTGTATAGCGACGGCGATTATTTATTTGTTCACTCGCATCATCGGCGCCAGGATAACGGCGATATCTGTCCGCCCGGTCTTTATCTTTTACAGCGCCGCTGCCATGAACACGATCTGCTGAGCGGCGTAGAAATCGAATCCGAGCAGGAGATGACGCTGCTCGCGAGCCGACCTCTCAGCGCTGAAAATTGGCAGCCATTGCCGGCGCACACCGTAATGGCAATTCAAAATGGCCGCGTATTGAAGCGCAGCATACGCAAAAATTTAAAACCGCTGAGCACCGGCAGCTGGTAGTGTAAGACCCACTTTTTGCATTTACACAGACAATGCGATATGACCGAAGCCGCTATTTTTTACGTTTATCTGAGTAAAGGACGCGTACTTCTGATTGGCGACAGTCTCGAAGATGACGAGCACAGCCATCATGCGCTGCAAATTACGATCAATCTCGAGCAGAGCGTTTTTACGCTACGGCAAAATGAGAGCGAATTTTCCGTGCAAGGCGCGGTAATTCGCCCCAATGCTCCGCATCACGTCGTATCGTCGGATTCGTGGCGCGCCGTGTTATTGCTCGACGCGCAGACACAGTACGCATTTCAAATCAATCAGCGCTTTACCGGTGACACCAGCATCGGCCAGCTGCTCGACGATGATTTAACTTTTTGCAGGGAGCAATTAACGGATTTCCGCGCGCAGGCACAATCGATCGAGCGCGCCGACACCGTCATCACCGCAATCATCGACCGGCTTGCCGGCCCGGTACACCGTCCTGAGACACATCACCCGCGCATCGCCAAAGCGCTTTCGCATATTCACCACGCGCAGGGTAAAGCACTGACGCTGAGCCAATTGGCCAGTCATGTTTTTTTGTCGGAAAGCCGACTTTCGCATCTATTTAAAGAGGAGATCGGCATTCCGATTCAACGTTATCTGCTGTGGTATAAAGTGGCGCAAACCGCTTTTAATATTGGCCGCGGTATGTCGTTAACCGATGCGGCGGAGGAAGCAGGTTTCGCCGATAGCGCGCATTTCAGCAGAACCTTTCGCGCCATGTTCGGCATCTCGCCGTCGCAAATTTTAAAACGCAGCCGTTTCGTGCGGGTTATCTCGGATACGGATTAAGCCAGTATTTACGCTTATTTTCCGTTGGCCTTTAATAGTCAAAGCGGTATAGCAAACGTATAGTCAAACCGGCTCATCAAATTGATGCGTCGATAACAACACCAGCGTGCACGCTTCCTGCACTGCGATTCCTGCCTGCGTCAACCGCGCATAAACGGCGGGATTTTCCGCACCGGGATTGAAAATAACGCGGCGCGGTTTCAGCCGGATAATTGCATCAATCAGCACGGACTGTCGTTCCGGCCCGACATACATCGTCACTGTATCCACCGTCTGCCCGATCTCGCCAAGAGAAGATCGCACTTTGAGTCCGAGTATTTCTCCGCCTGCGGGGTTTATCGGAATTACGGTGTAATGTTTATTGAGCAAGCGTTCGATTGCCTGGTGCGCGATGCGGTCCGGATTTGCGCTGGCGCCGACAACAACAACGGAAGACATCGCTGATCTCCTGAATCGATTTTTAAAATGATGTATGTGGCATGCACGGGATGGTATCAACCACCATCGAACTATGCACGCCCGCGAACAAGAATGGTGCACAAATATTTCTTGTGCACCTGCTTTAGATCGCCGCGCCGCAAATTTCCAAATTCATATCACATTATTAGGGGAAAACAAGCAGGCATTTATTGATATGCTATCGTTGGTCTGAATGTTGCTTTTTTAATGTCTTAACGTGCGCGCGGCTGACGGGATTTGGCGGCAAGGTCTGTGGTATCTGTTATGCGGTTTTATCCGGAGCTATCGGTGCTCAATCCCAACAAAAATTTTTCGCTCAACCCTTACTTTCCCCATTACCAACCGATGATCTATCTCCCCAGCGGCAGCGTTGCGGGCTATGAGCTACTGGCGCGAACACGCAATGATAAAGGCGATGTGATCAGCGCCGGCGCGTTGTTTGGCGATGCTTCGTTGCCGGCGGATTTCAAAATCGCGGTGGACCGTCATCTGCGCCGATTGGGTCTGCAATATTTTGCGCAGAACGTCGATTGCGGTTTCATCACTATCAATATTTCACCCGACTGGATAAACCGGCTCGGTGATAAAATCTTATCGCCGACGATGAAAATGATTGAATCTTGCGGCATCGATCCCAGCCGTGTCGTCATTGAAATCACCGAAACCGCCGGTCAATTAAAACCGTTGCAGCGGCTGGTGAAGGAGTATCACGCGGGCGGCCTGCGGGTGGCGATCGATGATTTCGGCGCCGGCAATTCGCAGCTCGATCGCATTATCGCGTTAGCGCCCGACATTATTAAACTCGATATGCGCCTGTTCAAAAATGCCGCGCGCGGCGGTTTGCCGGCCGATGTATTGCTCGGCATGATGGCCATCACCGAGCGTGCTGGATTCGAAGTGGTTTGCGAAGGCGTCGAGACGTTTGAAGAGTTTTGTTTCGGTATCGATTGCGGCGCGAACTATATGCAAGGTTATTTATTTGCGCCGGCCCTGGCGGAACCGGTCGACGCCGAACATTTTAAAGCGCAGCAAGCGACGCTGGTACAGCAATATTTTGCGCGCAAAACTGCGCGGCTGAGCCATAGCATCGATCACAGCCGCGAAATTAAGCAGGCGGTATTGGCTTTGCGGCAACAACTGCAACAAGGTCAAGCACTCGAAGCCATCTTCACCGATAAATTGCGCGAACTGGGCATCATGCGCTTTTTTATTTGCGATGCACGCGGCTATCAGCTATCGCCCAACTATGAAATTGTTACCGAAGGCATCCGCAGCGAAGGCATGTACGTCGGTTACAACTGGAGCTGGCGCCCGTACTTTCCAACATTGATGGCCATGCGTGGCCGCTGCGATTTCGAATTGGTGGCATCGACAACCTATCGCGATGCCAGCACCAATGAACTGTGCAAGACATTCGGCACGTTTCTCGACGCCGAACGCGTACTGCTGATCGATGCCGCCGTGCGCGACGAGGTGTTATTCGCGAGCGGCGATTAATTATTGCGTCGTATCGTTCGTCACTGCTGACACAGCGATGCGAAATGTCGTATCGATCTGTTCAGAAGCGCTGATCGTTACATCCAAATCGCGCAGTAATCCATCGCGCACACTATAAATCCAGCCATGCACGTGCAGCTCCTGACCGCGCAACCACGCATTCTGCACGATGCGCGTTTGCGCCACATGCGCTACCTGCGCTTTTACATTCAGTTCGCACAATAAATCGACGCGCTGCTCGCCCTCGACAGCAGCCAGCTGATCGCGCTGATCAAAGCAGATGTCTTTCAATGCGCTGAGCCAATTGTCGATCAAGCCGTGCTGCGAGCCATCGAGTGCCGCACGCACACCGCCGCAGCCATAATGCCCAACGACCATAATGTGTTTGACCTTCAACACGTCGACGGCGAATTGAATCACCGACTGACAATTGAGATCGGTCTGAATCACGATATTGGCGACATTGCGATGCACGAAAACTTCGCCCGGCATCAAACCGATTATTTGATTCGATGGAACGCGACTGTCGGAACAACCTATCCATAAATATTCCGGCTGCTGCTGAGCCGACAGCGTTTCAAAAAAATGTGGATCTTCGGTTTTTATTTTTTCTGCCCAATCGCGGTTGTTTTGGAACAGATGATCGAGTTTTTTCATTGCAAAACACCTGAACGTACGTTATCGCCAAACGGCGAGGTCTGGTAGTTTATCAATAAAAGGCGGCTTTCGGAGGTCTAGCTGAAGACTTGGTATTCGACGCGGTTGCGGCCGCTCGCCTTGGCACGATAAACAGCGTCGTCAGCAATTTTTATTAAACGGTCGGCAATGTTATTGGTATTCGGTTTGGGATGCGTCCAACAGGTGACGCCGAGCGAAATGGAAGTTGGCACTTCGATACCGCTGTCGCTGGCGATGCGCATGCCGGCGACGCGCGCGCGAATACGTTCGGCGATATCGATCGCCAGATTGCGATCGCAATTGGGCAGAATCAGCGCGAACTCTTCGCCACCGTAACGGCAGACGTGGTCCGTCTTGCGCAGCATGCCGGCAATCTCCTGCGCTACCGAATGCAGCACGCGATCGCCTACCTGATGTCCGTGCGTGTCGTTTACCGCTTTGAAATGATCCAAATCGCCGAGCATGACAGTCAGCGGTTCCGTCTGACGAATCGCGCGCGCGATTTCTGTATCGATTGAAAGGTGAAATGCGCGGCGATTTTCCACCCGCGTCAGCATATCGATCAGACTCAGGCGATGCAGACGTTCCTGATTCGCGCAATTTTCCAAACACACCGCGACGACGGAAGCGAGGTGATTAATAAAATCGGTGGATTTATCGTTGCTGAAACGTTGCGCCGAGAACGCGCCGAAATGGAAACTGCCGACCAAAGCGCCCTGGCGCACTAACGGCAACAACGCCGCCGAACGCACCGGACGTCCCGGAAATAAACCGAGCGGCAGCGGACTTGCCAATTGCACTGAAAACGGCGCTGTGTATAGCGCACGCAAATCGCGATCGTTATCGAACCAATAGAGACCAGCGCTGCGTTGCAAATCGTCGGGTAATAAATCGCGCAGAATGCGCTCGGGATCGAACAGCCACAGCTCAGTGGCGTCGAGGCGAAAATGCCGCAGACTATCGGCCAATAAACTATCGAGTAGCGTTTCCATGCCGCTGACCGCCAGCAATTCCAATTCGAATTGCTGAAACTTGCGCAAAATGCGTTCGTTCTGCGTCGCTTTATCTACCAGCTCGCTGACAGTACGCGCCAGCCGCTCCAGCCGATTCTGCGCCAATTTATTATTGTCGTCGGCCATATCAGCGTTTTGCGAAGGTTCTGCAGGTGGCGAAAATAGAGCGGATTGAATGTCCGGCATCATCGACGAATCGGCAGGGCAATTCCATGCAGTATAGCGGGACTGACGAAACTGGAAAGCGTGTAATCGCGTGAAAACGGCTATTTAAATATCTTCCCAGGCATCGTCGTCATAAATACCCAGCTCGTCGCGCAACCGTTTGCGCTCAAGCCGATCTTCAATTTTGCGGCGAATACTCGGATCCTTTTGATTGATACGCGGCGGTAGCACAGCGTCGCTGCTGTCGAAATCGGAATTGTCGGTATCCTCGGCCATAAACCCTTCGCTGAGACTACTGCTTTTATCATCTGTGCCAGATAACGATTTCGTCATATAAGCACCCCACCCACCCCTCTAGTTATACGAGGGCACGCCGCACGCATGCAGCGAATGATTTGCGAGCCTAAATAAAGCAGAATTTAATCGCTGTCAATGGCGCGTGCGGCTAATTTTTTTTGCGCGCGCACCTATACTCGAAAACGGGTATCGCAATAGCGCCGATGTCGGCGCCCATAAGGAGAGTTTTTAATATGTTCGGCAAGTGGGCAGAGCGGTGGAACAAACTGCGGCGCGGGGATAATATCGGGACGGATATCGTGGCGGCGCCATACTCCGATAACGATGCCGCTACCGTTGCGCTGCGGCGTTACAGCGAGCGCGTGCATCCGCTCTATCAGCAAAACGTGTTCGGCAGTGACGGCGGTGAAGTCACCAGCGTGCCGGAAAAATTGATCGGTCAGGCAATCGCCCAGCAGGTGCGGGATAGCGAACAGCGCCGCAATGCGGTGCCGCGATTGCCGACCATTATTCCATTGCTGCTGCGACAATTGCGCGATCCCAACACATCCGCGCGCGATTATGTCGCTGTCATCAAGCAAGATCCGGTGGTGGCCGCGGCGGTATTGAAAATCGCCAACAGCGTGTATTTCAATCCGTATCGTAAAAATGTCGAGAACTTCGAGCATGCGGTCGCAACGCTGGGTATCGAAGGATTGCGACTGGTGCTGTCGACCGCAGTATTGCAACCGATCGTACGCGGCCAAAATAGTAGATTGCCGCAGAAAATATGGGATCACTCGTTAGCGTGCGCAGTCTGCTGCCAGCAACTCGCGGAGCGCACTCATCTCGATAGCTTTAAAGCGTATCTGCTCGGCTTGGTGCACGATATCGGCGTCGTGACGTTGTTCAATCAATTGCAATTGCACAGCGTCGAGCATTTGGCCGGCAAAGCTCCCAGCGCGGAGTTGCTGACCCAATTAGTTGAACAGTGGTCGCAACCGCTCGCGTACTGGATTGCGCAGGATTGGCAATTACCGGTCGAAATTGTGCGCGCGTTGGCTTCGCAACAGGAATTATCCGCCGCGAACGAAACCGCGCTCAGCCGAATTTTGCGGCGCGCCAATTGCCTGAGCGAAGCTTATCTTTTGATGCGGGCAGATTTGATCGAGCGCGAAGAGCTGCAAAAAATGGCAATTGCGCTGCAGTGTCCGGCTAATTTGTTGCAGCATCTGGACGATGCATTTACCGATGCGATTGCGCAGACGCGCTAACGTATCAGGACACCAGAATTTTTATCAACTCGAGTGCGGATTTTCCGCTTTCACTCTGTCGCTGCAATAATTCGAGCAATACCGTTTGATTGCCAAACCGGCGCTCATCGTAATGATGTAGCGCGAACGAATGCAGACGCGTCGCTGTATTATTCCGTGGTATCGGTGTTGTAGCTACGGCATTCGCCGTTGACTCGGCAGCAATGAAAGTGCCGGCTATCGGTGACTCGGAGGACGGCGGATCGGCCTGCCATGGTTTTAATTGTTCGGCCAATTGACGCAGCAGTTTATCGTTGCGCTCCGGCGCCGACGTCAATGCATCGATTACTGCCGACAAATTAAACGCCGGCTCATGAAAACGATCGCTGTAAGCATGGCCAACTTCATTGAGCAGTGCCGACAACTCAGCGCTGGGCGCGTCGGTTTTTGCAATGAGCGTCAACAAGCGCGCTTTTAATTCCGCTAAATACGCGCGCTCGTTACCGGCGATAGCGGCGGTGATCGCAGGACGTCGATCGCGCGCTGCCAAATGTTGCTGCCGAAACTGGCGCTGCCAGAATAAACTGAAACCGATGCCGACCGGTTGCGCTTCTGCGGCTTGCTTGAGCGCATCGGCCAAGCGAATAAAACTGCGCGATGACGGATCCGATTCCGGAAATAAAGCGACCGGGCTTTGCAGCGTCACCGCCACTCGCAAACTTTCATCGCGCAGCAAATAGCCGAGATTGTGCGTGCGCACATTGATGTATTTTTCGACCGCGGTGCTGAAGCGATGGTAGACCTCGCGCGCCTGCGCAACATTGCTGCACATGTTGACGACGATTTGATACGGCATGCCAGGCCGGCGGCGCTGCATCACTTTTATCAATGAAAAAGCATCGGTGAGCGATGTCGGCTCGGGCGTAATTACCACAATGCTTTGATGCGCCGAGCCGACAAAATCCAGCGTGTTGTCGGCAATGCCGGCAGCGGTATCCAGCAACAGATAATCGAACTCTCCCTCGATACGGCCGAGCTCGCGCGTTAAACGCAATTGCTGGCGCGGATGCAGCGTCACGCATTCACTAATGCCATTCGCGCCGGGAATTATTTTCAATCCGAACGGACCATCGAGCATGATTTCTTCGATCGCTTTCGCGCCGAACAACACATGTTCTAGACCCGCTTTGGGAGTTAATCCAAGCAAGATATTGATATTGGCGAGTCCGGTATCGGCATCGAGGATACAAACGCGTGCTCCGGTTTTAGCGAGCGAAATACCTAAATTAACGGCAATACTCGACTTGCCGACACCGCCTTTTCCGCTGGTGATAGCAATTATATGCGGCGACAAACGCTGTTTACTCTTAGAAATCGGTTCTTGTGCAGCCGGCACTGACACGCTCTCCATTTGGACCGCCCCCAGGACGGTCCACCCATTAGCTGGACGTATCCTACCATTAGGAACATGACCGAGCTAAGCTAAGACTTCCTGACTATACTGCAACGCTACAAAACCTGTCGATCTCGCCCGTTCTGACCGGCATTTAACAGATTGTTATTGATAGTGGCCGCTATCGATTTATGGCTGCCGCGACATTTGATTTGACCATTGGGATAGTTATGGTACCGGACAGCCGGACGACGCTAGACCGCCTGCCTAGCCTGCCGCAAGTGCTGACAAAAATTCTCGACGCGATCCACAGCGAGCGCGCCGATCTGCAGCATATCGCCGGAATTATTCGCCACGATACCGCCATGACCGCGCGCTTACTCGGCGTCGCCAATTCGAGTTATTACGGCCGCGCAAAATCGTGTCAGACCGTTGAGCGCGCGCTGCTATTTCTCGGTACCGATACCGTTAAAACGATTGTCATCACGGCAGCGATCAAACAATTTTTCAATCGCTTCAATCCGCACCATCAACCGTTCGTTAAAGCGTTCTGGCGACGCTCGCTGATATCGGCGAATTTTGCCCACATCCTGGCTAATTTAACGGGCTACAACGCACCCGAAGAGGCTTATTTATCCGGTTTACTGATGGATGTGGGACAATTGATTTTGCTCAATCAGCACGATCGCCGCTATATCGACATCTGGTCAAATACCGTCGACGATCGCGCGCTGCTCGAAGCCGAGCGCGAGAATTTCCAACGCGGTCATGATGAAATCGGCGCCGATATGATCGATGCCTGGCAGCTGAGCGGATTCATGGGCGATGCCGTGCGCTTTCACCACGAATCGAGCGCCCAGATTTTAGATGCACACCATCTGGTCAAAATTATCAATTTATCCAGTTTATTGAGCGAACCCGGGCCACTCAGTGACGAGGCCATTGCGCAGGCCGATCAATTGTTCGGCTTGACCGAAGCACTGACGCGTGAACTGTGCACGCGTATCAGCGAAGATGTCGAGCGCATTGCCGGCGGATTGAATATCGATATCGGCAGCATCGATTCATCTGCTGCCGATGAAGCCGCGCAGCTGTTACTCGGTGAAAGATTGGGGCAGCTCAGTCAACTCGGACATATGAATAGCGAGTTATGGCGCAGTCAAACGCGCACTGCGCTCGAACAAGCAATTCGCCGCATTATTTTTATGACGCTCGACATCGAGCGCTGCCTGCTGTTCGTTGTCGATCCCGACCAAGAGACCATCACTACTCACTTGAGCGAGCGCGACAGCGACAGCGAAAAACAGGTGCAACCGGATTTTACCGTGCCGCTGCTGCCGAATCGCAGCTTGGTCAGCGATGCGCTGCTGCGCAAACAACCGACTCACAGCAGCGTTGCCACAATCGAAACACTTGCGGTGATCGATAAACAATTACTGAAATATTGCGACTCGGATTTTTTGTTGAGCGCGCCGCTGTTGCATCAAGGCACGGCGGTTGGCGTACTGGTACTCGGACTTCATCGCGGCGAGGACGATCCGCAGGCAAGCAAACCGGCGCTGCTGGCCGGGCTCTGCAGCGAAATCGCGGCGGCCGTGCATCATCACAGTCAACAATTACGCAATGCAGCCAATGCCGATGGAGAAAGCGATTCACTGCAGCAAAAAATCAGCGAAGCGGTACACGAAGCCAGCAATCCGCTCAGCATCATTCGCAATTATCTCGAAATGCTGCGGATCAAGTTGGGCGAGCAGCATCAGGCGCATGCCGATCTTGAATTGATAAAACAGGAAATCGATCGGGTCGGAACGATTCTATTGCGACTGCGCGAACCCGAATTGACCATCGCCAGCAACGGCGAAATTTCATTGAACAAACTGGTCAGCGACATCGCGCGCATTTTCGAACAATCGCTTTGCGCGACGCATCAGATCGCTTTGCAGTTACATTTGGGCGAATCGATACCACCTATTCGCAGCAGCGTAACGCATTTGCAGCAAATATTGACTAACCTGTTAAAGAACGCAGTCGAGGCGTTGCCGCCCAATGGCCGTATTACACTTGGCACCGATAGCGGAGTCATGGTAAATGGCCGGCTTTTTGCTGTAATAAACGTCGCTGATAACGGTCCCGGAATTTCCGAGACCGTTTTGCGGCAATTATTTTCTCCGGTAACTTCGAGTAAAGGGGCCGGACACTCGGGTTTGGGGTTGAGCATTACGAAAAAATTAATGGATGAAATCGGTGGTTCAATTGTGTGCAAAAGTAACAAGACCGGCACGCAATTTCAGTTGTTAATACCGATCGAGTAGCACGCCATCAGGAATTCGTGGCAATTACGCAATTAAAACGAATCACTTGAAGACCAGTTGCAGCAGTACGAAAGCCTGGCCGAGACGGCAAGCCTATGACGAAATTATCGGTTGAAATATCTGAGATCGATCAGGGGACAGCTGCGCGCATCCTGTTAGCGGATGATGATCAGCGCCTGCTTGAAAGTCTGCACGGTCTATTGCGTCTTTATCATTATGAAGTCGATACGGCGGTTGGCGGCCGCGAAGCCATCGAACAACTCACACGCAATCATTACGATTTATTGCTGCTCGATTTGCGCATGCCCGATATCTCAGGTCACGACGTCATGCAACACATGGCCGCGCATCACATCACTACGATGACTATCGTAGTCAGCGGTGAAACTTCCATCGATGATATTTCGCGCGCGCTGCGCAATGGCGCGTACGATTATTTGAAAAAGCCCTACGTACCGGAAGAACTGTTGGCCACGATCAATAACGCGATTCGCAAAAAGCGCCTTGAAGACGCCAATAGCGTGATGGAGAATCGGCTCAACCGTTCGGAAAAATTACATCGCTTCATCGTCAACAATTCACCCGATATCATTTACATACTCGATGAAGAAGGCCGCTTCAGTTTTCTCAATTCGAAAATAGAACAGTTACTGGGCTACGACCGCAACGAATTGCTCGGTCACCCAATCATCTCGCTGGTCGACGAAGAGGATACGGAAAAAGCACGCTATTTCTTCGAGCAGGCGGCGCGCTCTCAGCATTCATCGCGCAGCATTGAGATCGCATTGCGCCCCCGCGAAGCCGGGCATAGCAAGCATTATTTCGAATTGGCGGTTTGGCCGGTAACGGAAACCGAAGAATTGAACGGCAGCGCCAAGCGCTATCGTGTTTACGGTACCGCGCGCGACATCACCGATCGCATGGAGGCCGAGGCCTTCATCAATTTCCAGGCGTATCACGACTTGCTGACGCGATTGCCGAACCGCTCGCTGTTCAAGGATCGTCTCAGCATGGCGCTGACGCAGGCAGCGCGCAACAATCAACGCCTTGCCGTTATGTTCATCGATCTCGACCGCTTTAAAATCATTAACGACTCGCTCGGCCATACGATGGGAGACCGTCTGCTGCAAGCGGTCAGTCAACGCCTGCTCGGCTGTATTCGCAAAGGCGATACGTTATCGCGCTTCGGCGGCGATGAATTTACGCTGCTGCTGCCCGACACCATTACTGCGCAAGCTGCGATTCAAGTCGCGGAAAAAATTCTCGAAAGCGTAAAAGAGCCATTTCGTCTCGGCGATCACGATATTCATATCGGTGCTTCGATTGGCATCGCCATGTATCCCGAGGGAGGCACCACGCTGGACGGTCTGATCAAAAATGCCGACATCGCCATGTACCGCGTGAAAAATACCGGCAAAGACGGCTATCACATGTTCAGCCATGACATGACTGTCACCGCGACGCAGCGCTTATTGCTCGAACAGGATATGCGACGCGCGCTCGAAAACGGTGAATTCGAAATTTATTATCAGCCGCAAATGGATGCGCACACCGAACGCTTGAACGGCGTCGAAGCGTTGGTGCGCTGGAATCATCCCTCACTCGGCCGACTTGCTCCCGCGGAATTCATTCCGGTGGCCGAAGACAGCCGCCTTATTATCGATCTCGATCGACTCACCTTGAGCCGCGCCTGCCGCGAAATCAGTCATCAGCATCGCAACGGTCATCCCGATTTGAAATTGTCGGTTAACTTGTCGCCGCTGTTGCTGGAACGCGCCAACTTTGTCGATCATATTTTAGAAATTCTCGCGCGCGAGCAATTTCCCGCGCATTTACTGGAACTGGAAATTACCGAAGGATTATTGATGAACGATCGCCCGGATGTGATCGAGAAATTGCGTCGCATCAGCGCCGCTGGCGTGCAAATCGCCATTGATGATTTTGGCACCGGCTATTCATCGCTGAGTTATCTGCAGAAGTTCCCGATCAACACCTTGAAAATCGATCGCAGTTTTATTCATGCGATCAAAACTGTCGAAGAAGAAGCCTGTATCGTCAATGCGATTATTTCGATGGCGCTGGGATTGAAACTGAAAATCATCGCCGAAGGCGTCGAGAATCAAGCCCAGTTGCATTATTTGCGCACGCTCGGCTGTCACGCGGTGCAGGGTTATTTATTCGGACAGGCCGCGCCGCTGGCTGATTTAATCGAACGCCTGAACAATCCGGTCGAAAACAAGAAGCGCCCGCACGCTGCCGCATCACTCTGAAGCCGGCGCGCGCCGCAGCTCAACCCGCACACCCATGTGTTGTTCGCCGCGCTCTGCGGCGAGTTTGATTTGTTTGCGGCGTTCGCGAAAACGTATTTTCTGCTCTTCGCTTACATCGGTATGACAACGCGGACATGACACGCCCTCTTCGTATAGCGGCGATTGCTTATCCTTCGCACCCACACCCCAACCGCAGGCATGGCACAACGAATAACTGCCTTTTTCCAAGCCGTGATCAACCGCGACGCGATTGTCGAAAACAAAACATTCGCCGCGCCATAAACTCTCCTGCGCAGGCATCTGCTCGAGATATTTGAGGATTCCGCCCTTGAGGTGATAAACCTCTTCGAACCCTGCTTTCAACATCAATGCCGAAGCTTTTTCGCAGCGAATGCCGCCCGTGCAAAACATCGCAACTTTTTTATGTTTGGCAGGATCGATCTGTTGCACATACTGTGGAAATTCGCGAAATGTTTGCAGCTGCGGATTCAGGGCGTTTTCAAAAGTGCCGATTTCCACTTCGTAGTCGTTGCGCGTATCGATGACAAGCACCGCCGGATCGCTTATCAGCGCATTCCAATCACGGGGGTCGACGTATTTACCCGCGGCGCGACTCGGATCGACACCATCGATACCCAGCGTGACGATCTCTTTTTTTAATTTCACTTTCATGCGCAGAAACGGCTGTTCGCTATCGAGCGATTCTTTATGATCGAGATCGGCCAGGCGAGCATCGCTTTTCAAATACGCTAATACGGCATCAATGCCTGGGCGCGAACCGGCGATGGTGCCATTGATTCCCTCGTGCGCAAGCAGCAGTGAACCCTTGATGTCCGCATCGAGACAACATTGCAGCAGCGGTTCGCGCAGATCGCGATAATCGTCGAGAGTAACGAATTTATATAAAGCGGCGACAACAACGGACATATATTTTATGAACCAATTTAAATCTTAATAAATCGAATCCAATACCGAAACTCGGTGCCGAATATTCGCTTGTTCAATGCGAATCGTGTTTACCGCCGCCCAGACATTGCGGTGAATTCGGAGCGGCACGGCAGCGCAATTGCCATTCATCTGCGGTGTAAGTGTGTAACGCCAGCGCGTGCACGGAGCCCGCTAATTCGTCCGCGAGTACGCGGTAAATCAACTGGTGCCTGGCGACAGCGCGCTTATCGTCGAATTCGGATGACACCAGCACGACTTTAAAATGCGTTTCCGAACCAGGCGGCACGCTATGCATGTGCGATTCGTTAATCACTTCGATATGCGCAAGCGGCAACGCCGCGGTCAATTTCGTCTCGATCTGCTGTTGAATACTCATACGGTCCCCTTTTTACGGGTGCTGATTATACGCTGCCAAAAATCGTTTTGATTGCGCAAGGTCAATGCCGGCGCTAACGTTACAATAGTTTTAGCCACAATCAAGGCATTGGTAATGGATGCACCGCTATACGATGTTTATTTAACGGGTCAATTGGCCGATGGCGTTACCCCAACGCTGGCTGCGCAGCGGCTCGCCGCTTTGTTTAAATCGACGCCGGAAGCGATGGCCGGCTTGATCACCGGTAAAACACAACTGCTCAAACGCGGTGTCGATAAAAATACCGCACTCAAGTATCGCGATGCGTTGCAAGCCGCTGGCTGCGAAATGACATTTAAGGCGCAAACTATCGCACCGGCATCCGAGGCCGCAAAACCCGCCGCAGCAATGTCTCCAGCTCAAAGCTCAAACCTGCAACTCGCGCCGGCGGGAGAGGATCTATTGCGCCCGAATGAGCGGCATGCAACTCAGGCAGTGAATGTTGATACCAATCACCTGAGCGTTGCACTGGCGGGTCCGTTGCCACCGATGGCCGTCGAATCAGCTCGCGTACCCGATACAGACCATTTGTCGCTGGTGGCACCCGGCGGCAATTTGCTGAATGACGCGGAACGGCAAATACCGCCGCTGGCCGCCCCGGATATCAGCGGTTTAAGCCTAGCCCCAGTCGGCGCTGAAATTGAAACGTTGAAAAACGACATCCCGCCGCTGCAAGTTGATATCAGCCAACTGCAATTAGCACCGGCAGGAGCCGATTTACTGACCCCGGAACAACGTAAGCATCCGCAGCCGGCGCCGCCCGCTACCGATCACCTCAAGCTGGTCACTTAATTCGCCACTCGAATTTTTTATCAGGCTGCGGCGGGTAAGCGCACGGCGACTTTGAGTCCTGGATGATTCTCCGTCAGCGCAATGCTGCCTGCATGCAGATTCACGACGGCCTGCACCAGACTTAATCCCAAACCATTACCTGGCTGCTGACTGCGGCTGGCTTCCACCCGATAAAAACGGCGAAATACTTTATCGCGATCCGCCAACGGAATACCCCAACCGCTATCGGCCACCTCAACCCATAATTCGGTATTGGTAGCGCCGGCGCGAACGCGAATCGCGCCATTCTCCGGCGTGTATTTAATGGCGTTGTCGAGCAGATTCGCGAACGCCTGAAACAGCAGATCGCGATCGCCGGATAACGGCAGTGGCGAGCGCAAATCGGTGCCGATTTCGATGTCTTTCTCAGCCGCTAATGGTTCATACAGCTCGATGACATCGCGCAGAATTACCGCGATATCGAGCGGTTGAAAACCGGATTGCCGATTGCCCGATTCCACCTGTGCAATGCGCAACAGCGCATTAAAGGTCGCCAATAAACTGTCCGCCTCTTCCAGCAGCGCCTGTACGATGTGTTGCGCCTCACCGTTCACCACGCCCTGCAGACTCGCGAGGTGATTGCGCAGTCGCGTCAGCGGCGTACGCAAATCGTGCGCGATGTTATCGGAGACTTGGCGCAGACCCTCCATCAGTGTTTGAATGCGATCGAGCATACGATTGACCGTTACCGCCAAGTTGCGAAAATCGCCGCGCGAATCCTTCACCGAAATGCGTTCGGACAAATCGCCCTGCATGATCGACTGCACCGTGCGATTGATCGTATCGACATTGCGCAAGCCGCGACCCGCCACCACGGCACCGCCGATCGCGCCCATGAAAATGGTGACGAACATACTGCGCACCAGCACATTCAGAATGATGTGCTCGAACAAAATGAAATCGCTGTAGTTGCGCGCGACCATCAGCAACTGGTCGTTGTCCAGCGCTTCGACGTGCGTGACCATTTGTTCGCCGGTATCGTTCACGTCGCGAAACGAAACGCCGTATTCGAGCGCTCCCCACGATTGATAATTATCGGCCGGCCAGGCATTGAGCGTGCCCGCCTGACGATTGCGCTGCGCGTCGGTCAGCAAATAAAGAAAATGCTGTTCGGTTCGCCCCGTTTGCGGTTGCGCGAACGCTGCGTCGAGCGCAGCCCTGCCGCCGGTACCATAAAGCTGCAGCAAACGCGCCGATTCATCCTTCACCGCCTGATTGACCACACTGAAATAGTTATACGAGTAAGAGGCGAACAATAGCGCCAGCACAAAAAAAACCGCCAGGCTCAGCCCGACGACGTACGAAAACATAAAGCGAAAGGTGAGGCTGGCAAAAATACGCTTTAGATTCATACGCTGTCCGGATCCTGCAGCAAATAGCCGGCGCCGCGCACGGTGGTCAGCAGCATCGAATCGAAACCGCGATCGATTTTTTGACGCAAACGACTGATGTGGACATCGATCACATTGGTTTGCGGGTCGAAATGATAATCCCAGACGTTTTCCAGCAGCATGGTACGCGTCACCACCTGGCCGGCATGGCGCATCATGTATTCCAGCAATTTATATTCGCGCGGCTGCAGGCTCAGCGGTTGCCCACCGCGGGTAACGCGGTGCGATAACAAATCCATTTCGAGATCGGCCACTTTGAGCCGGGTCTCATAATTATTTACCTGCTGCCGGCGCTGGATCGCTTCGAGTCGAGCGAGCAATTCGGCAAATGCGAACGGTTTCACTAAATAATCGTCGCCGCCCGCACGCAATCCTTTTACGCGGTCGTCGACTTCGCCCAACGCGCTTAGAATCAAAACCGGCGTTTTATCGCCGCGACTGCGTAAATCTTCGATAATGCTCAGCCCGTTCAGACCCGGCAGCATGCGATCGATGATCATTGCGTCAAAATAACCATTACGACTGATGACTAGCCCTTCCCTTCCATCAGCCACATGCTCGACGCTGTGTTGGCTTTCGCGCAAACCCTTGCCAATGTATTCGGCAACGCCGGTATCGTCTTCAATCAGCAAGATGTGCATGGGTTCTCCATTTCGTCACTTTACGCGGGTAGGTGTCACAGAATTTCAGTGCCAGATTATCGCCAGTTTCTAGCTTTGCTACATTGCTAATTAATTACGAACGCCATGACGGAATACAGCACTCGGGCTAACAACGGCAATCGTAATTTTCCTGCGGGAATATGCTAAAGATGTCTAATTGACACCGCTGCATTTTCGTGGGAAGTTGTCCAAACTTACAGCATGGAAGATTTACAGGTTGTCGTCACATGACCAGATATCTTCGAAAAATAAAATTCTGCCGCTGCGGTCTTGCCGCTGCAATCCTAACGTTTACCGGAACCGGTCTCTCGCTGCATTGCAACGCCGATCCACGTACGCCCCCCCGCGACGATGCGTTTTATCATCAGCTGCTGAAACTGCCCGAAATCAATGGTTATCAGCCAACTCGCACTTTTACGATCATCAGTGATGCGGAACATGGCAATCAGCTGGTTGCCGAAGACGATCCCAATCTGCGCTTCAATCTGATGTGGATGGAGCAATTCCGGCCTGGTTATCAATCGCGTAAGGGCGGCTCCGCGTTCGGCGAAATATTCCGCACTTACGTTAAAGCCGCTTATAAGTCTTATCGCGAACGCAACGCGCAATCGATGTCGGCACTGCCGGACGAAAATGGATCGCTATATGGCAATAAAACCGCAAGCAGTCTGATCGATGCGATGGATTACAACCTCAAAGTAACCGGCGACGAGGTACGCTTTAAAATCCAATACAATTACTGATCGGCACAACTGATCGTATAAGCATTTGAGATTCAGCTTTTGTTAGAATGGCGCGCCTTTAACAGACAGCGTTAACAGATCGCGCCATATTGTCGATGCCTCAAACTCCCAATGACGAAATTGCAGCGCTACCGGTAGCCGGCGTGTTGCGCCGTTGCGCCGCGTTGATTTACGATGCATTTCTTTTGTTCGGCTTGTTGGTGGTACCGCTATTTATTGCCACGGCGCTGCTCAGCTCAACAATGAAACTGCAAAATGGCAACGTCGCGCATGATTTACCGAGTATCGCGCCGAAACCGATCATACTGTTTTACATTGCCGCGGTAATCGTCACCTTTTATTGTTATTTTTGGCGCACCAGCGGCCAAACACTCGGCATGCAAGCATGGCGCATTCGGGTCGATAGCAATGCAGGCGGACGCGCAAGCTGGCGCCAATGTTTACTGCGCTCCGCCGTTGGTTTTTGCTCGCTTTTATTTGCCGGGCTCGGCTATTGGTGGATTTGGTGGGATAGCCGACACGCGGCATGGCACGACCGGGCTTCTGATACCCATGTTGTCGTACTGCCAAAACAAAAAAATAATTAACGCTTACGCAGCATGAATAGCCCGGCGGCGAGACTGATCAAAATCGGCGTCAACGATGCCAATATCGGTTCGAATCCAAACACGAGGCTAGCCGGACCAAGCATATCCTGGCTGATGCGGAAAGTGATGCCGATCATCAAGCCGGTGAAAACGCGCGTGCCCATCGACGCTTGTCGCAATGGTCCGAAAATAATCGAAGCCGCTACCAGCACCAGACTGATTGCCGCCAGCGGCTGCAATAATTTATTCCACAGCGCCAACTCGTATTGACCCGTATCGGAGCCTTGCTCTTTCAAGAAAGAGACATAACGCCATAAACCACTAATCGATAAATCGATGGGATTCAACACCAGAATATTCAACAATTGCGGCGATAACTGGGTGTCCCATCGCTGCCGCGATGCCGATGTTGCGTCCAAGTGATCGCCGCGAAAATACGTGGTGCGCACATCCTCAAGCAGCCAGTGATCGTCCTGATAAATAGCGCGCTGAGCGAATGCGGCCGATTGCAAATGACGGTTCGCATCGAGTGAAAACAATGAAATGCCGAATAACTCGCCGTTCGGCTGTACCGCGTTGAAGTGAATGAAGCTATTACCTTCGCGATGCCACAAGCCATATTCGCTGACACTGATATCTTTTTTCTGCAATAGCATCGCGCGATAACTTTGCGCAATCTGCTGGCATTTCGGCGCAATAAATTCCGCTATCAGTAATCCCAAGAACGCAACCAGTAATGCCGGTCGCAACGCCATCCACAAAATACGCGCGACGGAAACTCCGGCGCTGCGCATCACTACCAGCTCGCTGGTGCCGGCCAACGATCCAAGCCCGGCGAGACAGCCGATCAACACCGAAAAAGGCAGCAGCTGCGCAAGATGACTCGGCAATGACAGCGCGGTGTAATATGCAGCGGGACCCAATGTATAGCGCCCTTCCATATCATTGGCTTGATCAAGTAAACCAATGATTAAATCGAGCCCCATCAGCACCGCCAACACTAACAAAATCGCCGCAAATACCTGTAGCGCGATATAGCGCGTAATCAACCTCACGGCGTCGACCTCGCTGCCAATATGCGTCGCGTCCGCCATCGCCGCCACTGATCGGGCCCGAACACGAACAGCAATCCAAGCAGACAAAACAGTACGTGTATCCACCACAAGCCGACATCGATCGGCAGCCGCTGCTTAGCCACGGCATCGCGTGCGGCGTTCAGCAATATCAAATAAATCATGAATAATAAAAACGCCGGAAATAATTTGCCGTAGCGGCCGCGACGATTGTCGGTACGCGCGAGCGCGACGGCGATTAGCGTCGACACCATGACCAGCAGCGCGAGCGAAATGCGCCACTGCAATGTCGCCTTCGAATCGGGCCGCTGCGATCGCATCAATTCGCTGGTCTTTAACGTGTCCTGCTTGCGATACAGCGGTTGCGAATTGCTCTGCTCCATCAATTGCCCGAGCGTCGCAAAATCCATTATTTGAAATTCGAGCCCGCCGGGCTGCCCGAGATAACGCGTGCCGTCGCGCAATATTAAAAAGCGCTCGCCGGTTTCCACGTCGGTTTCGGTATGACCGCGTTCGGCAATCAGAATTACCTGGCGGCTCGAGCCATCGTTCTCGGTATAGCGATCGGCCGCGAATACGCCCAGCATTTCGCCGGTAGCGGGCGCCATCCGATCGATATAAGTGACGCGTCCGCGACCCTGATTAATAACGCGAAAGGTGCCTGCCGTGAGCAGATCGAGTCCGGTCGCGTTACTGGCATCGTTCAACATTTGCTGCACGCGCAACGTCGTGTACGGCGTCACCAACAAACTGATTGCACCAACCAATAGCGCCACCAATAACGCAGGCGCCAATACCGTTGCCAGTAAGCGCTGCGGACCGATGCCGCAAGCGGTGATCACCGTCATTTCGCTATCGACATACATACGCCCGAGCGCCAGCAATACGCTGACAAAAAATGCGAGCGGCATGATCAACTCAAGAAAACCGGGCAGGCGAAATAAAATTATCGAAAACACTAAGCCGGGAGGTAAATTTCCCGCGGCAGCCGAACCGAGATAAGCGACAAGTCGACTACTGATTACGATGACGAGCAGCGTGAAAGTCACGGCCAGCATCGTGAGCAAAATTTCACGGACAATATAGCGGAACAAAATCACTCGAATTTTCCGTAAGCGCTCTGTTAAAAAGCGCACTGACAGCACGCCCGTTTCAAATTTGCGAGCAGACCTCTAAACTAGCGATCAGGCATCAATATATCGTCTTGATGAATTTCGATTTCGCGACCACGGTATAGATGGCGGATATTGCGAAATTGCGCTCGCCGTCGTTGCATGCTGTGCAATGTCATTGTTGAAACTAACGCTACACCGGCGGATTAGTGCGCCGGCGCGATTATCGCGAAAAATTCATCGTTTGTCTTGCGAGGACTGATATGCAAATCAATGGCAAAGCCATTTCATCTCCGGAACAACTGCACAGCCCGTGCATAATCGTCGGCATATCCAGTAAAAACGGTTTGCGCGGCGCGGCGAAACTGTTGGATCGCGCAACCAAAGGCGTTATCGGGCGCCTCTATAAACGCGGCGATATCAATGGCAGCTGGGCGCAAACACTGCTGCTGCCCGCGCTCGATGGCATCAATGCCGAGCGCGTGCTGCTGGTGGGAACCGGCGACGGCGGCGGCGGCGCTGCCAGCGAAGCTGATTTTCGCAAACTGATACAAACCGTGTTGGGCACATTGCTCGAACAAAAATTGGAGGAAGCGCACTGGTTGCTCGAAAATATCGCGGTGAAAGCCCGCGATCAAGAGTGGCAGCTCACTCAATTGGCGATGGCGGCCGCGCTACGCGAATATCGCTACACCGAAACATTAAGCAAACCCAAGCCGGCGCCGACACTGCGCAAACTGATTATCGCCAATGCCACCTCAAACGCGGCCAAAAGTGCTCTGCAGCGCGGCTTGGCGATTGGACGCGGCATGAATGTGGCGCGTCGTCTCGGCGATCTGCCGCCGAATATTTGCACACCGACATTTCTCGCGAAAGAGGCGCGTGGCTTTGCACGCAAGAACAGCAAACTCAGCGCAAAAATACTTGAAGAAAGCGCCATGCGCGAACTCGGCATGGGCTCGCTGTTATCGGTTTCGGCCGGTAGCGAACAACCCGCCAAACTAATCGTCATGGAATACCGCGGCGGCAAACGCGGTGCGCAACCACAAGTGCTGGTCGGTAAAGGCATCACTTTCGACAGCGGCGGCATCAGCATCAAGCCCGGCTTGAAAATGGATGAAATGAAATTCGACATGTGCGGCGCCGCCAGCGTGTTCGGCACGCTGCACGCCATCAACGAATTGAATTTGCCGATCAATGTCGTCGGTATCATTGCCGCATCGGAAAATTTGCCCAGTGGCAACGCGGTCAAACCCGGCGATGTCGTCACCAGCATGTCGGGGCAGACCATTGAAATATTGAATACGGATGCCGAAGGCCGTCTCGTTTTGTGCGATGCATTGACTTACGCAGCGCGCTTCAAACCGGCGACAGTTATCGACATCGCCACGTTGACCGGCGCCTGCGTGGTCGCGCTCGGCAAACAGGCGAGCGGCTTATTTAGCAATCAGGAAGAATTGGCGGCCGAGCTGCTCACGGCGGGCCAGGCGATTGGCGATCGCGCCTGGCAATTGCCGCTGTGGGATGAATATCAGAAACAGCTCGACAGCAATTTTGCCGACATGGCCAATATCGGCGGCCCGAGCGGCGGCTGCATTACGGCCGCCTGTTTTCTCTCCCGCTTCACGAAAAATTATCGCTGGGCGCATCTCGATATCGCCGGCACCGCGTGGGATGAAGGCAATGCCAAAGGCGCCACTGGTCGGCCGGTCGGCCTGTTGACGCAATATTTAATCGAGCAATGCAAATAGCGCCTGAGGAAACGGCGGCATAAATGCCGCCTAACTGCTAGATTTTTACCAGCTGGTTTGAGTATCAACATTATGTCCGACGATGATTCGTGCCCGCCTTCCAATCGGCCTGCTCCCCAGCATTTATTGACGGAGCTTGAATCGATTAAAGGCACGCTGACCGATCAGGAAATAGGCGAATCCGCACTGCCTACCGAAATACCATTACTCGATGACATGGTGATTCACAATCTCGACAGCAATGCGGCGCTATTGAATATCGACCATATCTTCGAAGAAAGCACGGCGATTAAAAATTCCGATAAACTGCCGCCAATGCAATTTCCCCGTTTTTCATTGGATGTCGCGATTAGCGATAGCACGATTGCCGTCTCCTCTCCACAATCCTCCGCACAAGCGCAAATGCCTTCGTCGCCACCTGTACCTGTTATCAAAAGTACGGCAACGCCTCGCACCGATATTCGGTCCGATTACAGCCGTGAAGTGCTGATTCAACAGTTAGTGGATGAATTCATTCCGCAGATAGAAGCCGCCCTGCACGAACGGTTGCGTCAGCTCGACGAGACCGTGCTGGAACAATTTTTAAAAGAAAAGAAATAGAAACAATACATCCGTGGCGATTTTTGGTCGCATCGCCAACTCGGGTTATACTCCCCCGCCTGACGGCGCGACCTCTCGTTCCATTGCAACGCCATCCCATTGCAACGAACCTTCATCGCTGGCATATCCCTAAGCGATATGCGTCGGCTGAAATCGCCGCGACCGCCTTTATTTTTCTGATCTGAGTTAACGATTCATTGTTATGGAAAAAAACACCCCGCACACCGATCTGGAAAAAACCTTTCAGCC
>DASXYH010000036.1:0-3111 GCA_036502545.1 Spongiibacteraceae bacterium
ATATGCCGGGCAGGACAAGGTCAATCCCGGCTCGCTAATTTTGTCGGCGGAAATGCTGTTGCGGCATCTGCATTGGCGCGAGGCAGCCGACCTTATCATTCGCGGCCTCAACGGTGCGATCGAAGCGAAAACCGTCACTTACGATCTGGCGCGCGCGCTGCCGGATTCCAAATTGCTCAAGTGCTCGGAATTCGGTGCCGCCGTAATCCAAAAGATGAATTGAGTCATGGCACCATACGCTCGAATACACGCCGTATTATGAATGCTGCTTGACTAACTAATAAAGCCACAATACTATTTTGCAGCTTTCGTTTGAGCGCCGGCTACAGTGGCGTGCAAGCGGGAAGCGATAGCGATTTATCTTGCGCCTGGCGCATACAATAACCGGAGTCGGTATGACGGCCACCATCAAGCTAGACCCCTATTCTCACGAGTTCCATTGGGATCCCTATCCCGCCTATAAGGCATCTCGCGAAAACGATCCGATTTATTACTACGAGCCCGGCGATTTCTGGTTGATCACGCGCTGGGAAGATGTCCACGCGGCGTTTCGCGATTTCAAAACGTTCATCAATCACCAGGCGGTTGCGCTCGAAAAGGAAGCGACCGATACGTTTCCGTATCCGATGTTCATCGGCACCGATCCGCCCATGCACACGCAAATTCGCCGGCTGTTCGGGCCGATGATGACGCCGATGGCGCTCGCGAAACTCGAAGAATTTACGCGCAGAAAAGCGATTGCGTTGATTCAGCCGCACGTCGCGACCGGTCGCTTCGACGTGGTCGCCGATATGGCCTGCTTCCTGCCGATGGACGTGATCTCGCAACTCGTCAGTGTGTCATCGGCAGATCAGGACAAAGTGCGCGGCTGGGCCGACGATTTGATCTCGCGCGAAGACAGTCAGGTTTCGCTCGGCGAACGCAATGTCAGCGGCTACATGAATCTGGCGAAATATTTCAACGAGCACGCCGATAAGCATAAAAACGGGCCTTTCAGTGCCGATCTTATCGGCGCCATCATGCAGGCCGAAAACGAAGGCGCGCTGACGCGCGAACAAGTCATCGGCAATCTGATTCTGCTGGCGGTCGCAGGCAACGAAACTACCACCAAGCTGATCGGCAACATGGCGTATCGTTTGTGGCAACACAAGGATCAACGCCAGATGCTCATCGATAATCCGGCGTTGATTGCGCAGGCGGTCGAGGAAGTGCTGCGCTTCGACGGCTCGTCGCAAATCATCGTGCGCCGTGTCGGTCAGGATGTCACGCTGCACGGCAAGCACTTGAAGAAGGGCGATCGCGTCGGCCTCTGCGTTATTTCGGCCAACCGCGATCCGTTTAAATTCAAGGATCCGGACGTGTTCGATATCCGCCGCGGCAATCGCGATCACATGGCATTCGGTTTCGGCATTCACTCGTGCCTCGGTGCCGCACTCG
This sequence comes from Spongiibacteraceae bacterium, assembly GCA_036502545.1. Taxonomy (GTDB): domain Bacteria; phylum Pseudomonadota; class Gammaproteobacteria; order Pseudomonadales; family CAMLJR01; genus CAMLJR01. Next base: position 1,438 of record DASXYH010000036.1, read on the forward strand.
CGCGCATGGAAACGCGGGTCGTGTTCGAGGAGTTGTTGAAGCGCATTCCCGATTATGAAATCGAGGAGGATAAACTGGAACGCGCGCACAACCCCAACGTACGTGGCTTTACGCACGTACCGACACATTTCCCGCCGAAAAAGTAATACCGTCTGACCCTCCTTCGCCGCCCTGCGGCGAAGGAGCATTCCTCTCTCCGCAAAATTGTCCGCGATAAAATTGTGATATTTCGCGCCATCGTCCGTGATGGTTGCTCGCCTGAAAATCGGTAGAATCCGCAGGGCGATAGAGGCACACTCGTCGCGTAACTAAAACTTTTGAATTTAATCGACGATCACGCAGGAGATACACGATGAAATCCACTCTCATTTCGACCGCAATCGGCAGCGTATTGGCATTGAGCGCGCTCAGCATGAATGCGCAGGCGGCGGACGCTCCCGCCGGCGAAAAATGTTACGGCGTCGCCAAGGCCGGCAAAAACGATTGCGCCGGCGCGGCGCACGCATGTGCCGGTCAAGCCAAAGCCGACGGCAGCGGCAAGGAATTCATCAGCCTCCCGAAAGGCACCTGCGAACGCATCGTCGGCGGCACCCTCACCGCAAAATAATGGAAGCGCACAACTCGCATCTGTCGGCCGAACCGCCATCTGCGTTTTCGATGTTGTCGCCACAGTCGATTCCGGCGCGAGCCGGAATCGGTTTGCGTTCGGCGCATCACGCGCAAATTATCGATACTCAGCCGCGCGTCGGCTGGCTCGAAGTACATAGCGAAAATTATTTTGCCGATGGCGGCGTGCAGCTCGATAAATTAGCGCAGGCGCGCGCGCTGTATCCGCTGAGTCTGCACGGCGTCGGTTTATCGCTGGGCTCCACCGATCCGCTCGATCTCGATCATTTGCGCAAACTCAAACGTCTGATTGCGTGGAGCGAACCGCAGCTAGTTTCCGAACATTTGGCGTGGGGCTCGGTGCACGGCACCTTCGTCAACGATCTGCTACCGCTGCCCTACACGGAGGAGGCATTGAATCATCTGATTCAGCGCGTCGATGCTGTTCAGGATTAGTTGGGCCGCCAGATGTTAATTGAAAACGTTTCGAGTTATTTGCTGTTCAGCGGCGCACAACTGCACGAGTGGGAATTTCTCGCGCAATTGGCCGACGCCAGCGGCTGCGGCTTGCTCGTCGATATCAACAACGTTTATGTCAACGCGCACAATCACAATTTCGATGCACGGCATTATCTAGCGGCGCTTCCATCACATCATGTAAAGGAATTGCATTTAGCCGGGCATACGAACAGCCGTTGCGGCGAGCACGATATTTTAATCGATACGCATTCGACGCCGGTGTGCGACGCCGTATGGGATTTATATGTCCACGCGCTGCGCTATTACGGCGCCGCGCCGACGTTGATCGAGTGGGATACGGAGCTGCCCGCGCTCGCCGTATTGATCGAGGAAGCAGCAAAAGCCGAGCGCTTGCTGGAGCAGCACCGTGAACTCGCTGCGTGAAATTCAGAGCGAATTTTTCGCTGCATTACTGTCGCGCGACGCAGCCCCGTGCACGTGGTTGCGCGAAGACGGCATTGCCGCCGCCGAACGCCTGCAGATTTATCGCAACAATACGCAGCTGGGATTTGTGACGACGTTGCGCGCGACTTATCCGGTGATCGAGCG
>DASXYH010000037.1:0-21173 GCA_036502545.1 Spongiibacteraceae bacterium
GTGCAGTTCGTTGATTTCGCGGCGGCCATTGCGGTGTTGCAACGTCCACATCCATTGTTTGGCAACGACGAAAACGGGAAGGGCGTCGGCGGGTGGCGAATACAGGCCGACGAATAAACGTACCGACCAAAAGAAAATCCCGAGAAAGATCAGCAGCGGAATCACGGTCCACGTCAATTCGAGCGGCAGCGAACGCGCTTCAGGCTTGTGATTATCGGCGGCGGCGCTGCGTCGATATTTAATGCAAAAATACAGCAGCGCAAAGCTGACACTGGCAATAATCAACGCCGACAACAGCGTCAAGCTCAGAAATAACCGATCGACGGCGTGCGCATGCGCGGAAGCGCTGGGCGGTAACAAGCCAAATAGATTGCTCATGTGCGACGCCATTTTCTCACCAGCACGATGGCTAAAAAGGCGAACAACAAAATACATAGAGCGCGCAGCGTCGCGACGATGGTGGTTGTACGTTGGCTCGCGTCGGCCAACGTGATTCCGCAGCGCAGTGAAACGCGCTCAATAAAATTTCCTTTCTCCGCGATCTTCTCCCCTCTCCCCGCAGACCCTAAAGGGTCTAAAGGGTCTAAAGGTGAGGGGCCGGGGGAGAGGGAATTAATCAGTTCTTCCCTATCGAACACAACACCCAATAAATACCGCGTTATTTTTCCGCTCGGCGTTGCCATCACCAAACCCGAAGGATGAATGAATTGTCGATGCGCGGCATCGTACTGCGCGCGAAAACCGATGCTACTTTGTAGCATTGTCAGCGCAGTGCGATCGCCGCTTAAAAAAATTGCCGCATTCGCACCGATGAAACGCGTGCTGAGCGTTTGTTGTTTAAGGCGCGCCTGCGCGGGTGTTTCATCGGGATCGATACTGACGATCAGCAAATCCAGATCGCGCCCGGGTTTAAGATCAGCATTTTTCAAACCGGCAAAAACACCATCGAGCAACACGTTGCATAAATTGGGGCATTCATACCACACCAGCACCAGCGCCAGCGGTCTGTGTCCGAACTGATTGCCGAGCGCAACCGCACGATTCTGCGTATCGCGCAGCGTCAAGGTCGCGGGTAACTGCGCGCCGATATGCTGATCGAAGCCAATCGATGCCGTATCGATATTTTCATTGTCGTTTGCACGTGCCGGAAAGGTTATACAAAATATAAAAAACAGCGCGATTATCATCTTTGTAATTTTCATGGCACGCGCTGCTCCGATTTTTCGATCAGCATTTGCATTGCGATGTCGATCGGAATATGGGCAACTCCGGCGTTTTTATCGACCCAACCGTAACTGTGCAAACGCAGTTGCTTGTCGGCGCGATAACGTTCGATTTCTCCACGCGGTTCGCTGAGCAACGGCGCACCCGCAATCGGCCAATCCGGCGCGTTGGTATTCGCACCGGCAAACGGCGTATGCCAATGCATCAGCAAAAAATAAGCCGCCACCGCAGCGCATAGAATCATCGCGATCAAGATAGCGCCGCCGATCATGACGCCGCCGATATTCATATCATCCGATTCAGCGCGCATGAGAAATACCTCGCGGCAACTCGTGCGGAGGGTGCTGGTCTTTATTCAAAGCGCGGCGCCAGCACAACCACCACAGCGCGCCCATCCAAATAGCTTGTGCCGGTATCAACGCTGCCGATAACGCCATATGCGGCGCGATTTTGTCGGCCAGCGACGGCAGAATCAGCCACGCGCAATCGAGCAGATGCGCAAGCAATAATGCGCTCGCCAAATAAGCGAGACATGAAGCGGTTTTATTATCGCGAAATAATAAAATTACCAATGGCGCCATAAAATGTGTCGCACCGAGCAGCCAGGCAATGCCATGCCAGCTCTGCGTATCGCGCATTAAATACCAATTGATTTCGCCGGGCAGATTGCCGGCCCAGATGATAAGAAATTGTGTGTAAGCCAAGTATGCCCAGCACAACACATACATCAGCAGCAGATTACCGAGATCGATAAATACGGAAGCCGCAGGTTGCGCGCGCGACCATCCAATAGCGGCGATCGCGAATGCCATGCCCGCGGTCAACTGACCGACCACTGCGAGCAGACCGAAGCCCGTCGCATGCCATTGCGGTGTCAACGCCATGATCCAGTCGACCGCCGCCAGTGAAATGCTGACACCGTAAACGATTAAGCCCACCGCCGCATGACGCGCGGAGCAACGCTGCAAATGCCGCGATAGCGCAATCCAAATCAATAAATAGACAACACCGCGCGCGAGAAAAAAATTCCGATCCAGCCACCAGCGCTGCGTGGAATCGATAGCGCTGTCGGCGCTGTGCCATCCATATAGATTATTGGTTGTCAGGAACAGCGGCAAAAATAATATTGCCCACAGTGGCAGCGGTGCCGCCGCGGCGCGCAGAAAGGGAGCGATAGCTTCGCCCCAGCGTCCGCCGCTTAGCGTGTAAACAAATAAATTGGCGACACCGCCAAGCGCGATCCCGAGCCAGAACCACCACGCCACTAAATAGGCGGCAATAAATGCATTGCGATCGACGCACAGAGCCGCGATTGCCAGCAGCGCGCAAACACACGCAACGAGAAATAATAATCGCGGCTGTTTGAGATTGTTGGCGCCAGCCATTGTGTTCATGGCATCGATGTCTGCAGTTGGGCGCGCTGCGCTGCCGGCAGTGATGCAACGGCTGTGTTCTGACTGAGCTGCAGCGCACGAATATAGGCCACCACGGCCCAGCGCTCGACCGGCTCAATGCGATCCGCGTACGGATACATGACGCCATAACCGTTGCCGATCACATCGAATAAATGGCGGTCGCCGATCGTGCGTAAATAATCCGTGTGATAACTGGGCGGCGCTGGAAACCCGCGCCGCACAATATAACCGTCACCGTCGCCAACGGGGCTGTGGCACGGTTCGCAATAAATTTCGTAACGCTCGCGGCCGCGCTGCAGAAATTCCGCGGTCAATGGAAAAGGATTTTCACGCGCTTGTAACGCGCGCTGATTTTGAGCGGCTTCCCTCTCGCCGAGTTGGCCGCTCGATGTGGCCGCGAACGGACCCGAGCGCGCGGGCTCGGTGCCTGCGGGCGCCGTGCGCATCGCCGCATCATCCGCGAATAGCGGTGCAGGGCCGTAAGGTTTGTAGCGCGGTTGATCGTACATGTCCTGCTCCGATTTTTCGCAACCGCTGATAAGTAGTGTTAGGGCCGCGCAGGTGACGATATGGCATTTCACGATGGCGCTTGTCATAACGGCACCTGACATACCGCACAAGGCTTGCATTGTTCGAGTGCCGTCAGCGTACCCTCGTTATCGAAAAGCGGATCGTTGTTTTCCACACATAAAAAGAATCGGTTGCGCGAGGCGAGATCGAATTCTTTAACGCTGAATAAAGGATGATGCAATCGCGGTAAATCGTTGAGCACCAACATGCCGATAACGGTGAACAGTGCAGCACCCAGAATCGTGAGTTCGAAGGTGACGGGAATAAACGCGGGCCAGCTATGCAGTGGGCGCCCGCCATAATTGATCGGGTAATCCACGACTGCCGCATACCACTGCAGAAAATAGCCGCCGATACCGCCCACCACGCCGCCAATAAATGCGAATACCGAAATACGATTACCGCGATAACCGAGCGCCTGCGCCAATTCTTCGACGGGATACGGCGTGTAGGCGTGTACGCGCCGATAACCTGCCGCGTGCAATGCGCGCGCAGCATTCATCAATTCGTCGGGCCGGCGAAATTCGGCAAGTAATCCATAACGACTATTCATTGCGAGGATTCCGCAGCATGGCCGAGCTGGCGCATTTCGAAAATCGAAATCGCCGGCAGTAAACGAATGAACATCAGAAACAAAAATACGAATAGCGCGACCGAGCCGAAAAATATTATCCAGTCCCAGCGCGTCGGCCAGAACATGCCCCATGCCGACGGCAGAAAATCGCGATGCAGACTGGTGATGACAATCATCATGCGCTCCAGCCACATGCCAATGTTGATGACGAGGCTGATCGCAAACAATGTGGCAATGGAATGCCGCACGCGTTTGAACCAGAGCAGTTGCGGCAGGGCGACATTACAGCACAGCATGGTCCAATACACCGGCGCGTAGGGACCGGTGGCGCGATTGATCGCAACATAGCGTTCGTAAGGATCATCGCTGTAAAAGGCCATGAATATTTCGCTGGCATAGCCATAGGTAACGATGGCGCCAGTCGCGAGCAGCACTTTCGCGGCGTTATTTAAATGCACTGGTGTGATGAATTGTTCCAGATGAAAATAATGGCGCAGCGGAATCGCCAGCGTCAGCACCATCGCAAAACCGGAGAACAGCGCACCGGCGACAAAATACGGCGGAAAAATCGTCGAGTGATAACCGGGCGTATTGCCGATCGCAAAATCGAGCGAGACGATGCTATGCACGGACACCACTAACGGCGTCGCCAGGCCGGCCAGCAATAAATACGCTTGCTCGAAGCGCGCCCAATGGATCGCATCGCCGCGCCAGCCGAGTGCGAACAGGCCGTAAATAATTTGCGCGCGCGTGCCGTGAGCGCGATCGCGCAGCGTGGCGAGGTCGGGAATCAAACCGACGTACCAAAATAACAATGACACCGTGATATACGTGCTGATCGCAAAAAAATCCCACACCAGGGGACTGCGCCATTGCGGCCACACATTCATGACGTCGGGATAAGGCAGCAGCCAATAAAAAAACCACGGCCGCCCCAAATGCAAAATGGGGAATAATCCGGCGATACTGGCCGCGAACAAAGTCATCGCTTCGGCAAAGCGGTTGATCGATGTGCGCCAACGCTGCCGCAACAGCAGTAATACCGCCGAAATGAATGTGCCGGCGTGGCCGATGCCGATCCACCAGACGAAATTGCCGATCGCAAAACCCCACGCGACGGGAATATCGATACCCCAGATGCCGACGCCGACGCTGAATAGATACGCAATCGCGCCAAAAAAAATCAACGTGCCCGCGCTGCTGATACCGAGCAATAACCACCAGCGCCAGCCGAAATTTTTACGGAGCACAATATCGGCGATGTGGTCGGAGATCGATGCATAACTCCAGCGCTTATTTTTTTGCTCGGCATCGCGTGCGTGCGTTGTTAATTGTTCAAGCATCGCGCGGCTCCGGTTTCGATAACTGCGCCGATATTGATGCATTCGGGTTGGATATTTTGGCGAGGTAAGTAGTGCGCGGTTTGGTATTCAATTCCTCCAGCAGCGTGTAATTGCGTGACGAATGCTGAGCGCGGGCAACGGCGCTGTCGCCATCGTTCAAATTGCCGAACGCGATCGCCTGCGTGGGACAAACCGCCTGGCATGCCGTGACGATTTCGCCATCGCGCAGCGGCGTGCCGCGCTTTTCCGCTTCGATGCGACCGCGCGTGATGCGCTGCAAACAATAGGTGCATTTTTCCATGACGCCGCGCTGACGCACGGTTACTTCGGGATTGCGCTGCGCCTTCAAGCTTTCCCGTTCACGATCGGCGTATTGCAGAAAATTAAACCGACGCACTTTATACGGACAATTATTCGAACAGAAGCGCGTGCCCACGCAGCGATTGTAGACCTGCACATTGAGCCCTTCGCTGTCGTGCATGGTCGCGCCGACCGGACACACTTCCTCGCACGGCGCGCGTTCGCAATGCATGCACGGCACCGGTTGATACAGAACCGTTGGATTTTTCTGCGCGCTTTCATCTTCTTTGCTGCCTTCAAAATAATGATCGACGCGTATCCAATGCATATGCCGACCGCGCGCGACTTCGTTTTTGCCGACCACCGGAATATTGTTTTCGGCCTGGCAGGCAATCGTGCAGGCGTTGCAGCCGATGCACGCGGATAAATCGATGGTCATTCCCCATTTGTAATTGTCGTAGCTATATTCAGGATAAAGTGATCCGGCACCTGAATTTTTTTCTGTATCGATACGAACGAATTCGGGTTGTGCGCGCAATTCGGTGAGCGTTGCATGCAATACCGGTTTGCGATCGGCGCTGTCGGTTTGCGTTTGCGTAAGCGCGAAGGAGTAACGCGTGCCCAGCTTGCGCAATTGAATACCGTCGATAAACCAACTCGAATCGACAGGGCGCAATGCATACGCGTTGAAGCCGACGCCGTTGCCGCTATTGCCGGCCGCCCAGCGGCCGTAACCTAACGGCAGCGTAATAGCGCGATCGGCGTGGCCGGGTACGATCCAAACGGGAGTCTGTAAGCGTCGACCGTTATGTTGCAACTCGACGATGTCGCCATTATTGACGTTGTAACGTCGCGCGGTTGCAACGCTCATCAGGGCCGCGTTATCCCACGTCATTGCACTCAGCGGGCGCGGCAATTCCTGCAACCAGCCGTTATTTGAATATTCGCCGTCGTCAACAGCGGGGTCCGCAGCAAAAATAGCAGTAAGCGATGCATCGTTTAATGCGCGTGATTTTTCAACAGGACGCGCAACGACCGTTTGCGAGGGAAAGGCGCTGTCGGCAATCACGCCTCGCTGCAAGACGCTCTGCCAAAACGCATCGAAATTTTCGCTGCGCAGTGAGCGCCAATAGGCTCGCACGGTATCGTAAGCCGAGCGCGATTCATTGCCGAGCAATCTGTTGAGTATTTCGTGCGGTGATGTACCGCCGTAGAGCGGTGCAATCAACGGCTGCACGATGGTCGCGGTGCCGTCGTACGCACGCGCGTCACTCCATTGTTCGTAAGTGTGGGCGAGCGGCACGTGCCATTGGCATTGCCGTGCGGTTTCATCGACATAGAAGCCGGCGTGAATCGAACAACGCACATGTTTTAGTGCAGCGCTAAATTCGAGTGCCGCCGGTGCCTGATACACGGCATTGTTATTCAATATGAACAATGTATCGACGCCGCCATCGCTCATCGCGCTAACCAGTTCCTGCAACGATGCGTTTTGCGGCGGAACGACAGGTGCAATGTATTGTATGGTGTGCTGCGAATTGTTTAAACGCTCGTTGAGCGAATGAGCCAATGCGTGCAGCGATGGCGGCAGGCGCGGTCCGGCAATAATCAAGCTTTCACCGCGATGCCGATTTAAATCGAGTGCAATTTGTTGCAACCAATTCGGAGCGTCGTTTATCGTGTTGCCCTCGATGAGTTCCGCGAGTTGCCAGGCTGCGCGCTCCAGTTCAGCCGGCGATAGCGGAATGCGATGATCGGCGACTGTACCGAGCAAACCGGGCGAACACTCCAGCGCGTAAACGCGATTCATGCCGGCAGCATGATCGGGCCGGCGGCGCGCGGCGAATTCGCGCGCATAAATGGTCGCGGCCGGTCCGTGGCTCAGAAAATCGGCATCGAGAGTGACAATGACATTTGCGCGCTCGATACGATAAATAACATCTAGCGGTTTACCGAATGCGAGTGTTGCTCCGGCGCTGGCGTTATCGTTATGCAGCGGTTCGTAGGTGTGCCAATGCAGATTGGGAAATTGAATTTTCAATTGCTGCAGTTGTGCGAGCAACGTTGGCGAGGTGATATTGCCGGTCAGAATGCGCAGGCCGGCGCCTCGATTTTTTTGCGCCTCTACCGAAATACTGGAAATGGCGGAAAGCCATTCGCTCCAGGTCGAGACAATGCCGTCTCTGCGTACGCTGCGCGATCGATCCGGATCCCACAATTGCAGAATCGATGCCTGCGCAAAAGTATTGGTGGCGCCGCGACTGGCGGGATGATGCGGATTGCCTTCAATTTTAATCGGCCGTCCCATATTGCTTTCGATCAGCACGCCGATGGCGTAACCATGTTGCACGAACGCGGTCGCATAATATTCCGGCGCGCCCGGCAACATGCGTTCGGGCATGTGCACATACGGCAGAATCGTTTCCGGCGGCGGACGACTGCACGCGGTTTGTGCGATGGCACCCGTAGCGGCGATCAATTTTATAAATTGGCGGCGATCCAGCGAAATATTCATGGCGACCTCAGCGATGGCATGTCGAGCAATCCGTCAGGCGCTGCCGGCTTCGCAAATGATAAAAGCCAGACAGTTGTTCGCCGTTGCTAACGGCGGGCGGCGGCATCGCAAATATTTCATTGGCAGCATGTAAGTGCGGCTGCGGCGCACGATGGCAATCGAGACACCATTGCATATCGAGCGAAGCCACGCGCCATGTCAGCGGCATCTGATCGATGCGACCGTGACATTCAACGCACGCCACGCCTTTCGCGACATGAATGCTGTGATCGAAATAAACAAAATCGGGCAGGTCGTGCACGCGCGTCCACACGACCGATCGGTTCGATTGCATGCTTGAAAAAAGCGGATTAAAAATATTCGCATCGCTGAACAATTGCGAATGACAGCTCAGGCAGATTTGTGTCGACGGCAGACCGGCGCTACTGCCGCGTTCGACCGAGGTATGACAATAGCGACAATCGATACCGTCGTCGCCGACATGATGTTTGTGACTGAAAGGAATTGGCTGCCGCACCGGAGCTCCCACTGCGTTTGGATATTGCATCTGCCAGTGCATGACCACGAGTGTCGCGGCGACAACGATCAGTAATACAAGCGACCCCAGTTTAATTAAAAGAACGCGGCGCAATGAGAATACTTGCGGCATTATCGGTAGCTCAATCGCAACGGGTGTTCGCCGGTTCATTGAATGCTGGCAAATTTAATGCCGTGCTAGTGCGAAGGGGAAAAGCGCGGACCGGTCCCCTCTCGCGCAGGAAGAAGAGAAGAAGCCGTTTTTTTTCTGGAAATAATTACAAAAGCGCGCGTATTTTTTTCGTACTATTTTTGTCTGTCATCGAACATAAAAAAAACAGCTCTTAATTGTTTGGCGCCTCGGTCCAATTTTTCTTCGCCTTATGGTCGTTGGTATATCTCGTGCTCGCATTAATCGCGATTGCATCGACCGATTTACGATTAAATCCATTGAAGGGGCGGGCATATGGCTGCGACCGTGAGCGATTTTCTGTTGGAGCGATTGGTTGCGTGGGGAATCACACGCATTTTTGGTTATCCGGGCGACGGCATCAACGGCATCATGGGCGCGCTGGACCGCGCACAGGAGAAATTATTTTTCGTGCAAGTGCGGCACGAGGAAATGGCCGCGTTCATGGCGTGTGCGCACGCAAAATTCAGCGGTGAGGTTGGCGTTTGTCTCGCTACATCAGGCCCCGGCGCGATTCATTTACTCAATGGTTTGTACGATGCCAAACTCGATCATCAGCCGGTGGTTGCCATTGTCGGGCAGCAAAAGCGTACCGCGTTGGGCGGTAATTATCAGCAGGAAGTCGATCTGCCGGCGCTGTTCAAAGATGTGGCCGGCGATTATGTGCAGATGGTGACGATGCCGGGCCAGTTGCGTCATGTGGTGGATCGGGCTTTTCGTATTGCGGCGTCGAAACGTGTCGTCACTTGCATTATTTTGCCGAACGATTTGCAAGAGGAAGCAGCGGTAACGGTGCCGCCGCGCGAACACGGCACCGTGCATTCGGGTTTCGGTTATTCGGCGCCGCGTGTGATACCGACAAAATCCGATTTGCAACGCGCGGCCGCTGTACTGAATGCCGGTAAAAAAGTGGCGATTCTCGTCGGTGCCGGCGCACTGCAAGCGACGCGGCAAGTTGTGCAAGTGGCCGATCTGCTCGGTGCCGGCATCGCCAAGGCATTGCTCGGCAAAGCCGCGGTGCCCGACGACATTCCGTATGTCACCGGCTCGATCGGTTTGCTCGGCACTAAACCGAGTTGGAACATGATGCAGCACTGCGACACGCTGCTGATGATCGGCTCCGCGTTTCCGTATTCCGAATTTCTGCCGAAAGAAGGACAAGCGCGCGGCGTGCAGATCGATATCGATGCCGGCATGCTCAGTATTCGTTATCCGATGGAAATCGGTTTGGTTGGCGACGCCGGTGCGACGCTGGAAGAATTGATTCCATTATTGCAGCGCAAAGACGATCGCCGCTGGCAGCAGGAAATTGAAAGCGATGTACGACAGTGGTGGGAATTATTGGAAAAGCGCGCGCACAACGCCGCCGATCCGATCAATCCGCAGCGCATTTTTTGGGAATTATCGCCGCGTCTGCCCGAGCGCTGCATTCTCACCGCCGATTCTGGATCGGGTACGAACTGGTATGCGCGCGATGTAAAAATTCGCGAAGGCATGATGGCTTCGCTATCGGGCGGATTGGCGACCATGGGTCCCGGCGTGCCGTATGCCATCGCGGCGAAATTCGCGCATCCCGATCGTCCCGTCATTGCCATGGTCGGCGATGGCGCGATGCAAATGAACGGCAACAGCGAGCTGATCACGATCGCGAAATATTGGCAGCGCTGGGCGGACCCGCGCCTCATCGTATTGGTGTTGAACAATCGCGATCTGAATCAGGTGACCTGGGAGCAGCGCGTGATGGAAGGTAATCCGAAGTTCGAAGCCTCGCAAAATATTCCGGATTTTCCGTATGCGCGCTATGCGCAAATGCTCGATCTGGAAGGCATTCGCGTCGATACCACCGATGCGCTCGGCAATGCCTGGGAGCAGGCGCTGGCCGCGCGCAAACCCTGCGTGCTCGAAGTGATTTGCGATCCGAATGTGCCGCCGCTGCCGCCACACATTACGCTCGAACAGAGCAAGGCTTATGTGCGCTCATTATGGAAAGGCGATCCCGATGCGGCGCAGGTGCTGATGGGTTCCACGCGGGAACTGCTGAGCGGTGTTGGTATCGTCAATAAATTATTGAAGCGCGATTGACATGAGTTTATCGAGCGCGCCGAAAATTCGATCCGCAAACATTAGCGCATTTACAATTCCCACCGAGAGTGTCGAAGCCGATGGCACCTTCACCTGGAATTCCACCACGCTGGTACTGGTCGAACTCGAAGCGGCCGCTAAAACCGGGATCGGTTTTACTTACGCGGCGGCAGCGGCGGCGCCGTTGCTTCGCGACATAGCGTTGCCGTTAGTTATCGGCGCCGATGCGACCAACATTCCGCAACTGTGGCAAAAACTGCAAAGCGCCATGCGCAATATCGGTCGCCCCGGCATCGCGGCGATGGCGATTGCGGCGGTCGACAATGCATTGTGGGATTTAAAAGCGAAATTATTCGATATACCGCTGCTGACGCTGCTCGGCGCCGCGCGCACGGGCGTTGAGATTTATGGCAGCGGTGGTTTTACCTCGTATTCAATAGCGGAATTGTGCGATCAATTAAGCGCGTGGCGCGAATGCGGCATCAAGAAAATGAAAATGAAAGTCGGCCGCGATGCGCGCGCCGATATCGAGCGTGTGCACAGCGCGCGCGCAGCGATCGGCGACGCTTGCGAATTATTTGTCGATGCCAACGGCGCCTATCAGCGCAAACAGGCACTCGCGCAGGCCGAGCAATTTGCGCAGGCGCGCGTCAGCTGGTTCGAGGAACCGGTATCGTCCGATGATCTCGACGGTTTGCGTTTGCTGCGTGATCGCGCGCCTGCCGGCATGGCCATTAGCGCCGGCGAATACGGCTTCGACGCGAATTATTTTTTGACGATGCTGCGCGCGGGCGCGGTCGATGTGTTGCAGGCCGATGCGACGCGCTGCGCCGGTATCAGCGGTTTTTTGCAGGCCGCGGCGCTATGCGAAGCGGCGCAGATACCGCTCTCCAGTCACTGCGCGCCATCACTGCACGTACATGTCTGTTGCGCGGCGCGGCCGGTATGTCATCTCGAATATTTTTTCGATCATGTGCGCGTCGAACATCGATTTTTCGATGGCGCGCTCGAACCTCGCGATGGTGTGTTATCGCCCGATCTGACACGGCCGGGACTGGGATTATCATTTCGCCGCAGCGACGCCGCTGCTTTTCAGGTGGCGTAATAAAACTATGAATGCGCCGGGAATTATTCAAACCGATCGCCAACCGACCGCCATCGATGCGCAAGTATTGGCGGAAGCATTAGCAAAAACCGTACGTGGTGAAGTGCGTTTTGATAATACGTCGCGCGCGCTCTACGCGACCGATGCGTCGAATTACCGACAGGTTCCCATCGGTGTGGTATTGCCGCGCGATGCCGACGATGTCATCGCGGCATTGGCCATCTGCCGAAAATTCGATGCGCCGGTATTGCCGCGCGGCGGCGGTACCAGTTTGTGCGGGCAGTGCTGCAATGTCGCGGTGATTTTCGATTTCTCAAAATATATGCACACGATAATCGCGCTCGATCCCGGCGCAAAAACCGCACGCGTGCAACCCGGCGTAGTGCTCGACGATTTGCGCAACGCCGCAGAACAACATCAGCTGACCTTCGCGCCCGATCCATCGACGCATTCGCACAACACGCTCGGCGGCATGATCGGCAATAATTCCTGCGGCCCGCATTCGGTGATGGCGGGGCGCACCTCGGACAATATTATCGAACTCGATATTGTCACTTATGATGGCATCCGCCTGCGCCTCGGCGCGAACACCGAGGAGGAATTCAATAAGCTGCGAACCGAACCCGGTGCGCGCGGCGATATTTTTCGGCGCCTGTTCGCGCTGCAGAATAAATACGCCGATGAAATTCGCCGGCGCTCGCCTAACATTCCGCGCCGCGTTTCCGGTTATAACCTCATCGATCTATTGCCGGAAAATTATTTCAATAGTGCGCGCGCGCTGGTCGGCAGCGAAGGCACCTGCGTGCTCATCCTCGAAGCGATCGTGCGCTTGGTAGACAGCCCGCCGGCGCGATCGGTGTTGGCGCTCGGCTATGCGGATGTTTTCAGCGCCGCCGATCATGTGCCGCAGATAATGAAGCATCAGCCGACCGCGACCGAGGGCATGGATGAGGATTTGGTGATGGATATGAAATCCATCGGCATGCATCCGGAAAGCATCAAACTATTGCCTAAAGGCAAAGGCTGGCTGCTGGTTGAATTCGGCGGCGCCGATAAAAACGAAAGCGATGCGAAAGCCAAAAAATTAATGATCGAACTGGGCGCGCAGCCGAACGCGCCTTCGATGAAATTATTCGATGATCCTGCGGAGGAGGCGAAAATATGGAACGTGCGCAAAGCGGGTCTCGGTGCGACGGCGCATGTGCCGAATAAAAACATTACGTGGGAAGGCTGGGAAGATTCGGCGGTGCCGCCGGAACGTCTCGGCGATTATTTGCGCGCGTTGCGTGAATTATTCGAGCGCTTCGAATACGTCGGCGATTTGTATGGCCACTTCGGCCAGGGTTGCGTGCATACGCGCATCGATTTCGATTTGCAGACGCGCGCTGGCATTGAAAAATATCGCCGTTTTATGGAAGCCGCGGTCGAGCTGGTCGTGAGCATGGGCGGCTCGATTTCCGGCGAGCATGGCGACGGTCAATCGAAGGCGGAATTTCTCGGCAGAATGTATGGCGAAACGATGCTCGCAGCGTTTCGCGAATTTAAATCGATCTGGGATCCGCGCGGCAAGATGAATCCCGGCAAAGTCGTGGATCCCTATCGCATCGACGAAAATCTGCGCATCGGCACCGCCTGGAATCCGCCGGTTCACGAAACATTTTTTCGTTATCCAAATGATTCCGGTAGTTTTCCGCGCGCGATGCTGCGCTGCGTCGGTGTCGGCGAATGCCGCAAACACGATAGCGGGGTGATGTGCCCGAGTTATGTCGCCACACGCGAAGAAATGCATTCGACGCGCGGGCGCGCACGCCTGCTGTTCGAAATGTTGAAAGGCGATGCGATAAAAGAAGGCTGGCGCGATAAGGGCGTCAAAGCCGCGCTCGATTTATGCTTGTCGTGTAAAGCGTGTCGCAGCGAATGTCCCGTCAACGTCGATATGGCGACCTATAAAGCCGAATTCATGGCGCACCACTATTACGGTCGTTTGCGGCCATTAAAAATGTACGCTTTCGGCTTTATCGATGTGTGGGCGCGCGCGGCGGCACACGCGCCTGCGCTGATTAATTTCATCGGACGCACGCCGCCGTTTTCCACGCTGGCGAAATCGCTGATCGGCATTGCGAAACAGCGCCGCTTACCGACAATTGCGCAACAGCCATTCACAGTTTGGTTTCATCATCGAAGCCAACAGAGAATGCAGTCTGATAAAAGCTGCTTGAATAGCAATGTATCGAATGAAAAACCCCCGAATAAACAGCGGTCGGGTAAACGGGTCCTGTTATGGCCGGATACGTTCAACAATTTTTTTCATCCTGAAACGCTGCGCGCCGCTGTCGAAGTTTTGGAAGCAACGGGTTTCGAAGTGCAGCTTCCAAAAAAAATATTATGTTGCGGAAGACCTTTATATGAATTCGGCTTTTTGCGGCAAGCGCGTCATTATTTAGAGAAAATTTTCACACAACTCGATGAGCCGCTGCGTGAAGGAATTCCGATCGTGGTGCTGGAACCCGCTTGTGCATCGGTGTTTCGCGAAGACGTGCGCAATCTGCTGCCGTTTCACGTGCAGGGACAACGTCTGACTGCGCAGACATTTATGCTGGGAGAATTTCTGCAAAAGTTCGCGCCGTATTTTGAATTTCCCGCGCTGCATAAAAAAGCGCTGGTACATGGACACTGCCATCATCACGCCATCGTCACGATGGATGCCGAGAAAGCCGCGCTGCAATCGATGCAAGTCGATTTCGAATTATTGCAATCGGGTTGTTGTGGCATGGCCGGCGCATTCGGTTTCGAAGCGGAAAAATTCAATGTCTCGATGACACTGGCAAATCGCGCATTATTGCCTCGCGTACAGCAAGCACACGCCGACACGCTGATCATTGCCGACGGTTACAGTTGCCGTGAGCAAATCGCGCAAAATTCTTCGCGCCGTGCTTTGCATCTCGCGGAGGTTTTGGCCGATGCATTGCGCAATGGTCGGCCGGCGCGGTCGTAAGATTGAATTACGAGGAATGAAGCAATGCCGGATAATATTTCCACGCGCGCAACTTACAGCGGTGTTGCCATTGGCAGAACGTGCTGGGCCGTCGCCGAAGGTTATATTCCTCCGCACAGTCACGGCGCCGGACCGGACCTCGAAAGTCATGAAGTATTGTGCGTGCTCAATACCGGCGTTAACGATGCGAAGGTTGAGCTGACTATTTTTTTTGAAGATCGAGCACCGGCGGGGCCTTATCGTTTCACGGTTCTCGCGCAACGTACTCGGCATTTACGTTTAAACACTCTGCGCGATCCCGAACCCATTCCCAAAAATACGCCGTTTTCAAGTTTATTAATTTCCGATGTACCGATCGTCGTCCAACACAGTCGACTGGATTCGCGTCAGGCAGAGCTGGCGTTGTTATCTACGATTGCGTTTCCGGTGTGATTCACAAACTCCTCCTTAGCTGTCATTCGCTGCATGGATACTTAACATGTCGGCGTTTGATCAACCAGGTTTAGTCAACTTGAGAAATCATCGAAGCGTGTAGCTTTGCGTTTATTTTTTTTCCAAATGGCAATTACGATTAGCGAATAGGATATCAATCGAACAAGATAATAGAGCGGCGCATTTTCGTACAATGTGTGGGTCAAGCCTGAGATTAATCGATTGAGACCTTCGATCGAGAACGACAGTGCAAAATAGAGAAAAAAAGAATCTCGCGTTCCACGCCAGAAGCGCAGAAAAAATAAGCCGATTAGCAAATTGGCTAACGTAATGGCTCCGACCAGCATATCGTTCATTTCAATCTCCCTGCCAAATCAAACCTACCAGCATAAGCATTAACGATATTAACGTCGAAGTTAAGCGCCAACTCAGCAAGTCAACCTCTGGAAACACAATCCTATCCAGCACTACCAGAAGATTGTTTATGGTTAAGCCGATAAAGCAGAGGCTGCTCCAGAACAACAGAAAATACCGTGTTTTCAAGTAGCTTTTACATAAAAGAAAAGCACACACTGACGATGTCAATGCACACAAAAAATAAATAATCGTTGCCATAGATTAGGAATCCTTGCGCAGTTTAAAGGCGTCGGCAAACTGTTGTGCTTTACGATCGGTCTTCGAATGAATCAAATGGGTAATCTCGAGCAAATCCTTAGAATAAAGTGCCGCTAATTTGTTGATAAGGGTGCGTAAATCATCGACCGCCGACGCATAACAAAAACCTTCTAAATCATCATCGATTTTTGCAATGTGGGCATTGTGCAACTGTTCAAGCAGACTTTGTGCATCTTTCTCACCGATATAGAGACGTCGCGCTAATGCTGCTGCTGTCCATCCGGTGAAAGGTTCGCTATGTAATAGCAATAAAGCCTCGAGATACGGCACAGACGGAATGCTCGTCAGGATGAAGCGCCGAATCTCTGCAGGCAGCAATTATCAGTTCCTGTCGGCTAAATGGGCGCGCGGGCCGAGCAACGTCTGCACGCGATCGATCTGTAAATCAGCAAGCGCCGGATAGAGCGGTTCGCTGATGATACGAGACAGCATGGAAGCAACCAAAGCTGTCGCCATCAAGCTCAACACCATGCTGTGCCCATCGGTCATCTCCATCACGATGATGAACGACGTGATTGGCGCCTGCGTGATTGCGGCGAGAAACCCGGCCATACCAAGCGCAACGATAGCCGACACACTTCCCGTGGATGAGGTCAATAGAGCGACGTCGTAACCCATTCCAGCGCCCACTGACAACGCGGGGGCGAATATTCCGCCCGGAATTCCACTCCAAAAAGAAATCCACGTCGACAAAAATTTTACGATGAAATAAAACACCGAAATGTCGTGTTGATTGGCGAGCAATTGCTGCGAGGCTTTATAACCGCTTCCAAATGCCGCGCCACCACTCAGCAAACCCAACACCGCAACAATCAAACCGCACAGTCCCGCGAACTGCAAGGGATGTTGATGGCGCCACCGATTAATGGGCCAATCCATATTCCGAAAAGAGTGAATTAACAGGTAAGAGAAAAGGCCGCCGGCGCTTCCCGTTGCCAATGCAACGATAATGCCCGGCCAAAACAATTCGGACCATACCGCCGCTTGCTCGACGCGGCCAAAATAATTGAGATTTCCCATCGTGGAAACCGCGACCAAACCGGCAATGACAATGGCCGTGATCAACACGCCGCTCGAGCGCTCCTCGAAACGTTTGCTCAATTCTTCGAACGCGAAAACGATGCCGGCCAACGGCGTGTTGAATGCCGCCGCAATACCGGCAGCGCCTCCAGCCAAAATAATATCGTGTTCGTGAATCGCCACTTTGTGGCCGATGAAGCGATGAAAGCTGCGCAGCACACCCGCCGCAATTTGCACCGAGGGACCTTCGCGGCCAATCGAAAAGCCGGAAAGCATGCCCAATGTGCACAACAATAATTTAGAAAAGCTCAATGGAAGCGAGACGAGATGTTGTTTTCCCTCGACCGGTAAATCGGTTCTCAAAGCTGCGATAACTTGCGGAATGCCGCTTCCAGAAGCGCCGTTGGCAAAATGCCGCGTCAACCACACGATCGCCATTCCACCCGCAGGGGTCACAATCAGCGGAAGCAATAAGCTTTTTTCTTGAATGGCACTAAACCAATGATTTGCCAAATCCGTACATTTGACAAACCCAACAACAATGAAGCCCGTGACGATAGCGCCGATCCAGACAATCAGCCGATCCATCCAAAGCCGTGGCCGCAATTTCTGTAATCTGAAATTCATTTTATTCACGCCACCTTCGCTGGCATTTTTTGCGGATCACGCCGTCGATCGGTGCGAAGGCAACTCATCATCAACCACAGCAAACCGATGCCGCTAATAATATCGCCAACGATTTCTTGCCAAAGAGGCGCCATTTCAACACGCAACCGATAATGACCACCGGGGGCGGTCAATCTAATTAATCCGATAGATTTTCCAGGTTTGATGTCCAAGTCGCGAGCATCATCGACAATATGCGCGTGCCAGCCCGGATAATAAAATTGGCGTATGGTTAATTCCGTATTTTGCTTTAAATCTACATCCAACAAAATTTCTCGCGGTTTCCACTCGTCAACTTTTATCGCTCCTTTGGATTTATCGAAGCTCAATTCTTCACGCCGCTCGCTTACCGTATCGGCGCTTTTTCCGTGTATCGCCTGCATGGTCCATAGCGTTGTGTATTCCGGGGCATCATGACCGGCACTGACTTCGGCGTCGCGATAAGCGATGTAATGCGTATCTTCAAGCGGGTCCAGATTGCCGATTACCGTGCGGCCCGTGTAGCTGCAGTAAATGAGCGACAAACCAACCAGGCTGACCACGAGATAAGACAGCGAATCGCGACTCGCCATGGCGCGCTGGACTGTGTAGGTAAAAATCACGGCAGTCGCGAAGTCCACTACGATTGAAACGCGCCAGGGAAACTGCACTTTCCAAAGAAAAGGTGTTATCTGCCACAAGGGCGTCGAGATCGGCAGCATGAGAAACCAGGCCAGCATAAGAAATAACAGCCAGGGGAAAATCGATTTTGGCAGTACATTTCTATGATATTTCCATGCGCTGAACCAACACAACATGGCCATTGCCGTAGTCAATAGGAGCACAACAAAAAGACGGTCCGTGAAAGGAGATCGATTGGTGCCGAGAATAGGTAAGAACCAACGATGAAAATCGAAGTTAGGGTTCCACAATTTGTCGGTCAAAATATATTGCTGAGTGAAGAGTGCCGGAACGAGATAAATACCCGCGATCGCTATTCCAAAAAATAAACCCCGAGCGATATTTTTGAGAAAGCGGCGCGAGCGGTTTTCCGTATAGAGAATTGCCGCATATACAGCTATGAAAGGCGAGAATAGCAGCGCAGTTGGAAGATGCGAAAAAATCAGCGCGCTATAGCTCACCGAGAGCCCGACGATGCCGCGGTTTTCCTTATGAATGCGTTCGACGAAATAAGTTGACAAGGGCATCCAGGCGTAATTCGCTAACTCTCCGATCGCCTGCCGACGCCAGAGATCAATTTCAAAATGATAAGGCATCAACATGTAAAGACCCGCGCCGATCAAGGCTGACACAGCGCTAACATGTTGACGCATGAATAAATAAAAAGTCATTCCCGAAAGCGCGAGTAAAATCCATTCACCTGCCGCCAGTTGGATACCGATTTTGCTGGTATGGAACATCAGCACACCTAATGTCGATATATAAAACGGCAAAGGTGCGTAAAAGAAAAAAACGGGGCTGCCTTCGCCGTGATTCATATTGGCGAGCCATCGTGGATAAAGATCGCCATGCAACAGTTGGGATGAAAAATTTGCCAGCCATGCCAAGTTATAGCTGATGCTATGCCCCGATGGCGCGCCGTATTCGAGGGAAGGAAATGAAGCGATTGCCGCAGCCAGAATTATCAGAGAAATCGCAATCAGATCTAGCCATATTATGGTACGTTTTTGAAGACGGCTATTTGTCGAGCGCAGCATAATTGTTGGTTGCATCAAATGTTATTGGTTACATCAAGCGGTTGTTGTTGCGATCCAGTTTTCAAAATATGTCGGAGCAAACTCGACGACGTCAGAGCAATGGTTCAAGCTCGCGTAAAAAGTGCTGTAACTTTCGCGTGTTTTCCGATCCCATCCGCCATAACAATTTTTCGACATGGCCGGCGCTCTCCAGATTGGGATCGGCATATTGATAATAGACGCCGGACTGAATTAATTCGGGCTCTGTAATTAGCGGCTTGACTTCAAGCACGTTTTGTATGGCTTTGTGTAATTGCTTGTCAAAGCTGTTATGTATTCCAAGCTCCTTATGCGCTTTCTCGAAGGCAGGACGCCATTCGTGGTAGTAGTGGGCTAAACGAATTGCCGAGATATCGGCCAAGACGCCGATCAGCCAACTTGCGCGCTGGTAATTGGCCGTATTGGGTAACAGTTTGTCTTTATGGCGTTCGACCTCAAACAAGGTCACGGGGTAATCGAGCGGCCTGTTGTTCTGAGGTATTTTGCTATCCGCTATTTGATCGACCAGCGCCACCCATTTTCTAATTTGTTCGCTCGGGGTTAACCATTGCACCAGTTGTGGTGCAAGGTCGTTCGCCGCAACAATCACGTCACCGTCGCTATCTGCAAGAGTCCTCGGCGTAGCGGCCAATGGTTTGAGCTTCTCTTCGGACGCCGCCTGCGCGTTTGGATCGTTGCGTAGAATCGGTTGGGGTTGTACAGAAGTCATCGGTAAAATGGATGTCGATGTTGTCGGTTGTGGACTTTCCCTTAAATACCAGGCCAAAAATACAAGCATACATGCGATGAGCACAACCCAACCCCACCAACTCGTATTCAACGTCTCCGTATAGCGCCGCTGTTTTTGCATAACCTACCTCAAAACTTAGGATGTTGTGGTTATTGCAGAGAATGGTATTTCTATTGAAAGCAAACGCACAAGTACATTTGTACAAATGTACTATATTCCACAGAGCAAGGTTTTGCATTCTAATTGCGGAAAATGACCGAATTTTTCAGCAATCAGCTCAATTGCGAGATCATGAATCGTCTTATTTTAGACAAAAATATTAAGGTAAACCTTTTTTGGCACTCAGCAAGCCATCGAGTTTTTCTCCGTTCAAAAAAAGCTTATTTGCGTTTTGTCGCTCGCTTTTGCGTCATATCGACGGCTTCCGTATCATCATCAGACAGAGGGGCCGCCGCCGCGCTTTCGTCGATGCTTGCCATGAGGTTCTGCAAATCGCCTAGCAATTCGTGGAGCATGAGCAATTTTTTATATGGCATACGTCCGAGCGCATCGGGCAATAAGCCTTGCAGTGGAGTCGGGGCTTGAGCGAGCATTTTTTTGCCAGCCGCAGTCTGCATCAGTGAAACGAAGCGCTGATCCGTATGCTGGCGTACTCTTTTTATCAGTTTTTTTGCACAAAGCTTTTCGACCAAATTGCTCGCCGTGGTTTGGTGAATGGCAAGTTCCTTGGCCAATTCGCTAATGGTGATATCGCTGGTACTATCGATTTTGGCGAGCGCCCAGAGCTGTGCTCCCGAAATACCGCAAGATGCTTCAATTGATTGGAAATGGCCGCGAATCGATTTAATAATAATTCGAAATTGCTTTAGGACTTCTATATCCAAAGCTGTATCTGGCGTTGACGCAGACATAACAGATGATCTCGCGAGCAATTTGCACAGGTTACCGAAGTTAAAAAGCCAATGCTAGGTTGGCAGTGTATTTGCTCAAATATAGGTCTCATGCAGCCATGATTCTAAACCACAACTAAGAGCTAATTTCGACCAAATCGGCTGAAACATAAACGAGTGCGAAATGAAGGTTAA
>DASXYH010000038.1:0-5781 GCA_036502545.1 Spongiibacteraceae bacterium
CTGGCGATTTTGTCTTTGTCGCGCTGCGGCATGCAATCGACCGCGTGCTCCGCTAGCGCGGGCGCGAGCTTGATGACATTCGGCTCCAGTTCCAATACGCGCTCCAAGGTGAAATGTTTTTCGCCGAACTGATCGATGGCAATTTTGTAGCCGCGCGATTGCCATTCGCGTATGGCGACGTGCAATGAATGTTTATCGCGGATATGATGCTCGGGAATTTCGAGTGTGATCGACGTTGGCTCAAGCCCGCATTGGCGCAATATTTTTTCGAACACCAGGCCGTGATCGGCGCTGACCGCAAGCACATGCAGCGGATGCACGTTCAAATGCAACGCACCATCGACATCCTGCAGCAAAAAATTCAGCGCGTGCAGTGTGCGTGCGAGACGATCGAGCAGCGTGATTTCCTTATTGCCCGGCTGCGATAAAAATAGGGCTTCCGGTTCGATCACGCTATGCAACGGCGAGCCGCTGGCGGCATGTACCGCCAACAATGCTTCATAGGCGACGACGTGCGCACGATCTTTATCGTGCGTGACGATGGGTTGGAACAGGCTGCCCAGTTTAAACCCCGCGTAACTGGCATTAACGCCATCTTCGTCAATATACAGTGGACGCTCGCGCCAATCGCTGTTCGCAGCACGTAAATCATGTTGATTGAGATAATCGATTATGCCGCTGACGGTATCTGTGCTTTTCATTGATTGATGGCTCGGTCGATAGGTGCTGCACGATAAAGCGCGACACGGCGGTCGTGAAGTATTTTATCGACGCAAGATTAGTGCTTCGTGGAATATCGAAATTCGTGCGCGATTAAACATATTCGATAAGTTAACTGCAAAACCGACGCGCCGCCCAGCAAACATGATGATGAATTCCGTTAACGCTAAACACGAGTTAGAGAGGAATTATCATGGAATCTTCCGCTTGGAAACAATTTCGCTGGCCGCTGCGTCGGCGCAATATTCTGCAGTCGGCTGGCTTGTTATTGGCGGCTACCGCTTCCGCTGTTGCCGGCAACGCATTGGCTGCTACCGGCAACACGCTTACCGAAGCGCAATCGACGCAGCGCAAGAAAAATATGAGCTCTCTCGCGCAGCGTTCGATCGGTTTCATGCTCGGTCACGAACAATTCACTGCGGCGCAATTGATCGATCTGGGTGTTGCCGCGGAAAAAGCCGGTTTCGATTTATTGGCGACCAGCGATCATTTTCAGCCCTGGCAGGATAACGAGGGTCATTCGAGTTCGGCATGGGTGACACTCGCCGCGCTCGGGCAGCGCACACAATCGATTTGGATTGGGCCCACCGTCACTTGTCCGACGCTGCGTTATAACCCAGCCGTGGTTGCGGAAACATTTGCATCGCTGAGTTTACTTTATCCTGATCGCGTATTTTTAGGCATCGGTTCGGGTGAGGCACTGAACGAGCAGGCCGCCACAGGCGATTGGCCGAACTGGCAGCAGCGCTCCGAGCGTTTAATTGAAGCGACTGAGCTTATTCGCAAATTATGGACCGGCGAACAGATCGTTCACGACGGCAAATATTATCGCGTGAATGCAAAATTATACGATGCACCGACGCGGCCGCTGCCGATTTTAATGGCGGCGAACGGGCCGAAGGCGATGCGTCGCGCCGGCCAATACGGCGATGGTCTCGTCACTGATCCAAAAACATGGAAGGAACATAAATCGAAATTCGAAGAAGGCCTGGCCGCTGCCGGAAAAAAACTCGGCGATGTGCCGGTGTTGGTTGAACACTATGTTGTCGTCGGCGATAAAAAAGAAGCGGAGGTGGCTGCGGAATTGTGGCGCTTCGGGCCGAAAGCGTTCAAGGGCTATCACAATATTGCGGACCCGCGCACGATTCATCAACGCGCCGATAGCGAAATTCCACTCGAAAAAGTGTATGCCGATTGGGCAATCGGCACCGATCCTACGGTGCATATACGCGCAATCGAAGAGTTGTTCGCCAGCGGCGCGACAATTGTAAACATTCATTCCGGACAAAAAGATCAGGCGCGCGTTATCGATTTTTACGGCAGCGAAGTATTGAAACGCGTGCGCAGGCAATCGTTAGCGTGACGAAAATGAGCGCGCTGCGTATCGGCATTTCCGGCTGGCGCTATCCGCCGTGGCGCGGCACTTTTTATCCGGCCCAGCTGCCGCAGCGCTGCGAGCTGGAGTTTGCCTCGCGCATGCTGCCGAGTATCGAGATCAATGGCTCTTTTTACAATCTGCAGCGGCCGCAAAGTTATACTGCTTGGTATCGCGATACGCCGGCTGATTTTGTTTTCAGCGTAAAAGCGCCACGCTACATCACGCATATACTGCGCTTGCGCGATGTCGAAAAGCCGATCGCTAATTTTTTTGCATCGGGACTTTTTAATTTAAAGGAAAAGCTTGGACCGATTCTATGGCAGTTTCCGCCCAGCTTTCGTTTCGATCCTGAATTGTTCGAGAATTTTCTCAAACTGTTGCCGCACGATACCGCGAAAGCCGGCGCGC
The DNA here is from genome assembly GCA_036502545.1 of Spongiibacteraceae bacterium. GTDB lineage: Bacteria > Pseudomonadota > Gammaproteobacteria > Pseudomonadales > CAMLJR01 > CAMLJR01. The sequence goes on from DASXYH010000038.1 coordinate 2,507, forward strand.
AGGCGCGCGCTCACGATGAGCGCATGCGCGGCCGCGTTGCGCTGGAGATCGATCACAATCGCAAATTTCGCCACGCGATTGAAATTCGCAATAACAGTTTTGTCGATGAAAAATTTATCGCGTTGTTGCGGCACTATCGCGTTGCATTGGTGATCGCCGATACCGCGGGCAAATGGCCGTATTACGAAGATATCACTGCCGATTTCATCTATATGCGCCTGCATGGCGCCGAAGAACTCTATGCCAGCGGCTATACCGACGCCGCGCTCGAGCGCTGGGCGGCGCGCATCAATGCGTGGAATCATGGGAGTCAGCCGCCGGATGCGCAGCTGATCAGTGATATTGCGCCGCCAGCTCATGCCTCGCGGCCGGTATTTTGCTATTTCGATAACGATACCAAAGTACATGCGCCGTACGACGCGGCAACGCTGCTGCATAAACTCGGTTTGCGCAGCCCGCTGTTCGAGACAACGCCGGAGCAGCGCGCGCAGCTGGGAAAAGAATTGGCGATGCGCGCTGCGAACGACACGGATTCATCCATGAATCCATTATTAACCTGATAATGTTCAATACCGGATTAATAGAAGAAGACAAAAATGACTTTACCTGACCGTATGCGCTTCGTCAGTGTGGATCACCCGGGCGCGCCGGAGGCCATGCAAATCGCGCAGGGACCGCTGCCGCAACTGAAAGCCGGCGAAGTGCTGATCAAAGTCGAGGCGGCCGGTATCAATCGTCCCGATATCCAGCAACGGCGGGGTTTTTATCCGCCACCACCGGATGCAAGTCCGATTCTCGGATTGGAAGTGGCCGGAACTGTTGTCGATGTAAATGACTCTTCCGCCTGGCGTATCGGCGACCGTGTTTGCGCGCTCGCGAACGGTGGCGGTTATGCGGAATATTGCGCGGTGCCGGCGACGCAATGCTTGCCGTGGCCGCGCGGTTACGATGCGGTGCAGGCGGCCGCGCTGCCGGAAAATTATTTCACCGTGTGGGCGAATTTGTTTCAAATCGGTCGGCTTGCGCGCGGCGAAAGCGCGCTGGTACACGGCGGCAGCAGCGGCATCGGCATTACTGCGTTGCAACTCGGCGTTGAATTCGGCGCGCGTGTATTCGTCACGGCGGGGTCGGAAGAAAAATGCGCAACCTGCGTACGGCTCGGCGCCGAAATTGCTATCAACTATCGCACCGCCGATTTTGCCGCGGTGATTGCCGAGCACACGCACAAGCGTGGCGTCGATGTCATTCTCGATATGGTGGCGGGCGATTACACGCCGCGCAATCTGGCGAGTCTCGCGCCGCAGGGACGTTTGCTGCTGATCGGTTTGCAGCGCGGCACGATTGTGCAACAGTTCGATCTCACCCGCATCATGACGCGACGTCTGCTCGTGACCGGCTCGACGCTGCGGCCGCGCACGCAGGCTGAGAAAGCAGAAATCGCCACGCAACTGCATCAACACATATGGCCAATATTGGATGAAGGCCGCTGTGCGCCGCTGATCTATCGCGTGTTCGATTTTACCGATGTCGCGCAGGCGCATGCTTTAATGGAGTCCAGCGCGCATGTCGGCAAAATTGTACTGCGTATATAAAGGCATTCAGATTGATCGGCGCATGAAAAACTCAAAACTTCCGCATCGGTATCTTTATCGGCACGTACGCGCGCGACCGCGTCTCTTCTTATCGGTGTTCGCCGGCGTTGTACTCGCTTCGCTGCTGCCGCCGGCAGCAACGCTGCAAACGGTTACGCGTTTCATCATCGGCTGGAATTTCGGTGTTGTGCTGTATTTGCTGCTCAGCGGCTGCATGATGGGTTCCTCGCCCGAGCACATCCGCTATCGCGCGCAATCGCAGGACGAAGGTAAATGGCTGATTTTGATTTTGGTTATCATCGCAGCGGTAGCCAGCATGACCGCGATCGTGGTGGAGTTGGGGCTGGCGAAAACGCTGCAAAATGAGCATCGCTATGCCCACATCAGTCTGGCGGCGTTCACGATTCTGTCATCGTGGGTGTTTACGCACGTGATGTTCGCGCTGCACTACGCGCACGATTATTACCTGGAATTGAACGAGCACAGTAATCCCGGGCTGCAATTTCCGAACGATGACGCGCCCGATTATGGCGATTTCCTTTACTTTGCTTTTGTCATCGGTACCTCGGCGCAAACCGCCGACGTAAATTTCGTATCGAAGCCGATGCGCCGGCTGGGATTGCTGCATTGCGTGCTGGCTTTTATTTTCAACACCACCGTGTTGGCACTGACGATCAATATCGCTGCGGGGCTGTTTTAAAGAAACTCTGATTAAGTGTTTTTTGTTAAAGGCACGTTGTAGCAGAGCATGAGGCGCCGGAAGGAGTTCTCTTTTTCAGGACAAGAAGGTGATCTTATCGAAGCTCCATGCTATTCGGCATTGGAGAAGTCGTCGAGTTCTGCTAGGCCGATTACACTGAAGCGACTTGAATGCTCGCCACGGAAGTCCTGAAAAAGAGAACCCCTTCCAGCGCCAACCCGCTGCGAGAGTGGTGCAATGGTCGGGCTAACGAAAATCACTTGATCAGAGTTTCCTTATTGTATTCATCGCCAGCAGATGCGATCTGGGTCTCACTTATTGTTGCGAGCGCTGCGATATAGTTATTTCGGCGATTAAAGCGGAATTTGCGTTCGCAAAAAATATTCTAATAAAAAATAAAAAAATTGGATTATTAGGTTGTAAAAAGATTTTGAGTGATGTCTACTACCGCCACACAAATTATTTGGATAAATAATTTGTGGCAATCGAAAGTTTAGGATACGCAGATAGAATTCTCCGGGTTAATGAACCCGCTGAATTAAAGATCTGCGCAACACAAAGGGATTGTTGTGATGAATAAAGCTCTCCACTCTGCATCGATAAACCTCCTCGCAAAAGATTTTTTCCGGTGTCGATTAAAGTCGTACCGATCTAATTCTTGATTTGCGGAATACGCTGCTGCGTTTCCCCCGATGCTATGCATCTTCAAATGCATGCGTGAACTTTTATTGAATTCGAATAGACCGTTATAGGGAGATAGACATGGCGTCGGCGCTGATTATTCCCGGTGTGCAAGTAAAAACAGAGTTCGAGCCCGCTCCGGTTTTGTTGGGCGCGACCGGTATTCTGGGTGTGGTCGGCGTTACCGATCGCGGGCCGACAACGCCGACTCCGGTTGGAAATTTCGGCGAATTCATCGAGTTGTTCGGCCCGGCCAGCCGTTATACGTTGCCCGAGTTGCGCACCGCATTCGCCAACGGCGT